>NVSH01000041.1 GCA_002401185.1 Gammaproteobacteria bacterium | reverse complement strand
TCTGCTTCATCTAAAACCAAAAAACCCTGTAAAACATGGTCTTACAGGGTTTTTATCATACAAAGCTTTAACGTATTTTAACTGGCAGCCATATCTTTTAACGCTTTTAAAGGTAGGATTTTAACAACTTTACGCGCTGGTTTAGCAGCCACATCCATGAACTCACCAGGGCGAAATGGGTTAGGTACATTTTTTCTAGTTTTGGTCGCAGGTTTTTTGTTTACTTTGATTTTCAATAAACCTGGAACTTTAAACTCACCTGCACCACGGCTTTTAATATGAGCATGAATAACATCACCTAGTGTATCAAAAACCTTAGCGATATCTTTCCGTGCCAGGCCAGTGTCTTCAGAGAGTCGTGCATATAACTGTGATTTCGTAAAAGCATTTTTTATTGCTTTAACTTTCTTTTCAGGTACAACTTTTTTTACTGCTTTCTTTGACGCTTTCTTTTTTGCGGTTTTATTCTTTGTTGCTTTTTTCTTAGGAGGTACCATATGCATATTGCCCTTTTGATGATTAATATTGTTATAACAATTACTGTTGTTAATTATTACTAACCAGTTTTTTGAGTAGCGAATTTTTATAAAACATTTATCTATTAATATGCTCTGTGAGACACTAATTTAGATAAAATTTTATACAGTATTTAATATACGCAGCTGGTAACGTATAAAACCGAATGGTTGTTATAAAACTTAATTCAATTAAAGTAAACCGTTTTTTTAAAATAATTGCATTTATCACTGTATTTACAGTAATAAATGTGTTTTTCATCCATTAAGGCTTGTTTGAGTAAACAATAACGATGGCGTGTACGGCTATTCCTTCTTGTCTTCCAGTAAAACCTAATTTTTCAGTTGTGGTCGCTTTGATATTAATTTGTGAAATAAAAATATTTAAAACTTTGGCAAGTTGCTGTCGCATATCAAGAATATAAGGTGACATCTTTGGTGATTGCGCGACAATTGTTATATCGATATTGCCGATCAAGTATTCGTCCTGCAATAACAACTTATTCGTTTCCGCTAACAAATAACGGCTCTCTATATCTTTGTATTTATCATCCGTATCAGGAAAATGTTGCCCGATATCACCAGCGGCAATACTCCCCAGCAATGCATCACACAAAGCATGTATTAAAACATCACCATCAGAGTGTGCAATAAACCCATGATTGTACGGAATTTTTACACCACCCAAAATGATAGTATCGCCGTCACCAAAACGATGCACATCATAACCATGACCAATACGGTATGGTAGTAAGGGTGCTATTTTGCTAGTACTCATTCGTTTTCCATTAGTATTAAAGCCTTTAACGTTACTGCAATGACTTGAGATACAGACTAGCCAGGCGCAAATCATCTGGACGCGTTATCTTAATATTGTCCTCATGTCCATGGACTAACATAGGTGAATAACCAGCGAATTCCATCGCTGAGGATTCATCGGTTATTAACAGATCATCGCGTAACGCCTGCTTTAGTGCGTTTCTTAGTTTAGCCGCAGGAAAATATTGTGGTGTCAGCGCATGCCATAAGTTTTCACGCTCAACTGTGGTAGCAACTGTTGCAGGTAATCGATTGTTATGTTGTTTTTTCATTGTGTCTCGCACCGGTAGTGCAAGTAAACCGCCATTTTCATCAATACCAACATCTTCGACTAATTTATCGATGTCCGCCTGCCTTAGACATGCTCGAACAGAATCATGAACCATAACCCAGTCATGGTCTTTATCAAATCGTTCGTATCGATAAAGTTCATTCAAAGCGTTAAGCACAGAGTCTGCACGCTCCTTACCACCGGCAGTACGCAGTACAGGTTTGTCTGAATCAATCACAATTTCTGAAAAATAAACATCCTCGGTTTGCAATGCAATGACAAGACCTGCAATGTTTTCATTTTGTAATAATGCATTGATGGTGTACTCAAGGACAGGACGCCCATTAAGTTGCAAATATTGTTTAGGGGTATTGGACCGCATACGCTTACCAATACCAGCAGCTGGTACGATAGCCCATATGGCATGTTTTAACTTTAGATTAGAAGCCATTGTATAATCTATCAATAAAGTCTTAAAAGCGTTTTCACCACAGAGACACCGAGGTTTATTTTGTTTTTAAAACTATTATTAACTTTATACCCTCGGTGTCTCTGTGGTGAATGTGTATTTATCAATCTTTTGATGTATTGGTGACTGGCTCAATAACCTGGTAGTAAATCTCGCCTTCGATAATCATGCCCATTTCACTACGAGCACGCTCTTCGATTGCATCCAGACCTTTTTTAAGGTCTTTCACTTCGGCATCCAGAGAAAGATTACGTTCCTGTAATTTTTTTACTTCTGTTTTTACTTCTGTCACTTCCTGCTGCAATTGCACAACTTCAGGAATACCACCGTCCTGCAACCAAATTTTGTATTGCAGCCAAATAAATAGTAGCAATAAAACAAGAGCAATTATTTTCACTAAGCCAGATCACTGTATCTTGCGACAATTAACCCAGGTGTTTAAACGCTGATTTACCAGCGTATACAGCTTTATCACCAAGAGCTTCTTCAATTCTTAACAGTTGATTATATTTTGCGATACGATCGGAACGTGACAGCGAACCGGTTTTAATCTGCCCGGCATTGGTCGCAACACATAAATCTGCAATGGTACAATCTTCCGTTTCACCTGAACGATGTGAGATTACCGATGTGTAACCTGCGTCATGCGCCATACTGATCGCGCTCAAGGTTTCGGTTAGCGTACCAATCTGATTAAATTTGATCAGGATTGAGTTTGCAATATTTTTATCGATACCTTCTTGGAGGATAGTGGTATTGGTAACAAACAAATCATCACCGACAAGCTGTACTTTATCACCTAGCTTTTCTGTCATGTAAGACCAACCTTTCCAGTCAGCTTCATCCAGGCCATCTTCGATACTGATAATCGGGTACTTATCTACCCAACCCGCAAGGTAGTCAGTGAACTCTTCCGAAGTAAACTTTTTGCCTTCAGATGCCAGATGATAAATACCATCTTCATAAAATTCAGAACTCGCAGCGTCCAGACCCAGGTAAATATCTTCACCAGCTTTAAAACCTGCTTTTTCTATCGCTTCAAGGATGACTTCAATAGCCTCTTCGTTAGAAGATAAATCTGGAGCAAATCCACCTTCATCACCGACAGCGGTATTAAAACCTTTGGCTGCTAATACAGAACGTAAGGTATGAAAAACTTCTGCACCGTAACGTAACGCTTCTTTAAAACTAGGCGCGCCAACAGGAAGAATCATAAATTCCTGCAGGTCGACGCTGTTATCTGCATGCTCACCACCGTTAATAATATTCATCATCGGTACTGGCATGGTATAAGTACCGTTACCCAGGTGTACATATAATGCCTGTTTGTTTTCATTGGCAGCAGCATGTGACGCGGCTAATGAAACAGCAAGCAGTGCATTTGCGCCAAGACGTTTTTTTGTATCCGTACCGTCCAGAGCAATCATTTTATTGTCGAGTGCAGCCTGATCCTGTCCGTCCATACCTATCAGTGCAGCGCTGATTTCACTGTTAACGTTGTTTACAGCATTGATAACTCCTTTGCCCATGTAACGTGTTTTATCGTCGTCTCGTAGTTCCAGCGCTTCACGAGCGCCTGTTGACGCACCTGAAGGCACAGCAGCTCGACCAAAAGCACCACTTTCCAGGGTTACTTCCGCTTCTAATGTTGGATTACCTCGTGAATCAAGAATTTCACGAGCATGTATTTTTTTAATGTTTGACATTTTTTTTCCTTAACTTTTAAATTTTATAAATTCTTTTGTTTTACGTAACCGGCACTTGCTACAGGTCCAGTTCATGCAGCGTACCTTCTTTAACGCAAGCATCGATCTGCATCAAAACGGATAATAACGATTCCATTTTATGTAATGGCCAAGCATTGGGGCCATCGCTCAGTGCTTTAGCGGGGTCGGGATGCGTTTCCATAAATAAACCCGATATACCCACTGCAACAGCTGCACGTGCTAATACCGGTATATGCTCTCGCTGACCACCTGATGATGTGCCCTGGCCACCCGGTAATTGCACAGAATGGGTGCCATCAAAAACTATCGGGCAATGACTTTCACGCATGATAGCTAACGAACGCATATCAGAAACCAGGTTGTTATAACCAAATGATACGCCGCGTTCACATGCCATGATATTTYCATTACCTGTAGAACGTGCTTTATCGATAACGTTTTTCATATCACCTGGTGCAAGAAACTGGCCTTTTTTAATGTTAACCGGTTTACCTGTAGCAGCTACTTTTAATATAAAATTTGTCTGCCGACATAAAAAAGCCGGCGTCTGCAATACATCGACAACACTGGCAACTTCATCCATCGGTGTATCTTCATGTACGTCGGTTAATACCGGCACGCCCACTTCATCTTTTACTTTTTGTAAGATGCGCAGCCCCTCTTCGATACCCGGTCCACGAAAGCTGGTGCCCGAAGATCGGTTAGCCTTGTCGAAAGAAGATTTGTAGATGAACGGTATGCCTAGTTTTGTCGTAATCTCTTTTAATCGTGTCGACGTTTCCATCGCCATTTTTTCACTTTCGATGACACAGGGACCGGCAATTAAAAATAACGGTTTATTTAGGCCTACTTCAAAATTACATAATTTCATTTATCTGTTCCTTCTACTGGCTTAAGCTATCGCTTGTGTAACATCATCCACAGCAGCATGTTGATATGCTAACGCAGCTTTAATGTAGTCCGTAAACAATGGGTGGCCTTTTCTCGGCGTCGAGGTAAATTCAGGATGAAACTGACAGCCAAGGAACCATGGATGTGATAAGGCCCCTTCACCAGGCAACTCGATCATCTCCATCAAGCTCCCGTCACCCGATGTACCACCGAACACCAGTCCGGCATCGGTTAATTGCTGCAGATAATGATTATTGAATTCATAGCGATGACGATGACGTTCGATGATGGAGTCTGCACCATAAGCAGAATGCGCTAGTGTATTTGCTAACAATTGACAGGTCTGCCCACCTAAACGCATGGTACCACCCATGTCAGAATTTGCATCGCGTTTTTCGATACGACCATCTTCGTCTTGCCATTCCGTTATCAATGCGATAACCGGATGCGTTGTCGCCGCATCGAACTCACTGCTGTGTGCATCAGTTAAGCCCACTACATTACGTGCAAATTCGATAACGGCCAACTGCATACCAAGACAAATACCCAGGTACGGAACTTTGTTTTCTCTGGCATATTGAATGGCGGCTATTTTACCTTCGATACCTCGATCACCGAAACCACCGGGCACCAATATAGCGTCCAAGCCTTCTAAAGCAGACATGTTGCCTGCTTCCAATACGACAGAATCGATATACCGTATTTTAACGCGTGCATTATTATGCACACCAGCATGCGAAAGTGACTCGTTTAATGATTTATACGACTCGGTTAATTCGACATATTTACCGACCATGCCGACGGTTACTTCATGGGCAGGGTTCTTCATTACCTCAACAACTTTTTGCCAATCTGATAAATCAGTCGGTTTAACATCAAGCTTTAGATGCTCGACGATGATATCGTCAACACCCTGATCATGCATCCATTGCGGCAGTTTATAAATATTATCTAAATCGATTGCAGAAATGACGGCTTTGGACTGTACGTTAGTAAACAACGCAATTTTAGCTCGCTCTTCGTCCGCTAACAATTGTTCCGAACGACACAGTAACAAGTCGGGCTGAATACCAATCGAGCGTAACTCTTTTACCGAATGTTGTGTCGGTTTGGTTTTAACTTCACCTGCCGTTTTAATATAAGGCACCAATGTAAGGTGCATAAACATGGCACGTTCACGACCAAGTTCGACCCACATCTGTCGAATGGCTTCCATAAAAGGCAACGACTCAATATCACCAACAGTACCGCCGATCTCGACCATAACAACATCAGCATCACCGGCACCTGCATAGATACGACGTTTAATCTCATCCGTAATGTGAGGGATAACCTGTACCGTACCGCCTAAGTAATCACCGCGACGTTCGTTGCGAATGACACTTTCATACACTTTACCGGTGGTGAAATTACTGGATTTACCTGTTGGTGTACTAACAAAACGTTCATAATGTCCGAGGTCTAAATCCGTCTCAGCACCGTCCTCCGTAACAAAAACTTCACCATGTTGAAATGGGCTCATCGTTCCTGGGTCAACATTGATATAAGGATCCAGTTTCATCATCCGAATTTTTAAACCGCGGCTCTCAAGGATAGCGCCGACAGCAGCAGACGCGAGCCCTTTACCTAATGAAGAAACCACACCACCGGTAACAAAAATAAATCGCGTCATGAAGAAAAGGTCCTGTAAGTAATAAGTTACGTTAAAAAAATAAAGAATAATTAGCGCTGTTCATAAATCGGTATACAATCGCTTGAGGAAGAACTGACGTGATCCGAACTATGGATTCATCTTACTGTGTCTGCTCGGGAGATTATTCTACCAAAATCAGCCAATTACGACAACGAAATCACCCTTTTTTCTATATAATCTCATAAATAAAAATCGACATCGTAACTTAACGAGCGTCGTAACAATCGACACGGCTAAAACTAACAAAAAAATAATGACACGCCTGCAGACATGTCCATAACTGAGCAATACAAAAAAGCATTAAAGCAACCCGATATGGTTCACGATGCAGTGCAAGAGCAGGCGATCAGCAAACTCGAAGCACTCAGCCACTCTCTTACCAAAACAAAACGTTCATCTTTTTTATCTTTCTTAATAAATCTGTCACCTTTCAGACAACATCAACCTAAACCCATTCAAGGTTTATATTTTTGGGGTGGTGTCGGTCGTGGAAAAACCTGGCTGATGAACATGTTTTACGAAGAATTAGCTATCGATAAAAAATGTCGCATCCATTTTCACCATTTTATGCTCGATATTCATGAGCAATTAGCCGCCTTGAGCAGAAAACAAAACAGGCAAAAAAACCCCTTGCAGCATATTGCAAAAAGTCTCTCAAAAAAATACAAGCTTTTATGTATCGATGAGTTCATCGTAACTAATATTACCGATGCGATGATACTCAGCGAGCTACTGCATGCATTGTTCAAATATGAAATTTGTCTGATCGCTACGTCAAATCGAGTACCCGATGATCTTTACCTGAAAGGCTTACAACGTGAGCGTTTTCTACCGGCGATCCAATTAATTAAAACACATACTGACGTTTTTAATCTTGACGGTGGTATCGATCACCGAACCTCCCTATTAGAACAATCAGATGTTTATTACTGTCCATTAACAGACGATATTTTTCACCAGCTGGCACAACGAATGCAGGAGCTTTCTATTACCACGGTGGTCGAGAATAAAACCCTAACCATCCTGAACAGAAASATWCARACMKTRCGMTGYAGYGAYGARATWGCCTGGTTTGAYTTYRAAASCATTTGYWCMACACCWCGAGCAGCRCARGAYTAYATMGWRCTRGCACAACGATTTAGTACKGTYWTTRTCAGYRATATMCCSGTYATGGAYGCATTTTCWGATGAYAAAGCACGACGTTTTATYTAYYTRATYGATGARCTYTATGAYAGAAACGTTAARCTYATTGTMAGTGCMAGCCAACCTCCMRAYAATCTCTAYAAGGGYRAWATGCTTGMTTTTGCTTTTCACCGAACCAGCAGCCGACTCATCGAAATGCGCTCACACAAATACCTGCGCCAAGCGCACAAACCCTTCATCTAATGAAACACCTATAATAATTTTTGATCACAGACAAACCAGAACATGTGGGTAGACGCCATGTTTCCACGCCCACCTTAACTATCAGAATTTTTTACACTTTACTACAAAACAATAACAGCCACCGATACACTTAATTTTTAACCAATTGATATTTAAACATTTATTTAAGCTGGCTTGCTTATTGCTATATTTAAACAAGTACACGACAAATGTGAAAAAATTGATTACAAAGGTGTCGCTATGGTTGAGAAAGTATTAAGACTTGTTTTTTTATGTTTAGTATTTCTATGCGGCGCCATCGTTGGCGGCATCAATACGCCAAAATTCATCGCTTATGCATTTAATCACCATCATGAAATCGGTATAGAAGAACATACATCACCTAAGGCGCCCAAACATATCAAGAAAACCAGACGATTAATAAGGAGTTTGGTTTAAATCAGGCTGACTATGGCGTATTGAGTCTTACTTATTCCTCGTCCTGATCGTCCTCCTGATCGTCCTCCTTAATGCATGTTTCGTGCAAGATCATTGCTGGCGTTTCGAAACTTATTTTACCTAAAGCACCACTTCGTATTTCATGAATAAGAATTTCAGAGGCACGTTGAATATCGATAACACCGCCAGCGCGTAGACAACCCCGTTTACGACCAATATCTTCAAGTAATTGAAAACCTTTTTCAGGACACTGTTTTAATTTATAACGCTGAACGATTCTATCGCTGTATGTATCAATTAAATAATCTGCTGCAAATAAGGCTATATCTTCAAAGTCTATCGCTGTATTTTTAATCGCACCAGTCACCGCTAAACGGTAACTACTACTTTCATTTTCGATCTTCGGCCACAAGATACCCGGGGTATCTGACAATGTTATGCCACCTTCTATAATTATCCGCTGTTGTGCAGATGAAACCATTTTGGTAATCGCAGGCTCATCGCCCACCTTAGCTAAGGTTTTACCTGCCAACGTATTGATTAATGTGGACTTGCCAACATTGGGTATGCCCATAATCATGATACGTATCGGTTTAACCGCTGAGCCTCGTCCAGGCAATAACTTACGACAAAGTTGAGGTAAATTTTTTGTTCTTGATTTGTCCTGTACCGACAAAGCCTGCGCTTTTACGCCCTGCTCTTTTTCAAAATACGATAACCACAATTTTGTAATGTCAGGGTCAGCCAGGTCGCTCTTATTTAATATTTTAATACATGGGCGATGCTGACGCAGTTCAGCCAYCAWWGGGTTTTCACTACTAAAAGGAATGCGCGCATCCATAACTTCAATCACCAGATCAACATCAGTCATCGATTCTTTAATTATGCGGCGGGCTTTATTCATGTGCCCGGGATACCACTGAACGGCCATAACGAAATATTTGTTAGCTACTGGAAAAAGAAGTTTACCGTAGATAACAACTGGAAACCTGTCATTAAGACAATGCCGTWGCCTTACGATTGAATAAACCAAGATTCCCAGTGTGATTTATGAAAGAATACCCGAATGAAAACGATTAACTTTCCATACCTCGCTCTGGCACTTGGCCTTTTTCTCTCGCTCGTCATCACCGGAGGAAGTCAACCTGGTGCTGATGGTGATACGGCCTTACCCCTGCTGACCTTGCTCATCATCAATGAATGCGCTTTTTTCCTGACCGCGGCGGGCGTCTTTATCGGTATCAAACAACTGCGCCATATGGGTTTTAATCTAAAACAACAGCCGTTTTACACGATGACCACTGTTTTATGTATTTTATTAACCATACAATTCGCCCTACTCGGTTTTAAACTTTGGCCACTGTAAACTAACTTTCAAGAGTGTACTAAACGCATGACGAACAACGACATCCTAAGAAGAATACGTTATATCTTCGATATCAATGATGCAAAAATGATCACTATATTTGGCTTAGCTGAAAGCGACGTCAGCCGTGAACAAATTAGCAACTGGCTAAAAAAAGATGACGACCCGAATTATCAGACCTGCAATGACTCTCAACTTGCCAGTTTTTTAAATGGTTTAATCAATGATAAACGCGGGAAAAAAGACGGCCCTCAGCCCGACCCCGAAAAACGACTAACCAATAACATTATCTTTAGAAAATTAAAGATCGCGCTCAACCTGAAAGAAGAAGAGACCTTAGCCATTTTAGAATCCGCCGGTCTTCCCATAAGCAAACACGAACTAAGCGCCTTCTTCCGTAAAGCTGGCCATAAGCATTACCGCGCCTGTAAAGATCAAATCCTACGTAATTTTCTGCAGGGCTTACAGTTAAAGCACCGCCCTGCTGCAAAACCAGATGAGGCTTTTTCATGGGACTAGTAACGAATTAAATCCACACGTGAACATAAAAAACATCACGCTGTTCGCCGGCCCTTTTTTCGCCCTGTTGATGTACCTGTCGATAATAGATACATCAAATTCCGACAATAATTTTACATTAGCCATCACTGCGGCCGTAGCCATCATCTGTGTTATCTGGTGGGTCTTTGAACCTGTCCCTATCCCAGTCACCTCCCTGCTTCCTCTGGCCATTTTCCAAATCAGCGGTGTACTAACCGCTAACGAAGTCGGTCAATCTTACGGTAGCCCACTCATTTTACTCTTGCTCGGCGGCTTCATCCTGTCAAAATCCATGGAACGCAGCGGCGCACACCGACGACTTGCCCTGTTCATGGTTAACCTGTTTGGTAATACCAGCAGCAAACAACTGGTACTTGGTTTTATGGTCACCGCCGCCACCTTAAGTATGTGGATATCAAACACGGCCACCACACTCATGTTATTGCCCGTGGCGTTGGCCGTGGCGAATCAAGCTAAAGACAAACAACTCGCGACACCCTTACTATTGAGCATCGCATTCGCAGCTAGCATAGGCGGCATAGGCACGCCAATTGGCACACCGCCTAACCTGGTATTCATGCAGGTCTATGAACAACAGTTCAACAAAAACATCGGTTTTACTGAATGGATGACGTGGGGCATTCCTGTCGTAATCTGTATGATCCCGATAACCTGGTTATGGTTAACAAGAAACCTGACATACCGTGGCGGTTTCGACATGCCCAAGGTAGGTCGATGGAGCACGATTGAAAAACGTGTGATGTGCATCTTTGCTATAACCGCCATCGCATGGATAACAAGAAAAGAGCCCTTCGGCGGATGGAGCCATTGGTTTGATCTACCCGCGGCTAATGATGCATCCGTCGCATTAATCGCTGTTATTCTTATGTTTATCATTCCTGCTGGTTACCAGGATAAAGACCGACAACAGGAAAAGTTACTCGACTGGGACACAGCAACAACCATCCCCTGGGGTATCCTTTTATTATTTGGCGGTGGCATAACGCTAGCGAAAGCATTTGGTGTTTCAGGTTTAAGTGCAACGCTCGCTGAAAACTTATCTGAATTATCAACGCTGCCAGTTTTGGCAATGATATTTGCCATCTGTCTTGCGGTAACTTTTTTAACCGAAACCACCAGCAATACGGCCAGCACCGTATTACTTATGCCGGTGTTAGCCGCTACCGCAATGGGTTCAGATATCGACCCAAGGTTATTAATGATACCCGCTACTATCAGTGCCAGCTGCGCATTCATGATGCCGGTAGCAACTGCACCTAATAGTATCGTCTATGCTAGTGGCTTTTTTACGACTAAAATAATGGCTCGAGAAGGTATCGTTTTAAATATCGTCGGCGCCGTTATCATCGCTATGCTTTGTTATATTATTTTAGTTTGATTGAATATATAGAAAAGTAATGACGGCCTGCTGGTATTAAACCTCGGCGTTATGATAAATATTCTGTACATCGTCTAAATCATTCAACATATCTAAAAACTTCTCAAACATCTCGCCATCATCAGCTGAGACTGGTGAACTACTTTTGGGCAAAAACTGAATCTCATCAACCTCAAACGTCACCTCACCAAAAGCTGCTAACAATGCCTGTTTGGCCTTGAAATATTCAGTATGAGGTGCAAACACCGTTATTTGTTCGCCATCTTGTTCGATATCGGTTACGTCGACATCTTCCATTAACAAAGCATCAAGTACCGTTTCTTCTTCGCCTTTAAAAACAAAGATAGCGTCGTGATCAAACATATGTATAACTGAACCTTCAGTACCTATTTTACTTTTTGTTTTGGTAAAACACTGACGCACATCACCAAACGTACGATTAGGGTTATCGGTAAGGCAATCGACAATCACCATACAACCACCTGGTCCATAACCTTCATAGCGCGCAACAGAAAAATTCTCACCAGCACCACCTTCCGCTTTTTTAATCGCATTTTCGATAACATGGGTAGGCACCTGGTCTTTCTTTGCCCGCTCAATCAGACCACGTAACGCTAAATTACCCGCAGGATCAAGTCCGCCTTCTTTCGCACAAACATAGATGACACGACCATACTTACTGTAGACCCTGGCTTTGGCATCCGATGTTTTTGCCATTGAGTCTTTACGATTTTGATAGGCTCTGCCCATTAGGCGCTTGCTCCGATATATTTAAAATGTGCATATACTACAGACATGTATTTAGTATTTAAACCTTAAGGACACCTCTATTAATTGATTGCGGCCTCTACGTGACCTGAAGCACGCACATACAATTAATAGAGATGCCTTTAAGTAGCATTCCAGCTCGACCTCTTTACTCAAAGTGTATTTATCCTTCTTATCAGTAAAAAAATCGCCCTAACACCAATACTGCATCCGTACTTACTTATGCCCGGCCCCACTGACTATCGTTAACGAGCGTGTAAGGATTAATGTTTGCTTTGATAAAGTATTTTCTC
>NVSH01000040.1 GCA_002401185.1 Gammaproteobacteria bacterium | reverse complement strand
TGCAGCAGGATTAACCACGACCGGCGTGCTATCTGGGGTATCGCTAATGGGTCGTTGTGCAGTCATGATTAAAGCACCATGAAATCCACTTTTTTGCCGTCACATTCAGGGCATGACCAGTGCTCAGGAAGTTGTGAAAAAGGCGTGCCAGGAGATATTTGCCAGTAATCATCGCCCTTTTCCGGGTCGTAGACATACCAACATATTTTGCATTCTAGCCGCGTGTCATCAGCAATTTTATCGGCATCCCCACCGAACGATCCGGGGAGATGTTGTTCATTCATGTCTAAGTCTTTTGCCATGATCTTTAACGATATATCGCGAGGATTTCATCCAGGCGTTCTGCGCTGTCGTCAAGGTCTTCCTGGGAAGCGCATGCGACGTTAGGTACATGGCTTATTTCAATAGTGTTGAGTATCAGTGTGTCCTGTGAATTGTAGTATTGCACCCACCAGACATTCTTGGTTTTTGTGCTGCTGATGCGGCAGTTGCCGTAACCGCGTGACAGGATAACAACTGGGCCGATGCCTAGACTATCGGACAGGTATTTGATGTCTTCTTCGGTGTGCGGTAACAGGGACAGGTTTATCACATGGGGTTCATTGTCAGTTGTGTGTTCTGGAAGCTTGTCGCTGATCTCAGTTAATAGCGGTGCGGCATTGTATACATCTTCTGGGATTTTAAGTTGGGTAACATCGAGCTTTTCAGCGGCATTCTGAAAGGTCAGTTCGCTGACGATGCCAGGGATATCTGCGATTTCAATAGTGTCTTTGACGATGTTTTCATGGCTATCCATGTATTGCACTCGCCAGACACCGGCTAAAACAGATTCCTGAATTTTTGCGTTGATGTCACCGCTGCATTGCACGCTTACTTCACCATCGCCAAGCAATTGATTATAAAAATCACGATTTTTTTCATCGAGATGGTCGAGGCTGATGACACAAGCTTTTTCGCCGGTTTTGAATGCTTTTAAAGCATCCAAGATACCTTCGGTCATTGCGATAGCGGGTTCCAGACCTTCTGCCTCTTCGACTTCCGGTATCATTGGTGCTTCAAAGGTTGTCATGCCAGAAGGCATGTCCATGAAGTTCATTTCAGCTCCATCGCTATCGGCAGGTTGCGAGCCAGGGCCTGTTACAGCGGCCGCTGCTATAGATGCGGATTCTATCATTACGGGGATTTCTATTTTTTTCATGAATTGTTGCCTAAATTAGCTGCAGCCGGTGGCTGAAGATGTTTCGATAGGAACGCCAATGCCAAGTATTTTTTTTGGCCCAGCAGTTAAAAAATCGTTTATTTGCATGATGTAGTCATTCCAGTCCTGCACACGACTGATGGCGCCAAGGTATTCGCCTTTTCGTAAGAAAACCAGTGTTGGCCATTCTTTGAAATCATAACGTGCCTGTAGTTTTCGTTGGGAGTCTTGCGAAATGACCGCAGCACTAAAGCGATTACCGTATTCGGTGACCAGTTCAGGCAGGATCATGGCGACATCGTCGCTTTCTGGAAATCGAGTCGGGTTTTCGGTAAAGAACAATACACATTCTTCCTTTGACTGAATGTATTCATCTATCAGTGTCTCATTCAATACAGGGTAGTTGTATTGCTCGATCATCGCTTTAATGAGTGTGGATGGCATATCGTAAATCTCTATTGTGTTTTTTCGGTTTTAAGTTTTTTCTGGCTCTGCTCAAAGGCAATAAGTGAGGCTGGTTTGGGTGGCTCGCGGTCGACCAGGTCGGCAAATAATGCTTCGATGGAATCCATGTTTAAGCCATCAGACGACATGTTTCCATCGGATTCCATAATCATATCAACGGCTTTCACTGCAGCGCTAATTTTATTTGCATTATCTTCAGTGAGTACTTCTCTGGCGCTGTTGAGAAACACCAGCACCCATGTGTCGATAGGGAGGTCGCCAACCAGTAGTGTATCGACTTCCCGAGAAATGCCCATGCCTTCACATATGGCAAAGCCAAAACCCTTTTCCTTAATTTGCATAGGTAAGCCGATACACATTAGTACTGCCCTCTATGATCGACATCGCAGCCGATTACGTCTTCAGGGTCAAGTGGGTGAGGTTTGTATTCAATAGTGAACTCTGTTGAATTGAGTACACGATCATCACCGATTCGGCTTGCTTCCTCGGCTGAGGGACGATTGTTTTCATACTCAGCTATGTTAACTTCGTTGCCTGCGAGTAGGTGTTCAGCATCCAACGGTGTTTTACGTTTTGTTGCGTGAACATCAAATTGCTCTAGCCATTTTAATGCTGCTGCGATGGCGGGCTCGATTTGCTGGCGCGTTATCTCATGTAAGCTGCCACCAAAATCTTCTAAATCGACAGGTTGAACGCCTACGAGTAATAGATAGTCAGGGTAGCGTTCCAGCATGTCTGCTATCATGAGTACTTCTTGAAACCCGGTTTGATGTAGGCTCATTTTTTTGACGCCCATAAACTTAGGAACGTTGTCGCCTTCTATCAGTTTCATTTCGCCGGGTTTCAGGCTGTAATCAATCGCGTCAAACACGACTAAGATATCAGCTTGTTCGACGTATTGGGCCAAGTATATTCCTTGCGTGCCACCATCCATAACAGTTACATTGTCTTCAAACGCATAGTGCTGATTTAACTGTTCTACTGTCCTAACGCCAAAGCCTTCATCGGCCCATAATATGTTGCCGATGCCCAGAATAAGTACTTGATTTGCCATGGTTTATATATAAAAAAATTGCAGATGGTAAGTAATATTACACATTTATTACAAATTGTAAACATAATTGTCGAAATGTAAATTTTTATTGTGAGTGGCCGTATACAAAGTAGCTAACCAGTTGGTAATTGATAGTGGTACTCATGTGTACTTAAATCAGTCGGTTGGAATACTAAGCTCCCAGTTAAATTTATGTTTTTTATGTTTCTAATGTTATTGGCATTGTTTATGCTAATATCCGAAGTATCGAGTATAAAAACCGCAAGGGGGGAAATTTCGATGACCGAAACTTTTTATGATGTAATGCGCCGACAGGGCATTACCCGGCGTAGCTTTTTAAAGTTCTGTAGTTTAACGGCAGCGGCCATGGGTCTCAGTCCCGCTTATGCTGGTGAAATTGCAAATGCAATGGAAACCAAACCACGTATACCGGTACTTTGGTTACATGGGCTGGAGTGTACCTGTTGTTCAGAATCCTTCATTCGTTCGGCGCATCCGTTGGCAAAAGACGTTATTCTTTCGATGATTTCGCTGGATTACGATTCGCTTATTATGGCTGCAGCGGGGCATGAGGCTGAAGCAATTATTGATGAAATTGTGGAAGAGCATAAAGGAAAATTTATTCTTGCCTGTGAAGGTAATCCGGGTTTAGAACAAGAGCACACAGGTGGCATGTCTTGTATTATCGCCGGCAAGCCATACACAGAGCAGTTAAGGCATGTTGCAAAGCATGCGATGGCAATTATTTCCTGGGGCTCTTGTGCTTCATGGGGTTGTGTGCAAGCGGCTTCTCCTAACCCAACGGGCGCTACGCCTATCCACAAAGTCCCTGATATTGGTAATGCGCCAATTATTAAAGTGCCTGGTTGTCCTCCCATTGCTGAAGTGATGACTGCGGTTATAACTTATATTCTGACTTTTGAAAGGCTGCCTTCACTCGATCGTCAGGGTCGTCCGAAAATGTTTTACAGTCAGCGTATTCACGATAAATGTTACCGTCGTCCTCATTTTGATGCAGGTCAATTTGTTGAGAAATGGGATGATGAAGCTGCGCGTAAAGGTTACTGCTTATATAAGATGGGTTGTAAAGGTCCGACGACTTATAATGCCTGTTCGACGATTCGCTGGAATGGTGGGCTGTCGTTCCCTATTCAGGCGGGCCACCCATGTATTGGTTGTTCTGAAGATGGCTTCTGGGATAAGGGTGGTTTCTATAATCGCCTGTCAGGCATTCATCAGTTTGGTATCGAATCCAACGCTGATGAGGTCGGTATCGCAGCAGCTACTGTAGTCGGTGGCGCGGTCGCGGCACACGCTGCAGTTTCAGCCCTTAAGCGCACACAACAAAAAGGAGACCAGGAATAATGAGCGTCATTCAAACTCCTAATGGTTATACATTAGATAATTCTGGCACGCGCCACGTTGTCGATCCGGTTACCCGGATCGAAGGTCATATGCGTGCTGAAGTTAACATTAATAAAGACAATATCATTACTAATGCGGTTTCGTCAGGAACAATCTGGCGTGGTCTGGAAGTAATCTTAAAAGGCCGTGACCCGCGCGATGCATGGGCGTTTGTACAGCGTATCTGTGGTGTATGCACGGGTACTCACGCATTAACATCCGTCCGTGCTGTAGAAGATGCGCTGGGGATTAATATACCGGAAAATGCCAACAGTATTCGTAACATTATGCAGTTGTCTGTGCAGATACATGATCATCTCGTGCATTTTTATCACTTGCATGCGCTGGACTGGGTAAATCCTATCAATGCACTAAAAGCAGACCCAAAAGCTACCTCTGCGTTGCAGCATAAGGTTTCTCCGCACCATCCAAAATCTTCGCCGGGTTATTTTCGTGATGTGCAGAACCGTTTGAAGAAGTTTGTAGCATCAGGTCAATTAGGCCCATTCAAGAATGGTTACTGGACGAACCCTGCCTATCTGCTTCCTGCCGAAGCAGATTTGATGGCAGTRACSCATTAYCTTGAAGCKYTGGATTTSCARAAAGARWTYRTSAAAMYWCRCACYRTTTTCGGCGGTAAAGATACGCATCCGAACTGGACGGTTGGTGGTGTACCATGCCCAATTAATATTGATGGCACGGGTGCTGTCGGCGCACTGAATATGGTGAGCCTGAATCAGGTACACGAAATTATTAAACAAACAAAAACCTTTGTTGATAATGTTTATATTCCCGATATTTTAGCTATTGCCCAGTTCTATAAAGGTTGGTTATATGGTGGTGGTATCTCGGGTTCCAACATCTTGGCTTATGGTGATATCCCTGATAAGGCAAATGATTTTTCAGAAGGAAATATGATGATGCCTCGTGGCGCTATCATTAATGGTAACTTTGACGAAGTTCACCCAGTTGATCACCGTGACCCAGATGAGATTCAGGAATTTGTTCCGCACTCCTGGTACAAGTACCCAAAAGGTGTTAAAGGTCTGCACCCTTGGGATGGTATTACTGATCCTGATTTTGATGTCAGTACAGCAAAAGGTACGCCTCAGAACATTGAAGAACTCGATGAATCTGCATCTTATTCTTGGATTAAAGCGCCTCGCTGGAAAGGTCATGCGATGGAAGTTGGGCCTCTGGCTCGTTATGTCATTGGTTATGCCAGTGGCCATGAGTACTGGACTGAGCAGATCAAGATGACGCTGAAAACGCTTGATGTTCCGCTTTCTGCTCTTTTCTCGACATTAGGGCGTACCGCAGCACGTGCTTTGGAATCGGCATGGGCGGCCGACCAACAGTTGTACTTCTTCGATAAGCTGATGACTACTATCAAAAATGGTGACGAGTCGACCCACGGTGGTGAAATGTGGGATCCAAAAGATTGGCCTGCAGAGTCTAAAGGCGTAGGTTGGACCGAGGCGCCTCGTGGTGCATTGGCGCACTGGATTAAGATTAAAGATACCAAGATTGAAAATTACCAGTGTATCGTAGCAACAACCTGGAACGGCTCGCCGCGTGATGAAGCTGGTAATATTGGTGCATTTGAGGCAGCGATGATGGGTACGAAAGTCGAAGTGCCACATGAGCCGGTTGAGATCTTGCGTACTATACATAGCTTTGACCCATGTCTTGCCTGTTCTACACATGTTATGAGTGAAGAAACGGGTGAAGAATTGGCGGTCGTTAGAACGGGGCCTATTGGTTCATAAAGGGAGGCTGTGCTATGACAACAATGGCAACACAAGCCCACTCTGAACCAGCTATCTATGTGTACGAAGCGCCTTTGCGCATCTGGCACTGGATTAATGCCTTGGCGATAATTTTGCTTGCTGTTACGGGGTATTTAATCGGCTCGCCTCTCCCTACGATGCCGGGTGAGGCGAGTGGCGGTTACAGTGGAGAAGCTAATTATTTAATGGGTTATATTCGTTTTGTGCATTTCGCATCGGCCTGGATATTTATCGTTGGATTTTTGGGGCGATTATATTGGGCGATTGTAGGTAACCATCACGCAAGGCAGTTGTTTATGCCACCATTACTCAGCGCAAGTTTCTGGGAAGGTGTTTGGCATGAAGCCAAGTGGTATATGTTCATCGTGAAGGAGCCACGTAAATATACTGGGCATAATCCGATGGCTGTTCTTTTCATGTTTGGTTTTTTTGTATGGGGCGCGGTATTTATGATTTTTACCGGATTGGCCTTGTATGGTGAAGGTGCAGGATATGACAGCTGGATATTTACCTATTTCAGCGGATGGTTGATTCCGTTGTTTGGTCAAAGTCAGGATGTTCATACTTTTCATCATTTGGGAATGTGGTTTATTCTCATGTTTGTGCTTATGCATATCTACGTTGCTATTCGTGAAGATATCATGTCACGTCAATCATTAATCAGTACCATGGTGAGTGGTTGGAGAATGTTTAAGGATGACCGCCCTGCAGACGATGGACATTGATAATGAGCTAGTAGATAAAAAACTAATCGTTATCAATTAAAAAATCGCGGTCATGTACCGCGATTTTTTTGTAGTGACGATACGCTAACCACTAATAATACGAACTTAATAAAATAGAGAAATTTCATGAATCTAGATAGAGTAAGCTCAGGCAATAATGTACCAAACGAAATAAATGTAGTCATAGAAATCCCTGCGCACTCGGATCCAGTAAAATATGAATTGGATAAAGAAACGGGTGCGATGTTTGTCGATCGTTTTATGTCTACGGCGATGCATTATCCTTGTAATTATGGTTATGTTCCACATACGTTATCTAAAGATGGTGACCCCGTTGACGTATTAGTTCTGTCACCAGTGCCGCTAATATCCGGCTCAGTTATACAGTGTCGACCAGTCGGTGTTCTGTTGATGACTGATGAGGCAGGTGATGATGCTAAAGTCCTGTCAGTACCCATCGATAAACTATGCAAAACATATCGTAAAGTTGATAGTTATAGAGACTTACCTGAAGAGATGCTGAATCAGATAGCACATTTCTTTGAACACTATAAAGATTTAGATGAAGGAAAATGGGTGCGTATTGGTGGCTGGGGCGGCGTAGAAGAAGCTAAGCAAGAAATTCTCGACAGCTTACAGTTATTCAAGGATGCGCCTGAGACGCCGAATTTTTAACACTGCTTATTTGTAGTTTATTTTGATATTGTGTAAAGGGTTTCGTTCCCTTTTGAAAAGGCATGCTCAAGATAATATTTTTAAAAAAAGTTTTACGTGTTA
This sequence comes from Gammaproteobacteria bacterium, assembly GCA_002401185.1. GTDB lineage: Bacteria > Pseudomonadota > Gammaproteobacteria > SZUA-229 > SZUA-229. Next base: position 5,183 of record NVSH01000040.1, on the reverse strand, counting down.
TTGAATAAAATTTAAAACTGCGTTTGAAATTGTGCTATTATTTTCGCGGTTATTTTTTTCGTCTTTCCGTTGTATTATAAGGTAGTGGAATCAATAATTACTCTGTGTCTTTGTTGTCAGGCAATAACAGGGTTTTAATAATATAAATTGTTAAAATGTATAGGAAGTAATTTATATGATTATTGAAGAAGTTGTAGATTTATCTCGGCTGCAATTTGCCTTAACCGCTCTTTTCCATTTTCTCTTTGTACCTCTTACGTTAGGTTTAACATTTCTGTTAGCCATCATGGAGTCTGTTTACGTTATGACAGGCAAACAGATCTATAAAGACATGACCCGTTTCTGGGGTAAGTTATTTGGCATTAATTTTGCCCTTGGTATTGCCACTGGCCTAACCATGGAGTTTCAGTTTGGTACGAATTGGGCATACTTTTCACATTATGTAGGTGACGTATTCGGCGCACCTCTCGCCATAGAAGGCATGATGGCCTTTTTCCTGGAATCAACTTTCATTGGTCTTTTCTTTTTCGGCTGGGATCGGCTTTCAAAAGTGCAGCATTTAACAGTGACCTGGCTAGTTGCGATAGGCTCTAATATGTCCGCTTTATGGATATTAGTTGCTAATGCCTGGATGCAGAATCCGATTGGTGCTGAATTTAACTACGCAACTATGCGAATGGAATTAACAAGTTTTTCAGAGCTTTTGCTCAACCCTGTAGCTCAGGTTAAATTTATTCATACGGTTGCCGCAGGGTATGTTACCGGGTCAATGTTTGTGCTTTCAATATCAGCTTGGTATCTACTTAAAGGGCGAGACTTGGCATTCGCTCGCCGATCTTTTGCAATTGCAGCGGCTTTTGGTTTTGCATCAATTTGCTCGGTTATCTTACTTGGCGATGAAAGTGGTTATGAGGCTGGCGCAGTTCAGAAAATGAAATTGGCCGCTATTGAAGCTGAGTGGGAAACTGAGGAAGCACCAGCAGCTTTCACTGTTGTAGGTTTACCATCAATGGATGACCAAGAGACACATTATGCCCTCAAAATACCTTTTGTATTGGGATTAGTTGCGACGCGGTCACTAGATCAGCAAGTGCCTGGCATCAAAGAGCTGGTAATAGGTAGTGAGAAACGAATTCGCTCAGGCATAGAAGCCTATCGTTTAATGGAACTTGTGCGTGAGGGTAGCGCAACGGATGAAGAATTTGAAACTTTTGATCGATTAAAAGTTGACCTGGGTTATGCGTTATTATTAAAACGGTACACTTATGACGTTGTTGACGCAACAGATGAACAAATAAAATTAGCGGCTTTAGATACAGTACCTAATGTGCCTGTTTTGTTCTGGTTATTCCGATTGATGGTTGCATGTGGTTTTTGGATGTTGCTGATTTTTGGCCTGTCATTTGTTTTTACCAATATTCGTGGAGGAATAACGGAGAAGCGTTGGTTATTGAAAATGGCATTCATTTCATTGCCGGTGCCTTGGATTGCAGTTGAAGCAGGCTGGATAGTTGCGGAATATGGGCGACAGCCCTGGAGCATAGGTGAAATATTGCCAACCTTCTTAAGTGCCTCGACGTTAACAGTGGGTGACTTGTATTTTAGTTTGGCCGGATTTTTAATATTTTATGTCTTTTTGATTGTTGTAGAAATTTATCTAATGATGAAGTTTGCACGGCTTGGGCCAAGTTCCTTACACACGGGTAATTATCATTTCGAAAATAACCTACAGGATAACAACCTGTTGGCTGAGCCATTAAAATAAGTCGGGAGTAACCTATGCCAGATTTAGAAACTTTACAATTACTTTGGTGGATTCTGATTGGATTCATGTTCATTGCGTTTGCGTTGACTGACGGTTTCGACTTCGGCGTCGGTGTGTTGTTGCCATTTGCGGCAAAGACGGATACAGAGCGACGTATTTTGATTAATTCTATTGCCCCACATTGGGACGGCAACCAAGTGTGGTTTGTGTTGGCTGCAGGTTCTGTTTTTGCTGCATGGCCGCCGGTTTATGGCACAGCATTTTCATTAATGTATGTGCCCTTAATGTTGATTTTGTATGCTTTGTTTTTACGTCCAGTAGGTTTTGACTATCGTAGCAAGATAGAGGATGTACGTTGGCGTGCTTTTTGGGATTGGTGTATATTTGTAGGTAGCGTCATTCCAGCCTTTTTGTTTGGTGTTGCATTTGGCAACTTATTTTTAGGCATGCCGTTCTATTTTGACGAATTTGAGCGGGCATTTGTTTCGGGTACGTTGCTTGGTATGTTGCATCCTTTTGCGCTATTAAGTGGTGTGCTTAGTTTGTCATTACTTGTGCTGCACGGTTCCGTATATGCATCGTTGCGAACCGAGGGTATTGTGAAACAACGGTTATCATCGTTTGCATTTTCCGCTTCATTAGTTGCCATGTTGTCTTTTATCGGGGCTGGTATATGGTTGATGGGCATAAACGGTTATAGTATGGGGTCTGCGGGTACTGTTTTGTATGGCGAAGGGCTATGGTTAAACATTTATGATAATTGGCACATGCTTGCTTTGCCATTAACAGGGCTTATAGGATTAGTCATAGCCAGCCGTAATGCAGGCAGCTCGCCAGGTTTGGCATTTTTGGGTAGCTCAGTGGCAATAATAGGGGTTATGGTAACGGCTGGAGCTACACTGTTTCCATTTTTAGTACCGTCATCAACCGTTGTGAACGACAGCATTACAATTTATAACGGCTCATCCAGTCAATACACATTAACGGTAATGATGTGGGCTGCTGCAGTATTTATGCCGATGATTTTAGCTTACACCCTTTGGTGTTATCGTGCCATGTGGGGACGTATAACGCAAAAGCATATCGAACAGAATAGTCATTCACTTTATTAGAAAAGAGAGAATATTATGTGGTATTTCACCTGGTTATTAGGCGTTTTGCTCGCAGCCTCTTTTGCGATTATTAATGTAATGTGGCTAGAAATAAACCATATGGTTGATGAGGACGATGAAACACCTTGATGACAAGAATTTGTGTTATTAAGAACATAATATTGGTGGCATTTTATGAATTTCTCGCAGTTAGTTAGAGATCAATTACTGTATTGATGAGTTAAATAACTGTATACCTGCAAGCTATAAATCCACTCTCATAACTGGAGGTGTACCATGTCTGAAATGAGTTATCTCAGTGTCATTGAGCGTTACCATGAATATGGTAACGAGATACGAGAATTGCTGGCCTCTATTGCTACCGGTATAGTCGGTAAGCGACTCTGTGATGAGGAAGAAGCTTTATCTGAAGCCATCGTTTCCATAGTAGAGTATTATCCGTTTGTTGATCATATCTATCTGCTGGATAACGATGGCAAACAACTTAGCCCGATTTTGAAAAAAAATGGTAAGCCATTTTCTAAAGGTCATGATGTCGGTACCGATCGAAGCCTGCGGCCGTATTTTATAAAAGCTAAAAATCAGCAAGACGTAGATGTCACCATAAGCAAACCTTATTTTTCAAATATTGGCAGGCATCTTTGTATATCTGCTGTTACCCTGTGTAGTGAGGCTGATAACATATATGTTGTTATCGATATCGATTTACGTGAAATCATCGAGTTTCTTATGGGTGATAGTTTGCGCGGTCGTTTTAATCCGTTGTTTAAAATTATATACAGTATAATCGCTATTGGTCTGTTCACTGTTGTTGGTGTACTGCTGTTTTTTGCGTTTAGCGAAATCATCGATATGCTTAGTGAACTGGGTAGTGAAATGAGTGATAGTGACTCTATCTACCTTAAACCGTTCAGCGTAATAATATTTTTAACGCTGGCATTAGCGATTTTCGATCTAGGCAAAACGACAATCGAAGAAGAAGTGCTGATGCATAAGGATATTTTTAGGCACAGTTCCACGCGTCGTACGATTACCCGTTTTATTGCGGCAATATTAATCGCAGTTTCTATCGAAGCGCTTTTGCTAATGTTTAAATCGGCATTGGGTAATGGCGAAAATATACTGGCTGCCGTGTGGATGATGTTTTCTGCGGTTGGTTTATTGGTTGGCCTGGGTATCTATGTGTATCTCGGTGCACGTGCCGAATCTTTTTTGAGAAACACGTACGGTACGGAAGGTAACAGAAAGGATGATTGATAATCTTTGTGGAAGCTTTAAATTGCTTAATGATTAGTAAGGTATTACCCTTTTGTTTAAGCCTGATAACACTAGGTTACAAGCTAGGTTAAATTTAATATATAACTTGATTAGAGAGCAATATGAAAACAATACAATCTGATAAATTAATAGAAGAATTTGTTCGTGGACCCTTGGGTTGTAATTGCCCTGCAAAGGTTTTTGAACAAATAGATGTTGTGGATAGTCCTGTTGAATTTGAAGATTTTTCCGCTAATGATTTGATTAAAATCGGTGGTATATTATTGCTGTTGACTATCGAAGTAGATGACTGGGTATCTGTGCAGCCTAAACTCGAAGCAATATTCAAACGTGGCATTGAATTACGGGACAGTATGAAGTYTAATCGTTTCAGGTTAGTCGTAGCAACGGCGGATGCAAAAAATGCAGCACCATCGCTCGAACAACAATTTAAGTCGTTTAATGCGATGGATGAAAAAATTCACCTGCATGTAGTAACGCCAGATCAGTTACCGTAGATATAGTAATACGTTTCTAATCTGCCAATCTCAGTACGTACCTTTAAAGTAGGTTTTAATCCACACGCCTGGATTTAAAGTCATTAATCAGTCCGTTAGTTGAACTATCATGGCTGGTGATTACTTCATCGAACATTAATTCAGGAAGGATTYTACGTGCCAGCTGTTTACCTAGTTCGACGCCCCATTGATCAAATGCATTGAGGTTCCAAACCACGCTCTGTACGTATATTTTATGTTCATACATAGCGATCAATGCGCCCAAAGTCTCAGGAAGTAGCTTCTGAAATAGTATGGAGTTAGATGGTCTGTTCCCTGGAAATACTTTATGTGGTAACAGTTTTTCTAATGTATCACCGTGTAAACCTTCAGATTTTAACTCGGTATGGACTTCATTTTTATTCTTGCCTAGCATMAGTGCTTCTGTTTGTGCGAAGAAATTAGATAACAAAAGCGTGTGATGTTGTCCTATCGGGTTTTTGCTTTCAACAGGCGCAAGAAAATCTGTCGGTATCAATTTAGTACCCTGAT
>NVSH01000039.1 GCA_002401185.1 Gammaproteobacteria bacterium | reverse complement strand
CAAACGTTTTAGATACAGCTCGGGTGCGATGCGTAGAAACATGGGCTGGTCAAGTGCATTATGAAAGGTTTCGAATGGACGTGCCGTAGCCCCACCGGGGATGATCTGCATCATCGGTGTTTCGGCTTCGACATATCCACGGGTATCAAAATAATTTCGTATGAATCGGATAATTTGTGAACGTAGATAAAACTTCTTTTTAACCTCTTCGTTCATTATCAAATCGACATAACGCTGACGATAGCGAATTTCAGTATCGGTTAAGCCATGAAACTTATCCGGAAGTGGGCGCAGTGATTTTGTTAATAACTGTATGCTCTCCACTTTAACTGAGAGTTCATCCGTTTTAGTTTTGAACAGGACACCTGTTGTACCTATAATATCGCCTACGTCCCATTTTTTAAATCCGTTGTTATAAAAACCTTCGGGCAAACTATCACGTTGCACGAATAACTGTATCCGGCCCGACATATCCTGTATTTGCGCAAAGCTGGCTTTACCCATRATACGTTTTGCCATCATTCGACCGGCCACAGCGACACGGACAGTTAATGATTCCAGTTCCTCTCTGCTTTTATCGTTATATTGCGACAACAGTTCTGCCGCCAACGCGTCACGACGAAAGGCATTGGGAAAGGCTGACTCGCCGTTCGCACTCGCCGCCGCACGCAATGTTTTTAATTTCTCACGACGTTGGGCAATCAGTTTATTTTCATCTTCTGTAGATAAGCTTACGCCTTCAGTTTTATTTTCGGTGTTCATAAATTTATTTCTTATGTTTATGTAATCTGATTATTCGAGCACATGGATGAATCGTAACCGCCTGGCTCATAAAATTTATTGTTTTTATAACCCACTTTTTAAGCTGGCTTCGATGAACTGATCAAGGTCAYCATCTAACACCGCCTGCGTATTGCCTGTTTCTACAYTGGTGCGTAAATCTTTAATACGCGACTGATCTAATACGTAAGAGCGTATCTGACTACCCCAGCCGATATCCGATTTCGTTTCTTCTAAAGCTTTTTGATCAGCGTTACGAATCTGCACTTCGCGTTCATACAATTTGGCTTTTAACTGCTTCATCGCGGCTTCTTTATTTTTATGCTGCGAGCGACCACTCTGACATTGAACCACGACATTGGTTGGCACGTGTGTGATACGTACAGCTGATTCGGTTTTATTAACGTGTTGCCCACCTGCACCACTGGCGCGATAAACATCGATTCGCAAATCTGCCGGATTGATATCAATGTCGATATCATCGTCAACTTCAGGTGATACGAACACGGCAGCAAAGGATGTATGACGACGATTACCGGAATCGAATGGCGATTTACGAACCAGCCGATGCACGCCGGTTTCGGTACGTAACCGACCATAGACATAATCACCAGAGATACTGATGGTCGCACTTTTTATGCCAGCAACCTCGCCGGGTGACACTTCCATCAGTTCGGTTTTAAAATCGTGTGACTCACCCCAACGCAGATACATCCTGAGCAACATCTCTGCCCAATCTTGCGCTTCGGTGCCACCAGAACCTGACTGTATATCGACGAACGCATTATTAGCATCCATCTCACCAGAAAACATTCGGCGAAATTCCAGCTCGATAACTTTTTCTTCCAGAATATTTAGATCATCGACGATACTTTGAGCACTTTCTTCATCGTCTTCTTCTACCGACATTTCCAATAGTTCGACAGCGTCGCGCAAACTTGATTCCAGTTCGACGATAGTGACTACAATCTTTTCCAGTCGCGAACGTTCCTGGCCAAGCTTTTGTGCATTTTCCGGATCATCCCATACCCCAGGTTGTTCCAATTCACGATTAATTTCCGCTAACTCTTCCTCTCGACGATCAAAGTCAAAGATACCCCCTAAGCGAAACAGTTCTTTCACGCAGGTCATTGATTTGGTTGGTTATCGGGTTAATTTCAATCATGGTTATAATCTTATATTAAGCACATTATTAGAAACGCGAATGATACCGGAGATTGCTTCTGGATTCACCTGCTATTGTTCAAGCTTACTTTTGTAACCTGGTATAAATCACAGGATAACAGGTTTAGGTTTTTTGGCGACGTCGTTACGAAGATAGATAGGGATAGCCTCTGCTGCGCATACCATATTACCCACTTCGAATTCCTTTATCGCCAGTTGCACCATGACGGCTGCAGTGGGTAAACAATCAGGCAACATCGTTTGCAATTTAAAACCCGTATCTGCCAATAATCGGTCAGCATAATTACCCCAACCCGTTCCTGCCCCCACCCATGTTTTGTCTTTGTTTATCAACATCTCGGGTAGTTGAATCTTATCCGGCGAAATCACTTTTTCTTCGCCATCTAACAACCATTGACCTGCACTCAAATAATAAGCCGCCCAATAAACCTCGTCCATACGAGCATCGATGGCAACCAGTACATTTTTATTTTGTGTTAACTCATAAGCACATAAAGCAATAACTTTTAATGTCGAAATCGGTATCACCGGTATATCATGTGAAAAAGCGATACCCTGGACAACACCTGCGGCTATTCTCAGCCCCATAAATGATCCTGGTCCACGACCAAAGGCGATAGCATCAAGATCACTTACCGCTAAGCCCTTATCTTTCAGTAAGCCATCAATCATTTTTAGAATTAAGCGACTATGTTCACGTGGTGCTAGTTGGTATGTCGATGTGATTTTCCTGTCTGTGGGTTCACCACCAAGGTATAGCGCAGCTGAACAGGCTTCGGTAGCCGTATCAATCGCCAGAATATTCATACTGCCTCCTTAATATTTTTATCTGTCGCACTATTGTCGCTACGACTTTTTTTAAGCGTCGGCTCAATGGCATCTGTTGCTGCTGAAAGGCGAACAAAGAAATCCTCTACGTCTTTTACATCGGATGTTATAGGCATGGCAGGTAGACTGTTTAAAAAGATACGACCATAAGATTTTTGCTTCAAGCGCGGGTCACCGATCATCACCACACCCGAATCGTTCACATCACGTATCAGACGCCCTACACCTTGCTTTAGCGTAATGACCGCTTGGGGCACTTGAAACGTCATAAACGGCTGCCCACCGTTTTGTTTTATGGCATCGATGCGTGCTTGCGTGACGGGGTCGCCCGGTGAGGCAAACGGTAATTTATCGATTATTACGCAAGATAAACTTTCTCCGCGTACATCGACGCCCTCCCAAAAACTTGACGTACCTAATAAAACGGCATTGTCCGTATCACGAAAAGTTTCTAATAACTGATGTTTAGGCAAATCGCCTTGCAGCAATAATTTATAGGGCAACCTCTGTTTAAGATAATCATGCGCTTTATGCATGGCGTAATAACTAGTGAAGAGAACAAATGCCCGGCCTTCACTGGCGATTAATACAGGAATAGCGGCTTGCATTAATTCTTTAGTAAAAGCAGGTTCTGAGGGTTGCGGTAAATTATCCGGTAGATAAAGCAGGCTTTGTTTTTGATAATCAAATGGACTGTCCCATACGCCACTACGATAATTTTCCAGGCCTATGTTTGTCGCAAAGTGATCAAACTTTTTATTCACCTGTAATGTTGCGGAGGTAAATATCCAGCTGTTGGCAAAATTATCGGTGTGTTCCTGAAATATTGAAGCCACATCAATAGGTGTTTCATGCAACATAAAACTTTTCGGGTAGGTTTCATACCATAATATCGATTGAATCGGCGATTGAATCGGCGATTGAATAGACGATTGATCAGTTGTCTGTGTTGAATTTTCAGCTACAACATCCGTTGTTAAGAAACCTTTTAGTCGCGCCATTATATTTTGCGCACGTTCGTAACATTGTTCTAAACCACGTGAACGTTCGGCTGCGATATGTAAAGCAGCAATTAGGTCATCCAGGGTACTGGCCAGACATGTCAGCGATTGTTTCACGGCAGGTTTGTTTTTCACTTTTAGCCAGGCGTCACGTATGCCCGCTTCACCCAATGTTATCCTGAAATCACGAGCAACTCTTTCTACCGCTTCGGCATAATCGCGCAACTCGGCCATATCCGATGCATCATTGACCTGCTCTGCAATGGTGTCGCGCACTAATGAAACCAACTGACGGGTACTGATTGTGTTACCAAAAAAACGTGCCGCAACATCGTATAATTGATGCGCTTCATCGATGATAAAAGCATCTGCCTGAGGTAACAGTTCTGCAAAACCTTCATTTTTCAACGTCATGTCAGCCAATAACAAGTGATGATTGATCACCACGACATCAGCCGACTGCGCTTCTTTTCGTGCATTAACGATAAAACACTTATCCCAATAATCGCATTCACCACCTAAACAGTTATCAGCCGTCGATGTCACCATTGGCCATACATAGGAATCCTCAGACACACTGGTCAACTCTGAAATATCACCCGATTTTGTTTGTTTAGACCAGCCATCAACTTCTGTTAGCACACTACGTGTTTCACGGTTAATAAAACCTAGGTGTGGTGCCAGTTCAAGACGGTGCAAACAAAGGTAATTACTACGTCCCTTTAATAATGCGGTTGTTGCTTGCACTGACAAGGCCTTTATTACACGTGGCAAATCCGTGTGGAAAAGTTGATCCTGAAGGTGGCGTGTGCCTGTGGATATAATAATTTTTTTGTTCGATAACAATGACGGAACAAGATAAGCAAAGGTTTTACCAATGCCCGTACCGGCTTCTGCTGCAAGCACCCCACCACCTTCTATAGCCTCTGCAATTTCATCACATAACGCCAGTTGATTGTCACGTACCTGGTAACCAGCAATTTGTTCACAAAATGGACCAGACTGACCCAGGTATTCAGATGCGCGTTTCATAAATGATCAGAAAATAATATTGATGGATGAGGTGAATGGGATTATCACTAAAAAGTTTTTAACGCTTCCATCGCCTGATTAGCGCGGTCAAATGTTGCGTCGTCAAGCAAAATTTCGCTTGCTGAACGGATAAACGACCAGTTTAGCGACTGCAACTGTGGACTGGAAAAGGCGAAGCTGTTACTGCGTTTAGCCATCTGAACAGAACGTTCTGGCGCACCAGACGCCAGTGCCAACCAGGATAATCGACTCCATGTCGGAGCATATTGTGGCTTGATTCTTAGTGCACGTTCCAGCTTATCGGTAGCCACTTCAAATGCATTGTTTTCAATCAACACATCGGCCTGGTCTAAAAGTGCATTGATGGCAACGAATTCTCCAGTGGTATTAGGTCGCCAGGCTTCGAATTTATAGTTGCCAGATATTCCCGGCTGAGGCTCGATGACAATGCTGTCAATTTTTTCTGTAGATACACAGGAAATGAGCATGAATGATACAAGCATGTAGCCGATAAATCGGAAATTTTTCTGCATAATTGTTTTCACAGATGTGTTTTACACGCGGTAAAAAGCGCGATTATTAATCAAAAATTTTGTAGAACCAATTGCTCGAACTGCCACCATTACAGTCACTTTCCTGCTGAGGTTGTGAGCTCACAATAAATGTCAATTCTACCGCATTTTCACAACCGTCATTGGTTAACAGGCCATTTTCCAGGTCTATCCAGTGTTTTTCTATCGTAGACATCTCTGGTATTTGGTAGGACTCGTAAGCAGCTTCTTTGATGATGTTTTGCCATATTCGCATCGCACCTGATGAGCCCGTAAGCGAAGTTGATCGGTTATCATCGAACCCTGTCCATACCACCGCCACGATATCTGCCGAGAAACCCGCAAACCAGCTATCTCTAAGATCGTCCGAAGTACCCGTCTTACCGGCAACCTGTATGGATAAATTTTTAGATAGTCGCTTTGCCGTACCGTATTTGGTCACATCGATTAGTGCGGAGTTAATAACGGCTACCGCAGCGGGTTTCACCCTGCTTTCGACATCCAGCGAATAGCGTTCCAGTGGTTGTTTGTTTTTATCCAGTACAGCAAACACACTGCGCAACGGACTATGGAAACCATTGGCGGAAAAACTCTGATATATCGATGCCACCTGCATCGGAGTCATCGTCACCGCGCCAAGCAACAATGAGGGGTATGGTGTTACCTGTTTTCTTACGCCTAAGGCCGAGAGCGTACGCAAAACGTTATCCAGGCCGACATCTAGACCTGTGCGAACCGCAGGAATGTTATAGGAGTTTAATAACGATTCGTATAAGGTGACATCCCCGTGAAATGTTTTATCGTAATTTAAAGGCTGCCAGTCAGGCTGATTTTTTTCTTCATGAACAAATTCTGAATCATCTAGAATCGTTGCCAGCGTATATCTGGATTCATCTTCAAGCGCCGTCAAATWAACCACAGGTTTCATCAATGAGCCTATCGGTCGGTCGGCATTAATCGCGCGATTAAATCCTTTATACGATGGCACTCGATCACCGACCACGGCCATCACGTCACCATTTAAAGGCGAAACCACAACCGCTGCCGCCTGCAACATTTTGTTCGACGACAACACAGGCAACATGTTTTTGATGACTTTTTCTGTTATATGTTGAACGTAGGGGTCTAGTGTCGTAAACACCCTTAAACCTTCTGAACGTAGATCGTCTGTTTGATAATCTTGTTGTAACTGAAGTTTTACAACATCGATAAACGCCGGGAACAAACCTGACCTTGCATGTTTGACGGTGACAATCGCTCTGTTCGCTAAGTTTTGTGCTTGCCTTGGTGTTATAAGGTCATTCTGTTGCATCGTATCCAGTATGAGGTTACGTCGTTGTAAAGCGTGCTTAGGGTTTCTTTTTGGGTTGTAATAAGAAGCACCTTTAACCATACCAACCATCATCGCCATCTCATCAATGCTTAACGCTTTGAGCGGCTTACCAAAATAAAATTCACTGGCCAAACCAAAACCATGAATGGCACGACGCCCATCCTGACCCAGATAGATTTCATTTAGATAGGTTTCTAATATCAATTTCTTATCGTAATGAAACTCCAGGAGTAATGACATGAAAGCTTCATTAATTTTACGGGTTAGTCTTTTGCCCTGATCCAGGAACAGATTCTTCACTAATTGCTGAGTAAGCGTACTGCCCCCCTGTACTGTCTGCCCGGAAGAGACATTGGCAACCAATGCTCTAGCTATCGAACGCGGATCAACGCCCAGATGATTAAAAAAACGTCTGTCTTCGACCAACAGTAACATCTTGATAAACATATCGGGCACATCATCAAGTTTAAGTAATATTCTGTCCTGCGCGTGCGATGGAAATATTCCGGTAAGGTAACCAGCATCAAAACGTACCAACCCTGCATCATTATTGGAATAAATATTCATCAGACCAACGACTTTATCGCCTTCAATGGTCACCCGTATTGAATGCGCTGGTTCGTCACCATCCCAGAAGACAAAACGTCGTGTTTTTATCTCAAACACATTTTTCCATTGCCGATATTGCGCTGATTGTKRMSRYRGCNGTTSWWCKTTKYSKTRSTTWMGRKNCTYGMRWKCAAMMTTAANGCTGCYKRNNAKTGMARKYNATTTGCCAACAAACAACTCCAGGGGACGAGCATAGACATGCGCCGGTAATTGCCATATACGACCTTCAAACCGCTGTGTAATACGATAATCGAGTATCGCGATATAAACGACAAAGGCGATAGTGCACAGAACAACAAGAGGGATAACCACGGTACGTTTAAAAAAAGACTTTATTTTCGTGTACATGCCACTTTTTTTAGATGATTTTTTACGTTTTTTACGACGTTTATAGGGTCGCGTTTTCGGGTTCCGAGATTTTGATGTCGCCGCCAGTGATTTCTTTTTTTTAGGTGGCATCTACTGATAAAAACGAATGGTTAAGTTAGTAAAATTATACTGCTTTTTAATAGCCAACGTTGAATAATTACACGGCCACAGTAACCTTTAGCGTTGTGACAAGATCTTAATTTTATCGATTTTTTTTCTTTTTACTGCTTAGAAATGGGTTGCTATCTTCACTGCTTTTAAATTCAATCATTATCGGTGTGCCAACGGATTTAAGTTCTTTTCTGAAAAAGTTTGTCAGGTAACGTTTGTAGACCGCAGGAACTTTTCTGATCTGGTTGCCATGAATGATAATTCTTGGTGGGTTCATACCGCCTTGATGCGCATAACGTAATTTTATCCTGCGGCCGTTAACCAGAGGTGGTTGATGTGACTGCACGGCTTTTTCCAGTAGCCGTGTAAGTTCGGAGGTGGAATACTTTTTAGTCGCCGATTCATATGCACTATCTATTGCAGCATAAAGTTTGCCTACACTGGAACCGTGCAATGCGGATATAAAAAATGTTTCTGCAAAACGCACGAAGGGTAACTGTTTATCCAGACCCTTGTGTATCAACTGCTTTTGATAATCATCCATGCCGTCCCATTTATTAATCGCCAAAACTAAAGCACGTCCTGCTTCCAGCACATAACCTATTAAGTGTAGATCCTGGTCGGCAATTTCGGTTCTGGCGTCAATCATCATGATGACAACATTGGCACGTTCGATCGCCTGCATAGCTTTAATGACACTGAATTTTTCGATAACCTCATGCACAGAACGTCTTCTGCGAATACCGGCAGTATCAATAAAGGTATATTTTTTACCGTCACGATCAAAAGGGATAAACACACTATCGCGTGTGGTACCAGGCATGTCATAAACAACGACACGTTCTTCACCCAGAAAACGATTGACCAGGGTTGATTTTCCAACATTGGGTCGACCGATGATGGCAACTTTTACCCTTTTTTCTTCATTGCTATCATCATCGTTAGTTTCTCTTTGCTCTTCACCAAAATCAGCTTCATCTATTGTTATGCTTTTCAGGGTTGAGGAAAGCATGGCCTGAATGCCACGGTTCTGTGAAGCCGCGATTGAAATGGGCTCACCCAAACCTAATGAGAAAAATTCACTGGCGACGGTACGGGCGTCAAGACCATCGGTTTTATTGATAATAAGTTTTACAATTTTACCGGTACGTCTTAAGGACTCAGCGATGACTTCATCGGCAGGCGTCAATCCATCACGGGCATCAACCATAAAAAGAATGATGTCACTCTCATCGACCGCAAGAAGTGTTTGCTTTTCCATGTGAGAATCGAGTTCTTCACTTTCACCACTTAAACCGCCCGTGTCAATAACGATTAACTCGGCTGTTTTAAAATGGAAGCGACCATATTGTCTGTCCCTGGTAAGACCTGGGTAATCGGCCACAAGCGCATCGCGTGATCTGGTGAGCATATTAAACAACGTCGACTTACCCACATTGGGCCGACCAACGAGAGCTATGACAAGTTCAGTATTTGAAATGTTAGGCATGAAACAAGCTATATGTTTGAGATGATAATACTAAAAGTTATCGTTACGTTCGCGCAAGGCTAACACGTAGACGATACCACCACGGGTAACAACGACCAGACGATCTTTGCCTTTGACGATAGGCGGCACGATGATTCCCGTACCTAACTCCCAACCTAGATCATCAAATTGGCCAAGCTGATAACGCGCAATAAAATGACCATCATATCGTGACAATAAATGCACGTAACCCTCGAAATCACCTACTGCAAGATAATCGCCAATAATGGTGGGCCGCGTGAGTTTACGATGCGCCAATTTATCCTGTTTCCAGATAGTCGCGCCATTTAACCTGTCTAATGCCCAGATGTGGCCGTTATCATCACTGCTGTACAATACCTTGTCATCCAGTATTATGCCCGTGTGTGTCGAAAAATCTCGCGCCCACAAAAACTGCCCTCGCTCGACATCGATAGCCGCAACGCGACCCTGAAAACTGGCGACGTATAATACCCTTCCGTAAAGCTCGGCATCTCCGTCAATATCAATTAAACGCTGTATCTCAGATCGACCTGTCGGAACCGCTAATGCGATATCCCATATCACTTCACCATTATCAGGTGATATGGCAATCAACCGTCCATCCGCCAATCCAGCGAAAATTTTATCACGTGAAATAACCGGTTCACTGGTGCCACGTAAAGTTAGATCGGGTATCGCACGTTGATATTGCCAACGTATTTTACCACTTTGCCTATCAAGGCTGAGGATCTTACCATCAACAGTACGTACAACGACCATATCCTGATAGATGACCGGCCTTGCTAGCACTTCACTGGACACACGTGTACGCCATCGTTCCATACGGGTTTTTGCATCTACCGCAATGACATAAGCATCACGTGTGGCGACTAACCAGACCTCTTCATTTCCACCGATACCTGCACTGATGACTGAATTTAATTCGATGCTCTGTTCAAAGTCACCGTTTTTAAGATTGATGATACTGATAACACCATTACGACTTACAGTGATCGCAATATTTTCTAATATCAATGGTTGTAAAAAAACGTATTGTTCTTCGGCACCAACACCACTGGATTGATGCCAGGTAACATCCAGGTAATAGTCGCTATCAAACGGAAAGAGTTCGGCCGGTTGATCGAGATTATCATCGTCTGCACATGCACTAATAAGTAACGACGCGATAAGTATAATAAGATAACGATGAAATACTGAGCGATTGGAGTTATACACGGGCTTTTCTTTAAGTATGGTTAGAGAGGTGCGTTTAAGGCAAAACAAGGAGACATAAGTTCAGCTGGCTTTGGTTATAGCTAAGCACCAAGATTCTGGCGTTTAAGTTTTAGCCATTTACTTGCAGAGAAACCCTGTAACTTTATTGCTTCGTCATACGCTACACGTGCCTGAGCCAGATTACCTTGTGCACTATATACATCACCTTTTAATTCAGCAAACTGTGCATCGTATGCGCTATCGTGCTCGCTGTTCAATATTGTTTCTGCTTCGGTATATTTTTTTTGTTCAATATAAATCCGGATAAGTCGTAAACGTGCAATCTGCTTAACCGTATCTTCGTTGGCATGTTTTATTGCTAACTCAAGTTGTGCGGCTGCATTTTCAATATTGTTTTTTTCATACTCATATTTAGCTAGCGCCAATGAAGATAAAGCAGCATAAGGTGTATCTGAATAGTCATTAATTAATTTATTATTGATATCCAGAGTTTTATCGTCGATTGTCTGTAGCGTAACACTTTGCGCTATTTGCATGTACAGGTCACTCGCCTGCACGGCATGCACATTGTTCTGTTCCGCATAATAACGCCAACCATACAATGCCGACACACCTATGAGTAAACCAATAATCAATGTGCTACTGTTTTCCTTCCACCATTTCTTTAAGGCTGCAACCTGTTGTTCTTCTGTTTCATATTCATTCATTTGTGACTTTTAACCTTATGCAATATTTTGTGTTTTCAAACGTATTCATTCTTAGTTAATACTTAATTTTCTTCCGATAAAAAAGTGATTAATTCATCAAAACCGACTGTCGTTTGTTGTTTTTTCTTACGTAAATATTTTACCGTAAGCTGTTTGTTTTCTAACTCATCTTCAGCAAGTATGAAGGCAATATCCGCTCCGCTCTTATCTGCTTTTTTCATCTGACTCTTAAGTGACCCACCACCACAATGTGTGATCATCTTTTTATCTGGATAATGCTCTCTTATCTTCTCAGCTAATAGCAGACCTTTTAATTCACACGCCTCGCCCAWWRWYRKYMAKYATAWANTYTMYGSTKTYMYTMTKCKKATNCTTGTTGYGYYTCAAGCAAWGMRAGRATACGTTCSACACCCAGYGCAAAACCMGATGCCGGTGTSGCTTTRCCGCCTAACTGTTCGACAAGACCATCGTAACGTCCTCCGGCACAGATAGTACCCTGTGCACCGAGGTCATCAGTAATCCATTCGAAAACAGTCTTGCAATAATAATCTAAACMGCGAACCAGACGTGGATTTATCGTATATTCTATACCGACGGCATCCAAACTTGACGTTAGTTTATCAAATTGCTGACGGGATTCATCATCCAGATGATCCGATAACAGTGGCGCTGCATCCAGCATCACTTTCATTGCTGGGTTTTTACTATCTAAAATACGTAACGGATTGGTTTGCAAGCGTCGTTTACTGTCATCATCAAGCAGCTCCAGATGCTGATTTAGGTAGTCGACCAATACCTGTTTATATTTTGTTCTTGCCTGATTTGACCCCAGGGTATTTAATTCCAGGCGCACACCTTTTAGTCCTAATCTCTGCCAGAACCTGGCGCCAATCAAGATCAACTCAGTATCGATGTCTGGGGTTGCTATACCAAAGGTTTCTACACCAAACTGGTGGAATTGACGATAACGTCCTTTTTGTGGCCGTTCATGCCTGAACATCGGCCCGCTATACCACAAACGCTGAACCTGATTATATAACAGGCCATGCTGTATTCCTGCCCGTACACAGCTAGCCGTACCTTCTGGACGCAGGCTTAATTTGTCACCATTGCGGTCTTCGAAAGTATACATTTCTTTCTCTACAATATCGGTAACCTCGCCGATAGAGCGGCAAAACAGATCAGACGATTCGACCAATGGCATACGTATTTCTTTGTAGCCATAACTCGACATCAACTGACGAATGATGGCTTCAAAGGATTGCCAGCGGTGGCTATCGTCTGGCAGTACATCATGCATACCACGAATGGACTTAATTAATTTAGACATGGGATTATTAATGGTTAATCATTAATGGTTAATGAAAAGATTAAAAACAAAAAAGCAAAAT
>NVSH01000038.1 GCA_002401185.1 Gammaproteobacteria bacterium | reverse complement strand
TTTCAGGCATTGTGCGTTTGTTTTTGGTCGTTGTATAATAATGACCGGTTTTCGCAGATGAAACCATTTTTATTTTTTCGCGCATGATGTTTCTCCTTAGACCTTTTCGCCGCGTGAACGCATTTCAGCTAATACTATATCGATACCTTTTTTATCGATAATACGCATGCCATTGGCAGTAACACGTATTTTMACATGGCGGTTCTCGCTCTCYACCCAAAARCGATGGGTATGTAARTTAGGCAAGAAACGRCGYCTTGTTCTGTTGTGAGCATGAGATACGTTGTTCCCAGCAACCGGACGTTTTCCAGTGACCTGACATACTCTAGACATTGTAGTTACTCCAAATCAGCAAAAGCTGGTTCATGTACAAATGTTATGTACAATTAATTAGTTAAGTTAGAGCCTGCGTAAAATCTACAGGACTCTGAAAAATTGAGCCGGTAATTCTAACGGAGAAAACGGAGACTGACAAGTGAAATAACGGTGCTTTTTTCATTATCTGGATACATATTACGGTTCTCGTCAGCCATGTATAATACGCTTCGGTGGCGCGCGATGCGTTACTTTTGACAGAGAATAATAAAAATGGCGCTGGATATCGTATTTATAGAAGATTTACGCATCGATACCATTATCGGTATTTATGACTGGGAAAGAGAGGTGAGGCAGACCATTGCGCTGGATATCGAGATGGCGGCTGATAATACTCGACCTGCCTCGACCGAGGATATTGATGATGCTTTGAACTACAAAGCGGTCGCCAAGCGGATGATTTCGTTTACCGAAAAAAGTCAGTTTCAACTGGTGGAAACGCTAGCAGAGCGGTTGGTTGAAATAATCATGAACGAATTTGATGTGCCCTGGTGTCGATTGAAGTTAAGTAAGTTAGGCGCGGTGACTGGCTCACGGTCCGTTGGCGTTATTATCGAACGTGGGCAGCGTTAATCGATTTTACTATGGCGACTATCTATATCAGCCTGGGCAGTAACATCGATCGCGAGCAAAATACACGAGCAGGTATCGAAGCGCTGCGGCAGGCATTTGGTGAGCTGACTCTGTCCTCGGTCTATGAGAGTGAGGCCGTCGGTTTTGCTGGGAACGCCTTTTATAATATGGTGATTGCCTGCGAGGTTAACCATCCGGTGCATGAAACCAATAAGATCTTACGTACAATAGAAGATGCTTATGGTCGTGACCGCAGTGGGCCAAAATTTTCATCGAGAACGCTTGATCTGGACCTGTTGTTGTATGACGATATTCAACTTGATGAGTATGGCTTGAAGTTGCCCCGTGGCGAGATCTTGCAGAATGCTTTCGTGTTGTGGCCGTTGGCAGAAATTGCCCCAGCACGTCGACATCCTGAAACGGGACTTAGCTACCATGCCTTATGGTCGGCATTTGATAAAGACAAAGAAATTCTACAGCCAATCGATTTTACCTTCTGATGTAATGCTCCTGGTCAAAACGTATGATGAGTGTTGATTCTATCCCCTGTGACATTTATGTCGACATTTCGAATGCCGATTGTCATCTGCCTTTTTCTAGATTAAGTGATGCGCTTGAGGTGTTGCAGGTAGGCCAGACATTGTTGGCCGTATTGAACAGGCAGGCCTTATTAACCGACATCCCCACTTATTGCCAACAGCGAAAAGTAAGGCTGGTCGAACATGGCGAGGTTGACGCGATGTTTTATTTTGTCATCAGGTTACAGGATTGTTGAGATAAGACATTGTTGTATACTGGCTGCAATATTTTTATCAAAAAACTTACCAGGCGCTACACTGCGCGCTCGTCTGAAAAATTAATTATGAAAACTTTTGCCCATTGGATTTTACTGGTCTTTGTTGTTTGTTTATCGCCTGTCGTCGTGGCCGATAACCTGGGTGATATGGAGAGGATGTCTGACCAGTTAAAAATAGTCGATAAAAAACTCAGCAAAGGCCAATTTGATGGTGACAAGCTGGCGACATGGACGAAATTAAGTATCCAATTGAGCAGTGCAGCATCGTTATGTGCGTCTAACGGTGAGACGGCTCTTGTCGATTTAAAGATAGCCATGGCGGGTCTCGGTGACAAGGTTACAGGTGAAGATAGTGATGTTACTAAAAAACGACAGAGTTACCTGAAGGAAAAAGAAAACATTGATAAAACCTTAGCGAAATGCAATTTGTATGCGGTCAACAGTAAGGAGATATCAACATTAATCAATGCGGCAGAAAAGTTTTATTTTAAGCAGAAGTTTTTAGTCAAAGAGCCAGATATTATAGCGCTGTTTATTGCTTATATCGAAAACCCAATCGCGATATTGGCTGATTCAAGTGATTTTATAATTCGACACTCTGGTCTTCGTGACGTCGATTTTGTTGAAGCGGGCATTAGTCTTTTTGTCATCGTTGTTTCCATTGTGTTTGGCTTTTGGCTTCGTCAAAAACTGCTATCTTTCGAGAGTCGGCGACAATGGCAAGAAGAATTCTCGGAAAATTTATTAAGGGCATTGTTAACCACATTTTCTTCTTTTTCGCCTTATTTATTAGGTTCGGTCGCTTTAGCAGCATGTTCCGTAGTCGTTACACTTGAGGCGGCTCAGGTAACTTTTATTTCTGAGCTTGCTTTTGGTCTGGTGGTATTCTTTTTGACGACAATGTTTATTCGGCTTCTGTTCTCGCCAGTGCTACCTGCTCATCAGTTATTGTCCTTCACGCCACGTGTGGCAGAAGGTTTAGCCAAACGACTCAAGGTGCTCTCTGTATTGGGCTTAATCGGTTACCTGGCTTTTTATACTGTTTTCTCTGAAAGTATTGTTGAGTCTAACCTGATGTTGATGCGCAATATTTTTTCATTGTTTTTTGTAATTAATGTTGCATGGACATTGAAGGTGATTATCAGCTCGCCAAAGTTACCGAGGTTACGTTTTATCTCGATGTTAGTCATCATCGCCATCGTGCTTTCATTGGTGGCTGAGTGGATGGGTTACCGTAATCTTGCGTTTACCAGTCGGCGCATCATCATGTTGAGTTTTGTTACCTTCGTGGTGTTTATCGGTATTTCGAAAATTTTCAGAGACCTGTTTAATGCTATCGATGAAGGCACTTATCCGTGGTGCCAGCGATTGCATAAAACGCTTGGCGTTAACCAGGATAAAAAAGTTCCTGGTCTCATCTGGTTGCGCCTGCTGGCTACATTAGTTATCTGGGGCTCTTTTGTTGTTCTTTTTATCAATGCCTGGGACTACAGTGGTGGTGTAATCGAGCAGGCTCGGGGTTACCTCGTCCATGGCTTTGATGTCGGCGATTTCAGGATTATCCCAGGCCGTATCCTCTGGGCTTTGCTGATCTTCGGTACGATTATTATCCTGTCCAGCTGGGTGCGTTCGCAACTTGAAAATAACTGGTTGAAGATGACGGCAATGGGGCAGGGTGCGCGTGATGCGATGGTAACTATCATGGGTTACCTCCTGTTTATCACTGCTGCACTTGCCGGCCTATCTGCCGCTGGCTTTGATTTTGGCAATATTACAATCATCGCGGGCGCGTTATCTGTTGGTATCGGCTTTGGTCTGCAAAATATCGTCAATAACTTTGTTTCAGGTCTCATCCTTTTATTTGAACGACCCATACGTAAAGGTGACTGGATAGAAGTAGGTGGCACCGAGGGTTATGTTAAAGATATACATATTCGTTCGACAAGGATTCAAACGTTTGATCGCTCAGACGTTATCGTGCCTAACTCTGAGTTGATTTCAAATCAGGTAACCAACTGGATGTTATCCAGTAAAAGTGGCCGCGCTATCGTTCCTATTGGTGTGGCTTATGGCACAGATACCGAAAAAGTTCGAGACATATTAATGGCTATCGCTGAAGAAAATGATCACGTTTCTAAGTCGGCATCGATGCCACCGCCGAAAGTTTTGTTTCGGGAGTTTGGTGATAGCTCATTAAATTTTGAGCTGCGTGTTTTTCTACATAATGTTGATAGTCGGCTGAGTATTATCAGTGAATTAAATTTCGCTATCGATAAAGCGTTTAGAGAGCAGGGTATCGAGATACCCTTTCCGCAACGTGATCTGCACGTGAAAAGTTTGCCCGATAATTTCGCTAAAAATTAACAAGACTGTTGAAGGAGAACGTATTGCTAAATCTAATAACTAAAATGGTGTTTGTTGCTGGCCTTGTTGTCATCACTGCATCGTGTGTCACCGAAACCATTGAGTCATCTTCTTCTGTCAAATTTACAGATACGGCTGTGGTCTCTGTGCAGAACCCGAATGCTGCTATTCCGGCAGGGTCGACATTTTCCTGGTTAGCAGAGGCGGTACGATTTTATAAAGATCAGCGTTTAGATCAGGCACCAATTAAACCGGTAATTGAGAGTGCAATACTTGCCAATCTGAAATCAAAAAAAATGAAAATAGTTAATTCTGTGAATGGGTCGAGTTATGCCATTGCGTACACTGCAGCATTAGTGTCATCGCTGGACGACGAAGCGATAATCAGGCGTTTTGGTTTGCTACCAGGTAATTCTCAGGTGCCCCAGGGTGATGCAAATATCGAAAAAGGCACATTGATTATTTATGTGTTAAATAATAAAACAAATGAAGTCATCTGGCGCTCTGCCGCTCAGGTAGGGGTGCATTTTGATACGGCGATGGATGAAAGAAAGCAGCGTATCGAACGAGTGGTAGCAGAGATGTTTCAGACTTTTCCTGTCAGGTGAGTTTTTGAGTTATAGATGGTCGTTTCAGCTTTCGTTACTGTTTGATGGTTAATGTTTTACCTTTTTGAATCATTTCGAAATGTTTGAGAAAATTCATACCCAGCAATACTTCGTTGCCGGTCATATTTATTAATACGGTCGCCTTTAGATCATAAAGTATGATTTCACCGATAGCGACACTGTCGAGATGCGTGCGGTATGCACGGGTGTCGCCATTGGCCGTTCTCACAAAAATAGTAGGCCCTCTGTTCAGGCCCATAGCATTGGCTAAAGTTTCTGGAATCGCAACGTCGCTGGCGCCGGTGTCGATTAAAAACACGACGGTGTTGCCATTGATGGTTCCGTTTGCCACATAATGACCATAGGCGTTACGTTGCAGGCGGATTTCTTTTTGTTGGCCGCTGGTAACGGTAACGATATTCTGGTTTGGGTTGTTACGTTGTGAGATGAGGTAGTCAAACACGCCGAATAGAAAACTTAAAAAAATTAACCATGCGACGATGGTCATGGTGTAGCGCGCCGTTTAGTTTGCGAATTATTTACACATAGAATGCGACAGCATTAAATTATTGCAGACAAGCCTGCGGGTAAAAGTTGATGGCATTGCTGGCCCATTGACGCTGGCAGCGGCAAACAGAATGAGCAACGCCGATATGCTCGTTCGTTTTTTCTCTTWWYGWTYNCAKTTTTATTTTGATATCGTTTTTAAAAATCAATCGCAGTATCGTTTTCTTCGCGGCTGGCTTCGTCGTTTATTTAAGTTGCAGCAGTTTATTTGTGATGAGGTGAGCTATGCACCTTAACGACAGCCATGGCGATAAAAGCATTACCTTGTTTTTTGTCAGCATCAGTTGGGTGGTTGTGGTATTTAAGTTTTTGTTTGCCGGTTTAACTTTGCCTGGTCTGGGCACGTTTCCGTTAATGTCTGGTGGTGATTTTGCAATGGCAATTACTGCGGTGTTGGGCATTTGGCTTGGGCGTGAATGGCGCAAAACACATTATCAGAGACAAGCCAATGCTGGGTAATCTACTGACTAAAATATTGGGCGCACTGGCTTTACTCGCCGGGTTGTTTGGTCTTTACCAAAAACGCCGAGCTGAGTCGGCTAATGCTGAAGCACGACGGCAAACCGGTCGAGCCAACTCTGCACAGGCGCACTCAGACACTCATCAACGTGTTAACAAGGCACGTGACTCCATACAACAAAAACAAAAACAGGAGCAAACCGATGCGCAAGAGCGTTTGGACGATGGTCATCGCGACCATTTTGATAATAACGGCTAGTAGTTGCTGCACCCCCGACGTTCACTATGAACCTGTTGAACTAGCAAAACCTGCCGAACCTTTTCTACCCGCTATTAAAGCCGATGATACCGCTTGTTTAAGCCGGGCAACGTTTGCCGCGTTTGTTGCCCGTGAGCGACTGTATAAAAATTACGCCGAAGAATGTATCGCTATTATCGACGCCAATAATTTGGGCATACCTAAGGACGCACAATGATGAGTGCAGATGCCATAGACAATGCTTGTGATCTTGAAGAAATGCAGCGTGCGCAGGCGTTAAGCAATCATAAAAACAAGACAACACATCAACCGTTAGTCGTCGACGGTGTGCGTTGTTGTATTGATTGTGGTGACAGTATAAACAACCGCATCAAAATGCTGCCCAATGCAGTACGTTGCGTTATTTGCCAGGAACAATTTGAAAATCAATATGGGTTGGAATTTTAATGATGGAAGAAATACACCGTGCACTAGGTCGTATAGAAGGCGAGCTTAAGGGTATGAAAGAAACCCAAAATACGCACGGCAAAAAACTCAATGAAATTGATAAACGCGTCATCGGTAACGAAGTGAAGGCGGCTCGCAACGGTGCGATAGGTGGAACGTTAATGAGCGGTTTTATTCTTTTGCTTAAATCAACGCTTTCATAATGGTTGGTTATTAATATGGCATACGATCAAGAGGTACGTACGGCGGTAAGGCGTTCTTATGTTAACGAACGTCTAGCTTTAGCGGCGGCGGCAGAAAAACATAAGGTAACGTATGCTACGGCGCGCACATGGAAGCGCAAGACTAAGACCAACGGTGACGACTGGGACAAAGCAAGAAGTGCAACACGTATGGCGGAAGGTGGCATCGGCGAGATGACGTCGCAAGTGATCGAAGATTTTGCACTGTTATTTTTAACGACGATTGCCGACATTAAAAAAGCCGATGATCTGGACCCTATAAAAAAAGCGGAAGCTTTGTCTCGCTTAAGTGATGCGTACAGTAAAACAATGAAAGCGGCATCCACAGGCAGCCCGCAAATTGCCAGGTTGTCGATAGCGATGGAAGTGCTTCAAGAATTGGCGGTGTTTATTCGTAAACATTCGCCTGACGATCTACCGCGTTTTTCTGCCATTTTAGATCCGTTTGGTCAGCACATTACTAAGGTTATGGCATGAGTAGATGGTCCGAAGAAAAGGACTTTATAAAAAGCCTGGATGAACTTCAGGCTTCGCTTCGCAATGAGATTGAAGCCAAGGCATTACATCTGGACGCATCACCAGAAGCTATTGCGCAACGCCGCCGCCGCGTGCTGATTTTAAATTTTTTGCGTACAATTATTTTCCGCACCATATTTTTGGCAACCCTTCTATTTTTCAAACGCACTTTTGCGATCGATTCCCTAAGCTTTTAGAAATGGATCAGGGTTGTAAAGAATGGTATGTGGCACCGCGTGGTGAGTGTAAATCATCATTGCTAACTAAAATTGGGCCTTGTTATATTGCGGTGTTGGCGTTACTTCAAAACACTAAAGTACGTGAAGAAGTTGGCATTAAAAACAAACCGAAGTTTAACGATTACGTTATTTTGCTGGGCGCAGAAACAAAGATGCCGACAAAGTTGTTGGCGGTGGTAAAAACCGAACTAGAAAGCAACCCTGCATTAAAGTTGGATTTCCCCGAGGTTTGTGGACGCGGCATTAGCTGGAAAGTTAATGAGATTGTGACACGCACAGGTATTAAGGTTGAACCCTTTGGTGCCGAACAAGCCATTCGCGGTACGTTTCATGGTGCCTCGCGACCAAAGGTGTTATTGCCCGATGACATGATTACCGACAAGGAGGCTAAAAGCCCTACGGAGCGCGACAACCGCTGGAATTTTTTAGAAGCAGCCATTGACTACCTTGGCCCACCAGATGGCTCGGTTAAATTAATTGGTGTCGGCACCATTTTAAACAAAGACGATATTATCAGCCGCGCAAAGAACACAATCGGTCACATGGTTCATCATTTTAAAGCCATTGAATCGTATCCCACTAACATGGGGTTGTGGGATACGTGCGAAGAGATCATGCGTAATAAAGACAGGTCGTCTGGTGCGTTGTTGATGGAAAACACCCCGTCTTATATATTTTATAAAAAACATAAAAAGGCGATGGCCAAAGGCGCGGTGACGTCATGGCCATCAGTAAGGTCTTTGTATGTTTTGATGAGGGCGCGTGCGAAGAATCGACGCACCTTTGGTACTGAGATGCAGGGTGATGCGCGTGCCGATGAAGACAAGGTATTTACCGACATTCATTTCTGGGTGCAAAAACTGCAACACTGGATTTACTTTGGTGCTTGTGATCCTTCCATGGGTAAAACAGAAACCGCCGACCCATCCGCTATTTTGGTCGGGGGCTATGATACAAATACGTTAAAACTGCATGTTATTCATGCGGACATTAAACGCCGTGTTATTAGTAAATTAGGCAGTGATTTAATCGAGGTTCAAAAGGTTTTTAATTGCCAGGCAATTGGTTTTGAAAACAACAACGCATATGAACATTCTCGTGTTGAATTTATAAAAGAAGCGGCACGCCAAAAAATTATCTTGCCGCTGGTGGGTGTTACCGCAATTGTTGATCAAACGATCCGCATCGACTCGCTAGAACCGATGGTTAACGGTATTGATCCACGTATTTTACTGCATGCAAGCCTTCGACTTTTACTTTCTGAAATGGACGATTGGCCAGAAAAACAATCGCATCATCACTACGACGGTTTAACCGCATTACACATATTAAACATGATAGCGGTTAGTCGTGCCAGTGGCATGCCGAAAATACAAACCAGCCAGCACAGAAAAAAAGCGCGATTAAATACCGACGGATATTAAAATGAACAGTTCTGAACTTAAAAAAGCTACGCAGAGTGAACTAAAAAACGAGATTGCTTCACGTTCTACCGACCCTAATTTTTACGCTGCATTAACTTTTTTGCCTAACCCCGATGAAGTGTTACGCAAGATGAATCGATCGCAGGAGGTTTATGATGCGATTATGTTAGACAGCCATGTAATCGGTGATCTTCGCTCCGTGCGCTCTGGCTTGTTAAATTTTGAACGACGCGTAAACCCTGGCGGCGAATCCAGTGCTGATTTAGCTGCTTTTGATCTTTGCAGCAAGGTTATGGCCGGTCGACCCGATATTAATATGCAGTGGGACGATGTGGTTTGGAACATGGCGCAAGCCGCCTTTCGTGGCTATCGTGTGCATGAGGTTATTTGGAAACGCGACGGTGTTCACCTGGTGCCGGACCGCGTTATTGATAAACCTAATCGTCGATTTGTGTTTAACAACGATAATCAGCTTCGCCTTATTACGCGGAACAATTTAATTGAAGGCGAGGCGTTAATGGATTACAAATTCTTGCTTTCACGACACATGCCTTCTTTCGAAAACCCCTACGGCGTTGCGTTATTTAGTGCTTGTTTCTGGCCGTACACGTTTAAGCATAACGGCATGAAATATTTCGTTAAGTTTTGCGAAAAATACGGCATTCCCTGGGCAATTGGCAAGTACCCAGAAGGTACCACTATTGATTCGCAAAACGCGCTGGCCGATAGTCTGGCTGAAATGGTCGAGGATGGTGTTGCTGCAATCCCAGACAATGGCTCTGTTGAATTGTTGGCACATAAAAGTTCGGGTAATTTGCCACAGGAAAGACTGGTTGATTTATGTAATCGTGAGCTGTCAAAAGCCATCACTTCACAGACGCTAGCAACTGAAATTCAGGGCGGCGGTAGCAGGGCAGCAAGTGAAACACATAGAGAACGCGAGCAAGGTGTAAACGCATCGGACCGTAGCATTGTATGCGACACATTTAATCAGCTTTTCGCCTGGATAACTGAGCTCAACTTTAAAGGTGCTATGCCGCCGACCCTTGAGTTTTTCGAAGAGGCAGAAGCCCGAAAAGTGTGGGTGGATGTTTTAAAAGAATCACGAGAGTTTCTTGATATACCCACCGCATTTGCGCACGACCGGTTGCAAATACCTCAACCAAAAGATGGTGAAAATGTTCTACCGCGTACGAGCGCGTCTTCACCAAAGCCGACTGATTTTAATAATAATTCATGCCCTAATTGTGGCGCTGAGCATGAGTTTGCAAACGATCCAAGCGATAACATCACAGCGTTAACCGAGCAGGCTGCGCAACAGTCAGACGATTTAATTAATGATTTAGCCGAGCCTATTGTTGCACTGTTAAATGAGAGCAATTCTTTGGTCGAGTTTCGTGAAAAACTCGATTTTGTTTATCCAGATATGGCCGACGAAAAGATCGGCGAGCTTGTCACACTGGCAATGATGACGGGGTATTTAGATGGCATAGACAGCGCCACATGAGTTTTTTTTGGATTATTTTATTTTTGGTTATTGTGATTAGCACAATGCCACCACCACCTGGGAGTATATAAATTATGAGCAACCCAACACAATTTAAATGGACAGGCGCAACAGAACGGGAAGATGGATCAGCGTATTTACCCACTGATCGCAAAGGTTATAACGCATCCCTTCGGCCTGCGGATGAAGCGGCTGAATTGCCCGATAACTATATCGTTTTCAGCCCGATTTCTCAGACGCAAGATTTTGTCTTTCCAGTAGCCGATTTAGCAAACCCACCAAGTGAAGGTGATTGGTTAATTACTGTTCAGGAAGTTGATAATGAAGGCAGAGTATCGGTTTGGACTGAAGACGTTGCATTTACATGGGTAACAGCCAGCCCAAAGTCCCCAACTGGTTTAAGCGTGTTATAGCCTGGCTTAAACAATTATGGAAAAAATATCGATGAATCCAGACCTTATTAATGGCCTGTTTGAATGCTTTGGCGCGCTAGTATTAACAATTAACATTCGTCAGCTGCTAAAAGATAAGGTGCTTCATGGCGTTCATATTTTGCCTACCATTTTTTACACAGGCTGGGGGTTATGGAATTTATATTATTATCCTTCATTAGATCAATGGTTCAGCTTTATTGGCGCGATTGCTATTGTTGTTGTTAATGCTGTTTGGGTAATGCTGGCTGTTTATTACAGCAGGAATAAATATGCCAGTGCCTAAACTGGGCAGCGTACCCTTTCAGGAAGCTATCGATCATTTTCGCGATAAATTAAGCATTCCCACTGAACGTTACGATGACATGCTAGGCGAGATTCACGCCAAAGCCTTCACCGTTGCGGGTGCTACGAAAATAGATCTGTTAACGGATATACGATCTGCTTTAGACCAGGCAATTACAGACGGTACAACCATTACTGATTTCCGCAAACAGTTTGATGCGGCGGTGCAAAAACATGGTTGGAGCTACAAAGGTAAGCGCGGTTGGCGTACGCGTGTCATATTCGACAATAATCTGCGCACAGCACACATGGCCGGTCGCTGGCAACAATTTCAACGTGTAAAAAAACTCGCCCGTTTTTGCAATATCAAACAGTCGGTGATCGGCGTGTTCGACCCGAGCATTCAGCATGGGATAACCAGATATTGCATATTGATGATAGTTGGTGGAACACGCACATGCCGCCGAACGGTTGGGGTTGCAGATGTACGGTTCGGTCACTGTCCGCACGTCAAATGCAGCGCGATAAACTTAATGCAGGCACAGCACCGCCATTAGAAGCAAGTGAACGCATAAATCCGTCGACTGGTGAGATATTCGGCAATGTGCCTAAGGGCATTGACACTGGCTGGAATTACAACGTTGGTAAGGCATGGCTTGGGCCAGAAATTGCTTTTGGTAAAAAAGCCGTACAGCTACCCGATGGTATCCGTCGCACTGTTATTGGAAACACTGCATTATTTAGTCAGGTCTTTGCAAAACCATTTGAAAAATGGGCAAATGAAGTTGTAAAGCGTGACACTAATAGAGGTGAAATTCGCACTGTTGGCTATATAAACTATAAGACATTAGAACATGCTGTAACTAAAGGAATCGTACCGGAAGACACAACAATAACTATTACTGACGATCGCCTAAGGCGCATGCTTAAACCAAAAAGCAGGCGAACTGGAAAACCGTTAATTGAAGTGCCTGAGTTATTGAATTTGCCCGCGCATCTCGCGAAGCCAAAAGCGATCCTATGGGATAATCTTAAAAATTCGATTGTTTATGTATTCGATATCAAAGATCAATCTAGTAACGCAGGTAAGTTCTTTGTGTCATTAAACTTCAAGCAGAAAAATGATATTTCAAACAGTATTCGGTCTGCTGGAGTATCATCTTTGAGTAATCTTAAGGATAAAAATCATTACGAAATTATAGATGGAAAATTATAAATCTCAGGTGGGACGCCCCCATAGTCAAGCTATGCACCCCCACATACTGCTGTCACTGCTACCAAGGCAGGATCACTAGAGCGGCCCGGCGGTTTTCCGCTCGTCTGAGACATTATATATTGTACTCTCATATCATCGATTATCAATAAATAGTGCTTGTAAATGTTTTTATATGGTTATAACTAGCTATTAAACACCTTTTAATAGCAAATTAAATCATATAAATTACCACCGTTTAGTTAATAATTTACCGGTAATAACTGTCTTTTATCTATTTTTGTCTCATYCTATGTGTAAATAACAAAATACTAATAAATACCGTAAGTTGTTAATTTTTTTAACGATTTTTTGTTTTTACTCATTTCTATATAATCCCATTCTTAACGTCCCCCTACACATGGTTGTGCCGGCTCGTGAGATGAAATCGTTCTGCCTATTTTTGCTTTGCATGGTTATGAAAAAAATCTAACGTTAATCGTCCAGTTCTATCTTTAAAATAGTACCGTCTGCCGATATTTTAATGTCATATTCTTTGCCGTTGATAAGTTTTCCTTCCAGTTCGTAGATTACTGTCGTGTCTTTGATCTCTTTTTCAATCCATTCAATAAGCTCTTCATCAATCGTTGCGCTTATCGGCTTCTTCACTTTCAACCTCTTTATAGGAATCAGCGATAAAAACATC
>NVSH01000037.1 GCA_002401185.1 Gammaproteobacteria bacterium | reverse complement strand
GGTGACAGTACCCATTTCTATTATCGCGACGTTCATTGTTATATACGCACTAGGGTTCTCCATAAATTTGCTAACTTTGTTGGCACTAGTGCTGGCTATTGGGATGGTGGTAGACGATGCTATTGTGATGCTAGAGAACATTGTGCGCCGCATTGAAGAAAAAGGAGAAACGCCATTGGTCGCCGCGTATAGGGGCGCGAGACAAGTTGGATTCGCCGTGATTGCAACCACTTTAGTGTTGATTGCTGTATTTGTTCCCATTACATTTTTAGAGGGCGATCTTGGGCAATTATTTACCGAATTTGCATTAACCATTTCTGCGGCAGTAGCGTTTTCATCGTTGATAGCACTCACCTTGTGCCCCATGATAGCATCTAAAATTTTAGCTCGCTCTTGTAGCGTTTTCATTCCTAAACTATCTTTTACTTTCGATTTTTCGCTCCAATCAAACCCTTTTCCATAATCTTTAATACTTAAAACGATTGAACTATTTTAGTGGAATTGATGTAATGTTTTACATCTGTGATTGCAGGTAGTTTGGTAAGCCTATTTTATCAATTAGACCAAGTTGTTGTTCAAGCCAGTAGGCATGGTCCATCTCGGTATCATCGAGAAGCTTGATTAGTATGGCGCGAGAATCATAGTCTTGTGTATCTTCGCAAACCTTAATAGCGGTTTTCAGAGCTTTGACTACACTATATTCAACTTTTAGGTCATTCTTAAGCATGCTGGGTACGGTTTTTCCGACGTTAACATTGTCCTGTTGTGAAAAGTCAGGTTTGGCTTCCAGGAACAATATGCGTTCAACCAAAAGATCAGCATGTTCGGTTTCTTCTTCCATCTCATGATTTAACCGTTCGTAAAGCTTATTTAAGCCCCAGTCCTTGTACATGCGTGAATGTGCRAAATACTGGTCACGTGCAGCTAATTCACCATTGAGTAATGTCTGTAAATGAGCGAGTACTTTTTTATTGCCTTTCATGGTTACTCTCCCGTCTGTGATTGCAGATAATTTTCTAGGCCGGTGTTCTTAACCAGCCACTGCTGTGTTTCGCGCCAGTCAATAAACTCTTCGGTATTTTCCAGCATGTCTTCGAGTATATCGCGAGAGATATAATCTTTTACATCTTCACATAGTTTCATCGTGTTTTGAATATTGCTGCGTATGCCGAGTAACATATCCAGGTCGCATGACAAAATTTCGGGTACGTCTTCGCCAATCTGGAGTTTGCCGAGATCTTGCAGGTTAGGTAGTGATTCAAGAAATAGAATGCGCTCAATAAGACTATCAGCCATTTTCATTGCATGAATCGAGCATTTGTATTCGTGTTCATTAAATTCATCAAGTCCCCAGTCTTTGGTCATGCGTGCATGCAAGAACAGCTGGTTGATTGCTGTCAGTTGATCCTTAAGGCAGGTGTTTAGAGATTTTAGTACTTGTTTATCACCTTTCATTATTATTCCCCTGTAGGTTTGTTAAGGTGTGGTATTTGGCTGGCTATCACCGAAAAGTGKGGAATGGCTTGCTGATAATGAAATATTATAATAAGGCCACCTTAAAGTCACGATATTTATCGCATAAGTTATTGAAAAATATATAAATAATAAAGATGTTAACAATATAAGTATAAATGTTATTGCAAATCATTCTCATTCATACTATTATTGGTGCACGTTATAGATAAGGGGCAGATTTATGTTTGTTTGTGTTTGTAATCAGGTAACCGATAAACAGATTCGATGTGCTGTTGAAGAGGGTGTTTGTAGCTTGGAAGGACTATCTTCAGAACTCAAGGTCGGTACTTGCTGTGGTAAGTGTAAACGTTGTGCAAAAAAAGTGATGAGAGACGCTATGAAGAATAACGCTCACACCCGCTCATTTCCCGGTGGTTTCACACCTGCATTGATTACCGCATAAACAACCAGCTATAAATTGGTTGTAACTCTGTATTAACTGTCTATTATATTTTCTTCAAGTCTTGGGTAAAACTGTATTTCAATGAGTGTTGAAAAGAAGGGCATTCGCCATGATAAGCTTATCGAAATAAACTCACCTAATAGTTCACTAACGCAATATCAAAGTAGCGATTTATTTCAGGGCGGTAATGAGCTTATTATTGTCCATGAGCAAGAACATTATCGCTTAAGAATAACGCGTAATGGCAAGTTGATTTTAACCAAGTAAATATTTCATACTAATTACTAACGGTGGACAACCATTGTCTGAATCATGCTTAATGGTGTCCACTTTTATTTCCTGATTATTAGGCACAGTTAAAACTGGTAACCCATTCCTAAATTAAAGCCATCTGTATTACCAGCATCCTCATTTTGAACTTGTACATCAAACTTGAATACGATGTCCTCGTAAGGATAGTAATTCAACCCAGCATCGGTTTGGCGGTTGTCTATGCCTCTGACTTGTGTCCATGTGCTCTGTCTGACAAAAAAACCAAGCTTGGGAAGTGGTTTGTAACTTAATTCGATATAACCGCCATCCTGTATATCTTGGCCCGCTGTTTCCGCAGCAGTACCATCAAGTGTCCATCGTGCATATAATGCAGTTACTTTAAAATTACTAAACTGATAAATGCCATGTCCGCCGATTAAATAAGCAGATTCAGCATAGGAAATAATAGCGCTTTGGTCGAGATCGGGTTGGTATTGTGCGTAAGTTGCAAGCTCCAGGCCAGCCGTTCCGGTATATTTTATGCGTCCGGTAATGGCCAGGTCATGTGCATCAGCAAAGGATGTTTTTTGTTTACCAGCTCTAATATCAAAAGGGTCATTATTTGGTGAAACACTGGGGTCTTCTGTTTTTAAACCTTCAGACAACATGAGATCGTAGCTTAAGCCGTTTTCAAACCGATGGTTTATTGCGACACCAGCAGCGAACCAGGTAGTTGGAATAATGGTTGTTTCGATTATAGGGCGATTCACGCCATAAAATGTCGTCGGTTCGTGAGTTTCACTTATGATGCCGACCGGCATGAGAATAATACCTGTTTTTAAAGATAGGTTATCCTGCAGGTCAAATTCGAGATAAGCCTGCTCCAGTTCTACTGCGCCACGGTCACTGGCGCTAACGATGGTGTTTTCAATCTCAAACTCTGAAACAAAGCGTGCTTTATCATTAAAGTCATAACCAAAAAACAATACAAAACGTCGAAAGTTTAATCTGATGATGTCGTTGCCATCGTCATCAAGGTTGTTATATTGAAGTTCACCATAACCGCCGATATGCACTTTTGAGGTGCTGTTGCTATCGCGTGCCTTCTCATTAAATTCGAATGCGGTTGTTAGTGATTCAACTTTTTCTTCTAAAGATTTAATGCGCTCCTGGTCGGTCTGCGCTAGAACTGTCTGGTTGAAAATAAATGTGGTTATAGCTAGACAAAGTGTAGATGTTTTCATGTGGTTACCTTATTTGTTTTTGTGGTTATATTTTGATAATAAATTTGTCAGATGTTATGCCCGTAGGTTTAATCACCGTCACTAAAATTAATGCCTAAGGTGACATTAAGACCATCGGGGATTTCTCGTTTGAAGTTGCCATCTAGCAGGCCGATAGCTGTGGTTAGTTCACTGCGGTTTTCATTTAGTGCGGCTTGCTTAGCCTTAGCTAGATTAGATTTAACGATGTTGACTTGCTCGATAAAACCGATTGATATCATCTGATCGAAAAACCGAAAGTCGTCTGCTCCCGACCCCTGTAACATTTTTTCTATTTCATTTAGTGCAGACGAAATGTTCTGATAGAAAAAATCAGCAATTTGCGCGTCGAGAATGACTTCGAGCTTACGTTTTTTAAGGTAATCAAGATATTTCTGAATGGCGGTAATTAATGCAGGTACGGACTCTGCACCGTTTTCCAGTTCGCCTTTAAGTAATATTTCTTTAAAGGGTTTACCTGTTGATGAAAAGTTAATTTGCCACCCGTCATTCAATGTGTTGGCATGGCGCGATAAAAGTTGAATCATACCTGTGAGGTAGTCACACTTGCGACTGTTTGCCTGGTAGTCGCTAACGATAAGACTTGTGTCAGTTGAGTGCACGCCATTACTATCTTCAAATATCAACACTTCAAGAGCAAGAATACCGACTCGGGTAAAACTTAAAGAGTCAAAATATGTCTGGTTAAGCGTGGTGGCATCACTAAGGCGTGCTGCAAGTTCGCCACGTACGGTGTTTGTATAATTTGTACCGTGTTGTCGCATAGATTCGATAAAATTAATGACAGGAAAAATTAAATCATCGTTAAGTGGTCCCAGGTTATACATGACGACGCGATGCCATTGTAGTGAAAGCATTTTCCACTGTGCTTGTAGAGCTGTTAGGTTTGCCTGGTTAAGGCTGGCACAAAATGTAGTCGCATTCGTTTGCAGTAAGTCAGTTTCTTCTTTAAATGTAGAGATAGCGGGCACAATGTTTTTTTCTATTACATTGTTCAGTGCAAAATTGAGTGAATCGGCAGTGCCAGCTTCTGGTACATCGTTTTGACGTTTTGTGTCGCATGCGCTAATTGATGTTGTGCAAACGATAAAAATAAATAAACGTGTAATGTTAATTAATGAGATGTTGTTTAAATGTTTCACAGGTATGGTCTCGAGTAATAAGGGTTCTATGTTTAAATGCTAAGTGGAAACGTTAATCATGTGATTGTCCCAGCGCATATGTTTAAAGTGTAAACGTGTTGCTTTATTTTCCTTTAAAGTGAATGCGTCAAGCTGACGTAATTTTCCTAGCGAATTGCTGATAATAAAATGTTGTTGGTCTTGTGAGATACATAAACCGCAGACATCATTAAACTGGTGGTAGCCAGAAAATTCACCATTATCTATATTCCAGAAAGCGACAAGATTACCTTTGGGGCTTGTAAAGCCAGCGATGCGAGATGCATTATTGATGGCGACGCTGCCAAGGTAATCATGTAATTTTTCTATGACGATAGAAGGCTTTTCAAGTAGCAGTATGGTTTTGTTTGGTTTATGAATAGCGGCTAAAGGGACGATGTCGTAGTGATTAGTGGCTTCACGTTGAACTTGCATGGCGAGTGCTACGGTGCCATCGTTGGCCACATCAAGATGTCGAATACTGGCTTTGGGCTCGGCTACTTGAAATGTATCCAGTTTTTTTGCAGAAGCTAAATCTATGTATACAAGGCTGGACTGCATGCTTTGTAGGTTAAGTTTTTTACGACCACTTTCTGGACGGGTGTGAATGCCACCGTTTGCAACGACTAATGTTTTACCATCGGGCATTAGTTTTATCTCATGTGGGCCAATACCGTAACTATCTATTTCGCTTAGTTGTTTATAATCCTGAGTATCACGAATAGCGATTTTTCCCTCACCAGTAATAGAATCAGTTTCTGCTGTAAACAATAATTTTCCATCGGCACTAAAACAACCATGGCCTTGCAGGTTTCTATTATTGGCATGATCAAATGTATGTTTTATTTCCCCAGTGCTCAGACTTAGTTCGATGCCCTGGCGACCAGGGCGGCGTGCAAATAAAATTATAGAATCGGGTTTGGCAGGGTTTTGTGCCAGACCGTGTCCTCTGAATTGTGTTAATGCGGTTTGTATACTGTTCGCCGATTGGTTGACACTGGTAATGCTGTAGTGGTTTGCATCTATTCCTTGTGCAGAAACTAAATATTCGTTTGAGTAGGCGCTCACTTGGCTCGCTAGTAATTTAGGTGTGATACCGGCGGCGAGTATGCTCGCTATAAACTGTCTTCGATTTATTGTTGCGTTTTTCATATGTTATACATCGCTTTACAGAGAGCGTACAAAAGCCAGTAATGCCTGACGTTGTTTTTTGTTTAAGTGTGTAAAGTTCGTTTTACTCATTTCAGCTTCGCCACCATGCCAGAGAATGGCTTCTTCAATATTTTGTGCTCGGCCATCGTGCAAGAGGTTTTTACTGCCATTAACGGCCTGGCTTAGGCCAACACTCCAAAGAGGAGAGGTGCGCCATTCGCTACCGCTTGCCAGATAATCGGAGCGGCCATCGGMYMRRYYTKMWMYYMTKKMRTRGATTWWTMMAWCSGTKTWWGKMYMRRTWYWWKRTTWMKMRWKKKSKSRKTMTTMGWKWMWSYKWWMGGTAANRTMKTYARSTKTAYKWYWKKCWWRAMAMTSCGTTTTATAAAATAAATCACGGCCTTTTAGTATTGCCGGGTGGTTTGCTCTGCGTCTTTCAGGCACACCGATGGACATATTAAAATTGACCATAAGACTTAAAAGATTTTCTGCTATTTCAACGCCGTCTTTATTGTTGCCGTGTATGCTTGCATTGCATCGGGTTTGTTTTTTGGTGCAGGGTTGCTCTGGGAATACCGGGTTTGAGATCCCCATGTCACTGTGTAGCGCACCTGCTACTTGAAATCGAACACTGGCTTTGTTAGCTTTTAAGCCAAAACGTCCGGGACGTGGTTGGTTGGTTTCAAAATCCCAGGTCATGTTAATACGGCCTGAAATTCCATCCAGATCGGCATCGTTCGGATCAACTTTTTTGTCGATATCAGACTGTTTTATCATTTCTAGTAAACCGACGCCGTGAATGGGTGGTGCATTGCGTAGACTTATTAACGTGTCAGGGTGCATCGCCCCATAACCTAAATTACGAATATCAAGCTTCGGTTTACGTAACGTAATTTTTTCACCATCAGGGTATATGAATGTTGATTCATGCCAGTTGATATATACATAGGCTTCGGGTGGAACGCCTTTAGTGTTGTCTTTGTTATCAGTCGTTGAATTCGCATCGAAGCTGCCAAGCTGATGAGACAGGGCAGTCGACTGCGACTGTATTTGCTCTCCATACACAGGTTCAGGAATAACGCCGATAACAGGGTCAAAGCCGGGAATGCTCAAGCGTAACAGGTTGCTAGTTAATACTTGTTGGTTGTCAGCAGGCATGCGTCCTCTGCCGCCATTCGTGTGGCAGATAAGACAGGTGCGCGAGTTGTATAGCGGGCCTAATCCATCGCGTGCATTGGTTGAAGAAGGCGCGATAACCCAGGGTYGATGTGCTAGTGCTTTACCAGCATGAAAAGTAGGGCGCTTTTCTGTTGCCAGGTTACTGGCGGGTAACATTAAGGAGGGTGATGGCTTTATCGATACCGTGGTATTACCGCCGGGCCATTGTTCAAATTCAGTAATATCAGGAATGACTTGACTGGATGTAGTATGTGTGACGTCGTATATAAGAGCCATTGATATAATGGCTAGGCTAAAAAAAATCGCTGGCTTTTTCATAGTGGCTTGCGAAAAAAATTAAAAGATGGCGTTAATCAATGGTTTGTAGAATGTTGAACAACAAACAGCCAGGTAAAACCCGGCTGTTTGTTGTTACTGTCCTTTATATTATTGTTATTATTATGGACATACCGTAAGTGGGTCGCTAGTGTCGCAAGCAGTTCCTTCAGGATCGATGACGTCATCCTTTGAACCAAGATCCAGGTCGATCGCAATTTGAGCAATCAAGGTGGCCTGTGCATTAAGCGATACAATGGTTTCAGCCATAGGATCCGTAGCATCAAGAGGTGGCATAATTTGCACATCAACAGGCGTACCGGCACGTGCAAGCGTATCAATTGCAGTGTAGTTGGTTTCAGTAAGTGCAAGCGCTGCGGCTACTTCTGCCGCTAACGTTGTTTCACCTCTATCTGCAAGGTAATCAGCAATACCGTAACCACCATTTACGGCATTGGTCGTTATATCGTCGATACCGTCTAAGGTACTGTCATAACCTGCATAGCTACCGTTGTAGGCATTAAGGACGCCTTCGGCATTTAACCAGATATCACGGTGTGTATTGTCAGAAAAACATGAGTGTTCATCTTCCTGTGAGTTCGCAGCAAAGGCAATTTGCATACGTTCACCTGCGAGTTCACCTATAGACAATGTACCCATGCCAGTCAAAATTTCCAGAAATTTTGGTTTGGCAGCATTGATACTGGCAACATTAGTAAAGATTGCGCGGTAGGCACCAGCTTGCGCCCATTCGTCACGTACGGCGGTTAAATCATCAACTAACTGTTGAGCGGCGACGGCTAAATAGTCATGACGGCGTTGGYATGGTGTGTCGTTAGCGGCTGCTGCATTAGCCGTTCCCGTGGTGCATGTTCCATTGCCTTGAAGGTCAAAATCAGTCGTTGGGCGGTCACCACCAGCTACGTGATTTGGCCTGGTTTTGACGGCAGTTTCTCTGTTTGTACTTACGGTTACTGCGCCGTTCAGGTCGAGGTCCTGTCCCCATAATAGAAATTCAATTGCGTGGTAGCCAGCGATAACGTCGGCACCATCACCGGCTTCGGTTTGTGCAAGTAGAGCGGCATTGATAGTAACTGTCACATCACCGATGATGTTATCTGCGTCGTTGTTGACGGCGGCGGCAGTAGTCAGTGGGTCGGTGACCCCAACAACAGTATGGTCGGTTTCAACCTGTCCTGTTCCGAAATCAGATCCAGTTGCCATTACATAATCAATCAGTGCTTCACCTAATGGCCATGCATTAATCGAGCCTTCAGGCCCATCTGCATCATCAATAGGGCTGTCGCGAAAACGATAAACTTCAGTTTGACCATAGGGTTCACGCGATACTAACCAGGCAGTTTTAACAGCGTCAAGTTCTGCTTCTGAAACACCGTCGGCAGCAGCGGCTGCGAAAGTAGTAATGGCGGTTTGTAGGTCTACTGCGGTGTCAACAGAGTCAGAGTAGGTGGCAAAAGCAATATCTGCGTTGGTGTTTAATAAGCTTTGTAAGTCATTCAGGTTGTGCTCAAAACTGCTCGATCTTGCTGCATCGTCACTGCTCGATCCACAGCCAGAGAGAGCTAAGGAAGTAAGAATGGCGGCGGCCGTATGTTTTAATTTCATTGTGTTTTATTCCCCGATCTTTTTGATGAATTGATTTAAATCTTGTTGAGCGATGAGTGTAAACGCTAATGATAACGATTGTCAATCGTATTAGCGTTATTAATATTTACATCATATTGATTAATGTTTAAAATGTAGCAAGTACAAGTAATAGAGGCGCCCTAAAGASWRWGRNTTGWSARMNAAGCTGATTAGCGAGTATTACAAGGGTATGGTTTTTATATAACTATTTTATGTATTTAGATATGTTTAAAAATATTATTTTAATTTGCTTTGTTTTATCCATTAACGCATGTGGTTCATCAAGTTCGGATACACAGGAATTTTCAACAGTAACGAAATCTGCATTAGGTAATGAGCTTTTTCATGATAAAAATTTGTCGTTAAACAGAACACAGTCTTGTGCTACTTGCCATGCTTCAGAGCAAGCTTTTATTGATATTCGTCTGGATGCCTTCGGCAATATTTCTGCGGTATCCGTTGGTGATGATGGTTTTTCTCTTGGTGACAGAAACACACCAATGGCGGCTTATGCACAATTTTCTCCTGATTTTCATATAGGTGCTCGTGTTCGTCATCAGACTGAACAAAATGCCTTTAAAAATTATGCAGGCGCACTGGGAGGTCAGTTTCTTGATGGCCGTGAGCTTGATCTAAAAGGGCAGGCGAGTGCACCTCCGTTGAATCCAGTCGAGATGAATATGCCGGATAAAGCCAGTGTGGTAGCGCGGTTGCAGGAAAATGATGATTATATTGTTGATTTCACCACCTTGTTTGGATCAGATATTTTTGATGATACTGACGCAGCCTATGCAGCAATGGCTGAAAGCATGGGCGAATTTGAAAAAACCATCCAATTTGCACCATTCGATTCAAAATATGACCGTTCTTTAACAGGTGCTTACACGCTAACTTTTAAAGAAAATGCGGGTAGAGCAATATTTTTCTCACAGTTTGCAAATTGTGGAATTTGCCACCAATTGCATGCCCAGTTTGATCTGATTAATCGCACGAAAGAAACCTTTACTGGTTATGAGTACCATAATCTTGGTGTTCCTGAAAACGCAGCAGTTCGAGCGCTCAATGGTGTTAGTGGGCCGGATAACGGCTTGCAATTAAACACAGGGGTCGATGCGGATCGAGGCAAATTTAAAGTGCCAACATTACGTAATGTCGCTGTTACCGAACCTTATATGCACAATGGTGTTTTTCGCGACCTAACGACTGTAATAGAATTTTATAACCATATTTCAAACCGTAGTGAACCATCTCATCAGATGAATCCTGAGACAGGGCTTATATGGGAATTACCTGAAGTAGCTGATAATATTTCCATTGGTGAACTGGCGTCGGGTGATGTGACAAAAATGGACTCTGTTACTGAGATAGAGAATATGGTGTGTTTCTTGCGCATATTGACGGATGCCAAATACGAGCATTTAATTCAGGAAAAAGGCATTATCTGTCATTAAATTATTGTGTTATTTTTTTATACGAATATTTCCCTGATTCTGTGGTCGTTTGCCTTTAATGTTTTGGTAGAAGCGCGAAATAATTAACATGTCTGATTCGATGTCGCCGCAGGGGTGTAATAACTGTTTAAAACCCAGTGTTCGATGTTGGTAGTCGATATAACCTAAGCAGATAGGTATTTTTGCTGCCATTGCTATATGGTAGAAACCGCTTTTCCAGTATTTTGTTTTCGAACGTGTACCTTCAGGTGCAATGGCGAGAACTATTTCATTTCTTTCGTTAAATTTCTCGGCAATCTGCTTAATGAAACCTTGCGAGTTGCTTCTGTCGACAGGAATGCCGCCTAACGCGGTGAACAGGTAACGTAGCGGGCCACGAAACATCTGGCTTTTAGCGACCCAATAAATTCTTAAGTCCAGCGACCAGAAAACGAGTAAGGCGAGTGGGAAATCCCAATTACTGGTATGTGGCGCACCTATCAGGATAAACTTTTTTTCTTCTGGCAGGGTTATTTCCAGATGCCAGCCAGCCAGTTTTATAATATATTTCGCAAATGATTGAAGCATGTGGAAAATTGTTTTTACGTTTTTTTATGGGTAAGGTTGAATAACTTAATGGAACAAGATTACCCCCGGCTCGAGGTGGCGTTATAGTTATAACTGTTATCAGTATGGCCTTAGCTGGGTTTCCAATTATTGCGTTTTGCAATATGTAGTTTTTTGTATCCTTCTAATAACTTGTTATGTGCAGTAAAACCTTCGAGGCTTAAGCCTGGGCTGTGAATGCCAAAAAAATTCTCAGAACCAGCGATGACTTTCTCGCAATCGGATAGTGTCTTTTTGCCGAACATTAATGCCAGGCTGTGCTGATAATCATCGAGAGGTCGACTGTTATCCATATCGATTTCCAGTAAGGTTTTCAGGCATAAGTAAAACCGCGTTGTTTCAGTACCAAATTGCTCGGTGTGTAAACACCAATCTACCCATTCGATAGCTTCCTCGCTTTTTAGTGCGAGGCATAACATGGCTTTAAGCTCCCCAATACGCAGTTGAGCCCATGTGGTGCCGGCGTCGGGTGCGATACCGATAAATTCAGCTACCCGTTGGTAGTCGTTATAACCGCCTTCTTCCAGGCGGGTGAGTATGCTGCGCCATTGCGTCTCGTCTAGTTGTTTTAATGACAAGATGTCTTTGCGAAATAACGCGCCTTCGTTATTGTTGTTCCAGACCAGGTCATCAACAGGGTAGATATCGGACATGCCGGGTACGATAATACGGCAGGAGTATACGTTGAGGTGCTCGTAGTCTGCGATATAGATATCAAATCCCAGCTCGTGGATGATGTCGCATAGATAGCTGTATTCATCGGTGGTTGAGGCATCATGATCCCAGTCGCTGAAGTCGTAATCCGGTTTGTTTTTGAAAAAATCAAATGCGATTAAACCGCTGGAGTCGATAAAATGTGTTTCCAGATTATGATGGTCGGCTACTTCATCAAGATTGAAACTGGGTGGCTGGAAACCGTCGAGTTGATCGAGATCACGCCCTTGCAATAATTCCGTTACGGTACGTTCCAGTGCAACTTCGAAACTGGGGTGCGCGCCGAAAGAGGCGAATACGGTGGCATTGTTCGGGTTGATTAGGGTGACGCTCATTACTGGATAGCGACCGCCTAAGGATGCATCTGCAATGCGCAGTTGGTAGCCGTGTTGTTTTAGTTTTTCTATGGCTGCGAGAATCTGTGGATAGCGTTGTAAAACCGTTTCGGGAACTTCGGGCAAGCAGAGTCCTTCGGCGATTATTCTGTTTTTAATATAACGCTCAAAGATTTCGGAAAGACTCTGAACACGGGCTTCGTTTTTGGTGTTGCCCGCAGACATGCCATTACTAACGTAGGAGTTACCGATGATATTTATCGGAAACCAGATGTGTTTGCCATCGCGTTGGCGGTAATAAGGGCAGGCGCAGATGCCGCGTTCACCGACACCGGCGTTGGTGTCAAAAATTTTCGAGGCAGTGAGTTCTTTGTTAGGGTCGTAATAGTGCCAGAGTTTCTCGTCGAGAAGCCCATTGGGTATGTCGTCGCTGTTGGCATCTGCTTTGAACCAGCGTTCGTCTGGGTAGTGGACAAATTCACCGTCGGCAAAATCCTCGCCCAGGTAAAAGTCAGCAAAAAAGTAGTTGCAACTGAGACGTTCAAAATATTCACCAAGTGCGCTGGCAAGACAGGATTTTTTAGTGGTGCCTTTACCATTGGTAAACATCAGTCCGCAGTCTTTGTCTCTGATGTGTACCGAATAAACATTGGGTAACGGGTTTAACCAGGAAGCTTCTTCGATATTGATATTGAGTGCTTGCAATTTTTCTTGCATCGATGCGATGGATTCTTCTAACGCAGCATCTTTGCCTTTTATAAATGTTTTTTTGTTCATGGTTAATTTATTGTTTTGTC
This sequence comes from Gammaproteobacteria bacterium, assembly GCA_002401185.1. Lineage (GTDB taxonomy): Bacteria > Pseudomonadota > Gammaproteobacteria > SZUA-229 > SZUA-229. The sequence goes on along the minus strand of NVSH01000037.1, from coordinate 507 downwards.
AACGTGCTTTTGTGGTTGGGTTTATTTGTGTCGTTTACACGACACGAGTACTTCTTCGACATGGCCTTTAACTTTTACACCACGCCATTGTTCTAATAATATGCCATTGTCATCGATTAAAAATGTGCTGCGATCGATACCCATGTATTCGCGGCCGTATAATTTTTTTAATTTAATAACATCAAACTGTTTGCATAACGATTCGTCTTCATCGCTAAGCAGATCAAAATTAAATTTTTGCTTTGTTTTAAAGTTCTCGTGTTTTTTTATACTGTCACGAGAAACGCCTAATATAATAGTGTTTTGTCGTGTGAACCTGGCTTTGGCGTCGCGGAAGTCCTGGCCTTCAGTGGTGCAGCCTGGGGTATTGTCTTTAGGGTAAAAATAAAGTACAACTTTTTTATCAAGTTATTTTACCACTATCTCGTCCTGCAATTATAGGAAGTTTATCTCTTGTCATCATGGAAGTTGTCAATGAATATGGTACAGTTGCTTATTATGGTGTTG
>NVSH01000036.1 GCA_002401185.1 Gammaproteobacteria bacterium | reverse complement strand
GAATGGCGTTTTAACAACAGTGATCCAAAAATTCAATTAAAACAGTTGAATCAGTGGGTTAAGAGAGAAATGGGCTAGTTATCTAGGACAGCCCCTAATAAATATTAAGGAGAAATAATGGAATCCCCCACGCATAATCTAGATTCTTTATTTAGTCAATTAGGGTTAGACAGCTCAGATGAGGCAATTGATGACTTCATAAATAAAAACAAATCATTGCCAGGCAATGTAAAACTACATAAAGCTGATTTCTGGAACTCATCACAAGCGTCTTTTTTAAAACAAGCAAAAGACGAAGATGCTGACTGGGCTGAAATAGTTGATCAACTGGACGCATTGCTACGTTAACTGCATAGATAAACATTGTTTTAAGTTGTGGCCTCCGCCGCTTAACTCAATGGTTCGCAAACGCATCACCCCTCGGCCATCTCCTCGTTCTCACACTTGAGCATTAGCTCTAAAAATTACCCGTCAGCTGATTAGAACCCCTGCATATTTAAATTGTTGTCCTACATTGAGTTTGATAATATACCTTCATCATCAAAATATACGTGGTAGATATGCAAGCAGTTATTGCAAGGAAAGCTCGGTATTTGTTTATTACCTAACGCCCTACTGAGCACTCTCTTATTACCACTGATGATAAACAGCGACTTAGACAATGAAATGAGATAAACATGAGCGAAACTACGCAAAATTTTCCAATCAGCACCGAACAAATCAACACAATAGTAAAGATATTTTACGCAAAAATCCGGGCGCATCCTACGCTAGGCCCAATCTTTAACGGCGCGATTGGCACCAATACCGATATATGGGAATTTCACGAAGATAAGATAAATCGTTTTTGGCACAACGTGTTATTGAGTGAAGGCGACTTTGGCACAAATCTAATGGCCACGCATATGGAAGTCCCCGGTATCAAAGACGAGCATTTTACCCAATGGTTGGAGTTGTTCGACACGGTACTAAATGACCAATTGCCCCAGGAAACCGCGTTACTGTTTTCAGAAAAGGCKCACAAGATWGGYAGTGGATTRCGTCGRGTTGTTAGYATTGCCAATGGGCTAGACGACACGTAATACAAAAACAAATACTATGTCATGTAGCCCTAATAAAACGCGATTAAGTCTCGCCGAAACAACGATTTACCACAGAGGCACAGAGAAAATCTTTACTATTGTTCGTTTTGATAGGCACTGCTCCCGGGCAGCTAACATAAAAAATCTCTGTGTCCTCAGCGCCTCTGTGGTGAAATGCTTTTAAGTTTTTAACTGTCAGATTATGTTTAATCTGCCACCACTGAGCGTTCAATATATTACGATTACCGTACCCTTTTCTTGATACTCAACGTACGCTTAGAACTATCCTTATCACGCCCTTTACGTTTATCTATTGAACGAYTATCTGATTGCTTTTGGTCTGATTTTTGATTGTCAAAATTCCGTTTAGCCGACTGACCACCAGCATTTTTACTAAATTGTTTCGCCGCTGGTTTTCTAGCTTCACCTGAATTGCCTTCTGGCGATATCTTCAATTGCTGGCCAGATACCCATACTTTTTTCAAGGTATAGAGCAGTTCTTTAGGCATGTTCTCAGGAAGATCAACTGTGCTGTGGTCATCATAGATGCAGATACGACCGATATACTTACTCTCGATATCTGCCTCGTTTGCAATGGCACCGACGATATTACCCGGTTTAACCTCGTGATTGTGCCCGACTTCGATACGATAGCGTTGCATACCTTCATCAAGCGCAGTATCGCGCGGCTTACGTTCACGTCTTGGTGCACGTTCACTTCTATCGTCTCTTTCACGCCCAGGTCTATCACGTCTTGAGCGATCTCGATTACCGCGATCATCCCTGTCCCAATCTTCACGATTTTTTTGTTTTCTTGGCGGTTTATTACTCAACAGAAAGTCCGTGCCACCCTGCAACTGTTTTGCCAAAGCCGCTGCAATTTCCAACGCAGGGATATTATGTTCTTGCTGATATTGTTCGATAAGCTGGGAGAACATGTTCAGATCATCGTTCGCCAGCGTATCAGTAATGCTCTGCTTAAACTTTGAGATACGTTTGTCATTAATAATCTCTGTGGAAGGCAGTTCCATCATTTCGATTTTCTGCCGGGTCGCCCGCTCGATAGAATTTAACATACGTTTTTCACGCGGTGCGACGAACAAAATAGCATCACCTTTTCTACCTGCACGACCGGTACGCCCGATACGATGCACGTAAGATTCGGTATCATGCGGTACGTCATAGTTAATGACGTGACTAATACGCTCAACATCGAGACCACGCGCAGCAACATCGGTAGCAACAACGATATCCACCTTGCCATTTTTTAAGTTTTGAATAGTACGCTCACGTTGATTTTGAGCGATGTCGCCATTCAATGCGGCCGATGAATAGCCTCTAGCAGAGAGTTTATCAGACAGTTCAACCGTTGAATTTTTAGTACGCACAAAAATAAGAATGGCAGAAAATTCTTCTGCTTCCAGGATACGGGTTAAAGCGTCCAGTTTATGCACACCACTTACCGGCCAGAACCGCTGACGAATGGTGTCGATGGTTGCGGTTTTAGCTTTGATAGTAACTTGTTCAGGGTTATTCAAATAATTTGTCGCAATACGTCGAATCTGTGATGGCATAGTGGCCGAGAACAGCGCTATTTGTCTATCATCCGGTGTTTGTTCAAGTATCCATTCGACATCATCAATGAAACCCATACGCAACATTTCATCGGCTTCATCCAGTACCAGCGCACGCAAACCACCAAGTTTTAAGGTACCTTTACGGATATGATCCATCACTCTGCCAGGCGTGCCAACGACTACATGCACACCACGTTTTAATGCACGAATCTGCCCACTGTAATCTGCACCACCATAAACCGGCAAGACATGAAAACCTTTCATGTAGGTCGCGTATTTTTGAAATGCCTCAGCCACCTGAATAGCCAGCTCACGCGTCGGTGCTAACACTAAAAGCTGGGGATCTTTCTGCTTGATGTCCATGTTCGAAATTAAAGGCAGAGCAAACGCTGCCGTTTTACCGGTGCCTGTTTGTGCCTGACCGATAATATCGCGGCCATCGAGTAACAGTGGAATGGCCTGTTCCTGAATGGGTGACGGCGATTCATAACCGATTTCATCCAGAATTTTAAGAATGGAATTATTTAAATTTAAATCATTAAACGTGGTTGACACGCCCGTGCTTGTATCTGCGCTCATGTAATTACCTAACTGTAAAATAGAAGACTAAATCGTCATGGTCAAAGCGCTATGCAATACATAGTGTTAACCGTTTAGCCCTCCACTCCCAGGAACTACCCGCAGGTTATTCAGTTGGAGAATTTGAGCTTTTATCTGACGAACTAATTATTTTAACTGTTTATTAGAATATTAGCAAAATTTAATATTTTGCAATTTGCAAGCAAACATCTAACACGTTTAAAGAATCAACAACCGTATTTCGAACTTACCAAACACCTTCCGGTCTACGATAACACTGTCATTAATTCCGTATACCATTATGAAAATAATCTGGCCCAGCGCACTGCTAATACTATTGTTTGCCTGTTTAGCGGAGGCAAACAATTTGACGTATCCAGCATACGGCTTATGGGGTATAGGCGTGGTTAATCGTAACCTCAATTATAGAGAGACCGAAAGTGAAACCAGCATCGCACCTTTTATATTCGGTGGTTATGGCCCGGTTTCGATCGAAGCGAATCGTGCGGCGATTGCGTTCTATCGCGACGGCACATTCTTCGCCTCCGTTGTCGGCCAGCTACGTACTCACCAGTTTAGAAATGCAGACGACAATCCCGCTTTTGCCAGTTTAGGTGACCGGGATCAGGCAATCGAACTTGGCGCACAGGTTGGCGTACGTTTACCTGCCGGTTTTTTCACGCGACTGGCACTATTACAAGATGTTTCAGGAGCACATGAAAGCCACGAATGGGATCTGCAGGTTTATCGTCGTGACAGGATTGGGCCGATACGACTGTTAACATCGGTTGGTATACAATATCAGAATAAAAAACTGGTCAACTATTATTACGGCACACCATCCTATCAACCAGGAAACACTTTTGCTGCTGAACTGGAGTTAATCGCAACCTACCCTATCGGTAACTGGGGAATATTTGCAGGCACACGGTCCTATATTTTTGATAGCGAAGTCAGTAACAGCCCGCTCGCAGATGGCAATAAAATCATCCAGATATTTAGCGGCGTTGGTTATTACTTTTAACGCATAGAACAACGTGGCATGTCACGTTATACTCCTCGTTATCATTTCAGTACAAAGACAGAGCAAAAAATACAACGAGTTGAGAACGTTGCACGAAGCTCGTCATTAAAGGGCACCTCTATTAATTGCTTGTGCCCTCTGGCTTTACCCTCGGCTCAGAATCAAGACGCACTTTTGAAGCCATGCTCATTGCATATCAAGAAAGTGCAACGCTGAGTCGGGGTTAGAGCCCCGTAGGGCGTGACCTGAAGCAATTAATAGAGGCGCCCTAAAGACAGAGACTTGAGAGAAAGCATAGACATGATATCCGAACAACAATCAAACTCGCTACCAACGGCAAAAGTCATTTACATACTATTAATTATCAGCACCATTATTGGTATTANAGSTSTTATCGCGATTATCATGGCTTACGTTAACAAAAACGATAGCGATGACTGGTTACAAACACATTATCGCTTTCAGATTCGAACCTGCTGGATCGGGCTACTTTATGTAAGCATTGGCGTACTTACGCTACAGCTTTCACTGGGTCTATTCATTCTCGTTTTCACCTTCGTCTGGCTCATTATTCGCTGTGCAAAAGGATTAAAACAACTTGAAAACAAACAAGCAGTACACAATGTTGAAAGTTGGCTATTTACCTAATGGGTATTTCCATGCAAGAAAACACCCAGTTAACCCATGGTGACCACCACCCATCAAATAAAAAATTTCCATTACATATCCTCGCGAATAACATTACAGGTCCATTAAATGTCGGCAGTCTATTTCGTTTATGTGATGCACTAGGCATAGAAAAACTTTATCTGTGTGGCGATACAGCTACACCACCTAACGTAAAAATAAATAAAACCTCGCGTTCAACTGAAAAACATGTTGACTATGAATCTGGCAAAAACGCTGAAAAGATAGTGCTAAATCTAAAAGAACAAAACTTTATTATCGTCTCACTGGAAATCACATCAAAAAGCGTCGCATTAAATTCTGTTACTTTTAACGCTTTAATCCAAAACGATAAATCTATTTGCTTGATTGTAGGCTCTGAAAGTTCTGGTGTTAGTGAAGCATTACTAACACTTTCAGACATCACCGTTCACATACCTATGCATGGTAAAAATTCGTCGATGAATGTTATCTCTGCAGCGAGCATTGCATGCTACACCATCATTAATCAATCAGTGGCCGTCAGTGGTTAATCACCCTGTTTATGTAAGGCCTTGGGTAACGACTCGTACATAGCAGCAGAAACAATAATTACACCACCAACGATAACATTAACTGATACCCACTCACTGAGAAATATTGCGGCAAATAATGTTGCATAAACAACTTGCACACATGCGATTAGACTCGCTGTTTTTGCCTTTAAATGTAACAAGCCATGAGCAAACAAGGTGTGTGGCAATGCAGTAAACATCACCCCCAACAGCAGCAATAACCAGCGTTGATCGCTTTCGATACTGCTAACACTGGCATCATGAAAAACAAACAAAACCAGTGCCACGACAAACGTCTGATACAACAACGCATGACTCGCTGAATAAGCAGAAAAGTATCGCCGCTGCATGATATTGCGTAATGCTATCATCAGAGCAGAAAAAACACCGAAAGCGATACCTAACGCGGTTGTATTATCCAGAGAAAAATCTGGCACGATTAAATAGATGCCAAACAACACAGCTATCGAGATGATGATGTCCGAACGATGTGGCTTTTCACCGTGAAACAATGGCTCGAGAAAAACGGTAATAACAGGATAGGTATACAACGCGATAACGCCAATCGCTACCGACGACACTTGCATCGCGTAAAAATATGTTACCCAGTGCGCCGCTAACAAAACACCGAGTGTGGCCACCATGAAATAATCACGAAGTCCGTCGAGTGTGTAGGTTTGTTTTCTATAAGCAAGATAAAGCGCAATAGCCAAACAGGCGATGACACTACGGTAAAAAGTAATGTCCAATGCCGACAGAGAAAGCAGCTTTGAAAATAATGCAGTAAATCCAAAAATTAAGACCGCAAGATGAACAGACAGTAAACCTTCTCGATGATGCCGCATGATGAAAAGATTAAATCATGACTTAATAACTTTTAATAAAGTAAATTTATTATTACTAGCCACGACTTCACAATTACCAAAAATAGTTTTTAGCTTTGCATGGTAGGCTAAATGTCTGTTCGCAATAACCCACAACTCACCTTTTTGTGTAAGCGCTTCTTTTGATTCAGAGAACATTTGCCATGCCACATTATCGGTAATGGCATTGTTTTGATGAAAAGGTGGATTGCAGAGTATTAACGACACGCTGTTATCTTCGACACCTTGCAAACAATCCGTCTGTAAAAATTCTGCTTCTCGCGTCTCTTCGAAGACTGATACAAAATTGCTAATGGCTGACTCCACCGCCATATACGATTCATCGGTAAACACCAGATTCGCCGTTGGATTTTTTATTGCCGCCATCACACCCAGCACACCATTGCCACAACCCAGGTCGACTATCGTTGTATATTTTTCATCAGCAGGTAAATTTTCTACGAAAAACCGGGCGCCAACATCCAGTTTGTCTTGCGAGAATACAGCCGCATGATTGTTCACCTCAAGATCAATACCGTCTAATTTATAGGGCAAGGTATAGGACGTTGGAAAAGGGTTTTCACTAACCGTCAAACGTTCATCGACTTGACTGAATATCAATCGCGATTTTTTTCTTGCCAATGATGTTTTCGTATCCCCAATAATCTTCTCAAATAACTTCATGGTCGACATATGAATATTTTTTGTCATGCCGGCCGCGATAATTATTGTCGTACTGCTTAACACAGGACGAATACGGTGCAATTGGTCTTCTAACATCGCCAAACTTTTTGGCAGTTTGATTAGAACGATATCAACGCTGGTAGTGAATATATCTTCTGGACGATCAAGGCTATTGCTGATCGTTATCGCGTCTTCATCAATAGTATTATTCTGTGAATTCAAAACTATGCCATGCGATGCCAGATACGAATCGATCATCACCACGGGTTTATATCGACTCAATGGGATAGACAAACCACCAAAACCATCGTTGACGATTAACAGAGATATGTTTTCAGTGAGTAGTTTATTTTCATCGAGATGCTGTAACACATACTCATCTGCTGCGTCCCATGCTCTTAGTTTTTCCGCTTTGTTAACGGGAAAACGTTGTAGCTGATAACGACCAAAAGCTGTTTCTAATAATGTATTTATCTGTTCCATAACCACGCCGCTCCTCTTACTCCTGACGAATCACCGTATTGCGGCGCAACCAGTTTCGTATTTACCACATCAGAAAACACGTAATCACCCCATAACTTTGGAATATTATTATAAAAACGTTTTATATTACCCATACCACCACCCAGTACTATGACATCAGGATCAAGAATATTGATCACCTGTGCCAAACTTCTTGCCATTCGATCTTCATATCGTTGCAAAGTTTCCTCCGCATCTTCGTCACCAAAACGTGCTTTTGCATCCAGCGTCGGTGCATCATAGATCACATTGTGATGCAGCTCATGGTCTCGAACCAACCCCGGACCCGACAACCAGGTTTCTATACAGCCAGACTTCCCGCAATAACACGCTGGTCCTGGCAGCTCCAGCTCTTCAGGCCAGGGCAAAGCATTATGACCCCACTCACCTGCAATTGCATTGGCTCCGAGCAACACATTTTTATCGATGACGATACCCGCGCCAGTGCCTGTACCGATAATCACGCCAAAGACCACAAAATCATCTTTGGCAACCCCATCGGTTGCTTCTGAGAGTGCAAAACAGTTTGCATCATTGGCGATACGAACATCTCTTTGTACTAACGCCTGTAAATCATCCAACACGGCTTTGTCGTTCATGCAGACTGAATTGGAATTTCTTAAAAGGCCGGTAGCGGGTGATATAGACCCAGGCGTACAGATACCAATACTGCCCTTCTCATCGACCTCAATTTCGATCAGCTTTATCAGTTCTGCAATACTTTGCAAGGTGGCTTTATAATCACCTTGCGGCGTAGCAATACGGTGACGAAATAATTCATCACCTGTTTCAGATAAAGCAATACCTTCGATTTTTGTACCGCCAAGATCAATGCCAATACGCATGATGAAAACCATTCAATAATAAAAAGCAGACCATAATACCACTGTCATCTCGACCAACGGGAAAGATGACAGTAAAATTATTGAAGCACAAGTTAATTATTGCTTAATCTTTTGGATTGCCAGTAGATCTCATCTTCACCCTCATGCTGACTGATCGCACGCGCTAAAACAAACAGGTAATCGGACAAACGATTGATATAAGCCATTAAACCTTTACCCATTACTTGCTCACGGTTTAAGGATACAAGTGACCTCTCAGCTCTACGACAGACGGCTCTGGCCACATGGCAATGCGAAGCAGCCAAACCGCCACCCGGTAAAATGAATTCTTTCAATGGTGTTAACGACTGGTTTAATGCATCCAGTGACTTTTCCAGAGCGGTAACACTGCTGTGTTTTATCATGACTTGTCCTAAAGACAATTGCGCGCCCACATTAAACAATTCATCTTGTATAGCGCGGATTGAGACTATAAAACTTTCAGGCGCATGACTGGCCAATACAGCGAGCTGACAATTTAATTCATCGATATCACCCAGAGCCTGAAGGCTTAAAGCATCTTTGGCTACACGCGAACCATCTGCCATGCCGGTGCTGCCATCATCGCCAGTACGTGTGTAAATTTTTGTTAGTCGGTTAGCCATTATTTGTACACTTCTAATTAAAGTAAAGTAAACGCAACGTCGATCTGAAATCTTTCAGACTGATCAAGATAATCTTGCGCGACAGAAAAAGGTTCGATACGTTTCACCGCCTGCAGTGCAGCACGATCCAGTGCCAGTGTACGACTCGATTTGATCAGATGTGCATCTTCGATCTTACCGTCAGGGTGTAGCACAAACTCGACCGTCGCTATACCTTCCCTGCGTTGCCTTTTTGCCAAATAAGGGTATTCTTTTTTATCACTGATGCGACGATGTAACATCTCAACAATCGAATGTTGCTGATGTGATGCGTTAGTAGCCTGCATCGTTATAGCATTAGCGTTTCCAACATTGTGACGTTGAGAAAAAATAGCATCATGTTTTTCTGCAGCTAGGTTCTGAGTGATTTTCACACGCACCTGTGCTTGCTTATCACTTAGCGAAACCACTGTTTGATGCAAGGCCTTACTTTTCTTTTCATCTATATGGTTTTCGCCATGTTCAGCTAAAACAGACGCATGTAACACCTTGCTCTGCATTGCRGATGAAGTTTCCTTATTATCCGAAACCGCTATGGAACTAACCAGATGAACATCAAGACCCTCGCCAACACCTTGTACCGAAGGCGCGATTGGCGCTTGAACCAACAGAACCGCTACGACCACGACACCGTGTATTAAAAATGACAGCGCCGTGGTCGCGACAATTGGTTTTGTTGAGATAAGCATCAAGCTAGATTATCTGAAATTCCATGCTATTGTCAGCAAAAAGTTTCTTTCAGGCGATGGAAATATTGAACCGAATGAATTAGCACTTTCAGCATATTGACGATTTGTAATATTGTTCACCCGTAAATTAAACCGCCAATCCATATAGGTATATACAAATTTTGCATCCAGTACACTATAACCTGACACTTTACTCAAATCATTGGCATTATCACCGCTCAGAAAGTGACTGCCAATATAGGTCACACCTAAATTAGTATTGATAGCGCTGCTTATTGCGTAATTTATATCTACTCTCGCACTGTTTTCAGCTACACCGGAGATCTGATTGCCAGAAAACACGCCCGAATCGAATGTGGCATCCGTATACGTGTAGTTGCCAGACAGACTGATTTTCGAACCAAGGTCATACCTTGATTCCAGGATAACGCCCTGGTGTGTTGTAGGGTCARARTTTWYAYTTSCNNKYYMKYWWAKAWRGMKCSMACKKSWWWYSYWRMYRTWGSAWCAWWRGCNAKTTMATNMKYCAAAGACAACTTATAAATAATCAATTTGGTCGCGTGTTTTTTCTTTGTATACGCGACACCAGCTTCGAATGAATCACCTGTTTGCGCTTTTAATTGTGTACCCGGTGATACATACGTTAATTCATCCACTTTAGCAAAGCGAAAATTTTGATCGATGCGGCCAAATAAATGTATGTTTTCATTTACTGCAAAGGCCAAACCAAACTCAGCAACATTAACGTCCGTCTTTTGTTTGCCATTGGTAGATGTTGAAGTCACATCGTCTTCAACCTCTGCATGACGAAAACCCACGGTCATATTGAGTTTTTTACTCAGCGGCACAACCACTTGTACATATTGAGCAAGCATTACCTGTTTATCAGCAGACGCCGTAATCTCAGACTCGTAATCTGTATCAATAAAATCGATACCAGCTGTTAGCTGAATTTCACCATTTGCTACAGGGAACACCGCAATAAATCTTGGCGTCACTTCGACCTGCGTACTGGTAATGAAACTGGGTGTACTGATGACAAACCCACGAAAACTCTGCTGTATTTCTCTTTCTACATCACGGTAGGTCGATTCGGCCTCAAACGACCAGTTACTATTGATGTTATGCGAAACACCCAGTCGAACCATATCAGTTTCTGAGTTTGCAAAATCGTCGAGAAAATCAACAAAGGTCTGGCGTCGATCCACATCGACTTCAGGCTGTATTAATGACCCCGGTAAATTCAGCTCTTCTTTTACATATTGTGCTTCAGCAAACACCGTGCCTGCAGAATAGTCATAACCTGTTTTAGCAAATACATTAGTATATTCAATTTCATTATTATCACGACGATAATTATCTGACTCTCTAACTTCTGCAGAAAGTCTATAATGTAGATTTTGCGTTATATCATCACCAATCACTGCACGTACGCCAAGAGCGTCATAAGAACCAGCAGTCACTTCTATAGAACCAACCTGGCCACGAGAACCGTTGGTAATAATATTAATCACGCCACCGACCGCCTGATCACCAAACAACACACCTGCACTACCCTGTACAATCTCTATACGTGCCACATCTTTTAAAGAAATACTGTTTAAATCAGGGCTAGATATATCGATGTTGTTCAGACGTCTACCATCCACCAGCACTAAGGTATTTGAATTGGCGGTTTCACTGAAACCACGCATTCCCACCGAGGCACGACTACCATCGCCAAACAGATCAGTTATCCGTACACCACCCTGACCACGCAACACGTCAACGATATGTCTCGCCCCGGTCGCTTCAATCTGCTCACGCGTAATCACGGTTATACTGGCTGGTGTTGTCAACGTGCTTTGCTCGGTACGCGCGGCACTCACAATAACCGTGGGTATCTCGGTTACCGTTTCCTGTGTAGCAGAATTGACAGTTAAAGATAGGCTGGCCGTTACGACCAATACGCCTGTAGATAAAATAGTTTTCACAAAAATCCTCCAAAAGAAAAATTGGAGGCAACAAGGAAAGACCAGCACAATATCGCAATCGCACTAATCAATACCGTGCCGCCCTCCGCGACTGTATATAAAACATCAGGCCGGTCTCCGGGCTTATGGTGTGCATTCTGACGAATACCTGAATCGTTCCCTTCCCACGAGGCTTAATGCATTAAAGCAGCTTCGTAGTGGTCGAACCATTCTCACCAATCACCGTTGCGGGGGCAGCGCCAGATTTACTATGCCCAGTTACCTAAGCATGTTCACTAGCTTCCCGATTATCTTTCTCTGGAAAACCTCACCAGAAGAAAGCACCTTGATGTTGAAAATTTAATAATTATTACTAATAATTAATCGCGTATTACAACACAAATAAAGATAAAATACACGCCAGAAAAAACGCTAAAAAAGGAAATGAACTTTCGCAACCTGGCGTCGTCTTTAACCTTAAGGGCACTTCTATTAATTGCTTATGCCCTCTGCGTGATCTGAAGCATGTAGCTGCAAGGCGTGAGCCGCAGCAGAATGGTTATTCCGTTCTCTAGGTTCACAACGCGGCAGATGGTTGCTTCAGGTCACGCCCTACGGGGCTTTAGCCCCGACTCAGACGCAGCGTTGCACTTTCTTGATATGCAATGAGCATGGCTTCAAAAGTGCGCCTTGATTCTGAGCCGGGGGTAAAGCCAGAGGACATAAGCAATTAATAGAAGTGCCCTTAAAGAAAACACTGAACCAAAAAATAATAAATAACGTCTTAAAAAAATATGTCAAACCTACAATCGATACTCAAGCTTAAACAACACATACAAAATCACATCATCGGTCAGGAAGCACTGGTCGATCGTCTACTGATTGCGCTATTGGCCGACGGCCATTTACTGGTCGAAGGCGCACCCGGCCTGGCCAAGACCAAAGCCATCAAAGTGTTAAGTGACGGTATCGAAAGTGATTTTCACCGCATTCAATTTACCCCCGATTTACTACCGGCCGATTTAACTGGCACCGAGATCTACCGACCACAGGACGGAACTTTTCAATTTCAGCAGGGCCCGCTATTTCATAATCTGGTATTGGCCGACGAGATCAACCGCGCACCTGCCAAGGTACAATCTGCATTACTGGAAGCCATGGCAGAACGTCAGATCACCGTGGGAAAAATAACCTACCCGTTGCCTAAACTGTTTATGGTAATGGCAACGCAAAACCCGATCGAACAGGAAGGCACCTACCCATTACCCGAAGCACAACTGGATCGCTTTTTGATGCATGTCAGTATCGACTACCCCGATGCATCCGCTGAAAGGAAGATTCTGCAACTGGCACGAAACGAAGCAAAACAGGAGACCGATAATAAAACCGCTGTCACCGTAGATAAAATAAGCCAGCAAAGCATCCTGGGCGCGCGCCGTGAGATCCTTGATATCCACATGGCCGAGAACCTTGAAGAATATTTACTGCAACTGGTGCTAGCCACACGCAACCCAGCGGCTTATGGCGAGGACGTCGCCAACTGGTCTTTGTACGGCGCCAGCCCGCGCGCCACCATTGCACTCGACCGATGCGCTCGCGCCTATGCCTGGTTAGATCAACGCGACTACGTCAGCCCGGATGATATTCAGGCCATTGCTTTTGATGTATTACGCCACCGCGTGATACTAAGTTATGAAGCAGAGGCCGAAGGAATAACACCCAACAGTTTCATTCAAGAATTAATTGCTCGCGTACCTGTACCATAAAAACCCTCCCGCAAATGCACGCAAATAAACTAAGTGAATAACAACACCGACAAACAAGCGGAAGGCATTACCTGGCTTAGCGCACAATCATTAATCCAGCTACGCATGCAGGCCAGTCAGCTTTCACTGACTAACAGTAAAGTTCATGCCAAACAAGGTGGCGCTTACCTGTCTTCCTTTAAAGGCCGTGGCATGGAGTTCGACGAATCACGCATTTATCAAGCGGGGGATGATATCCGCAACAT
>NVSH01000035.1 GCA_002401185.1 Gammaproteobacteria bacterium | reverse complement strand
CCTCAGATACGGATGCTGATTTAAGTTTCGATGGCGTTTTTGCTGGTGCTTATATTAAATTTTAGACAACAGCTGAAAAACTTTAACCGCAGAGGCGCGGAGACGCAGAGTTTTATTTGGTAGCTGCGCCTACGGCGCAACTACCAAAAATAGATTTTCTCTGTGCCTCTGCGGTAAAGTTCTTTAAAAATTATAACTTGTTATTAATACTAGTCTTATTTAATAAACAAAAGCTCAACAAAACGTTCCAGAACTACAACTTTTTCACGACATCCAAAATAAGCTGTGCATGGCCCTCAGCCACAACGCCATACTCAGCATAGCGAATGATGCCTTCTTTATCGATTACGAACGTAGAACGCACAATACCCATTTTTTTAACGTCCTTTTTTTCTTTTTCCTGCCAAACACCATAAGCGTCACATAGCTTGCCTTCGGTATCCGCAAGCAGACCAACCTGCAAAGAAAATTTACTGATAAAATCGACATGGCTCGCGCAGTTATCTTTGCTTACGCCATAAACGACGGTATCCAATGCCGAAAACTCATCGATAAACTGGCTAAATTGATTGGCTTCTATGGTACATCCGGGCGTGTCGTCCTTTGGATAAAAATACAAAACCACATTTTTATTGCCCTTAAAATCGTCAAGACTAACCAAACAATCGTTTTCATCAACCACAGAAAATGCCGGTGCAGGTTGTTGTTCATTTAACATTATTTATCCTCAATAAACATTTCATCAGCTTCGTATTATGTCACATCGTTTGATTAAACGTTACAATACGCCCATGTTACAAGCTATCAATCTCGTCGTCAGACGCGGCGTTAAACTGCTGTTTGAAAATACCAATTTTCAAATTCATCCTCGCCAAAAAGTCGGTTTAACAGGCGCTAATGGCACGGGGAAATCCAGCCTTTTTGCGCTGATATTAAATCAATTACACGCTGATGCTGGTGATTGCCTGTACCCAGACCACTGGGTGACCGCACACGTTGCACAGGAGATACCTGATGGACATCAAAGCGCTATTGATTTTGTGCTCGATGGTGATGTCGAATTAAGGCAGATACAAAGCGATATCGCCATAGCCGAAGAAAAAAATGATGGCATTCTGCTCGCTACGCTGCATACACAACTCGACAATATAGACGGCTACAGCGCAAATGCACGCGCCAGTCAGCTATTATTTGGCCTCGGATTTAAGCAGAGCGATCAATCCCGGAGTATTAATGAATTCTCCGGCGGCTGGCGTATGCGCTTGAATTTAGGCCAGGCTCTGATGTGTCGTTCAGATTTATTATTACTTGATGAACCGACCAATCATCTCGATTTAGACACCATCATCTGGCTCGAATCCTGGTTAACCGCCTATCGAGGCACCTTATTACTTATCTCACATGACCGTGATTTTTTAAATAATATATGCACCCATATTGCACACCTGGAACAACAGGCTATCCAGCTCTACACCGGCAATTACACGGCATTTGAACGTATTCGCGCAGAGCGATTAGCCAACCAACAATCCGAATATATAAAACAACAACGAAATATCGCACACATCGAATCTTATATTACACGTTTCCGTGCAAAAGCCACCAAAGCTAAACAGGCTCAGAGTCGATTAAAAGCGCTGGAGCGGATGCAGGTTATCGCGCCAGCACATGTCGATTCACCTTTTCATTTTTCTTTATTCGAACCTGAAAAAATGCCAAACATCTTATTACAGATGGAGCAGGTCGATGCTGGTTATGGTGATACCTGCATATTAAAAGACGTCAATTTTCAATTACTACCAGGTGACCGTATTGGTTTACTCGGCCCCAATGGTGCGGGCAAATCTACATTCATTAAAATACTTGCCAACCAATTAAAGACTCAACATGGTGAGTTTCGTTTGGCGAAAGAAACCAGTATCGGTTATTTCGCACAACATCAGTTAGAACAACTACACGACGAACACTCCCCGATAGAACATCTACAACAGATTGACAAAAAAGCACGCGAAGCTGACCTGAGACACCATCTCGGTCGTTTTGGTTTTTCAAATGATATGGCTTTATCAAAAATTGAAAAAWWTWYWGGCGGCGAAAAATCACGGCTCGTGTTAGCGATGATTATCTACCAAAAACCAAATTTATTATTGCTCGATGAGCCAACTAACCATCTCGACATCGAAATGCGTGAAGCCCTGGCAGAGGCACTGCAGGAATTTTCTGGCGCGATGGTCATTGTTTCGCATGATAGACACTTGCTCAATGTTACCTGCGATAAATTATTACTGGTCAACCAACAATCTGTCAGTGATTTTCCACTAAGTTTAGATGACTACCCTAAATGGTTAAGCGAACATAATAACGCGGCACCAAATAATATCGATACAACCAATGATGTCAGTAATAACGATCAATCGATCTCTAACAAACAAAGAAAAAGACTCGAGGCCGAGCAAAGAAAAAAAACAGCGCCACTGAGAAAAAAAATCAAACAATTAGAATCGACCATGGAATCACTTTCAGAAAAGATAACAATAATCACAGAACAACTTTCTGACAACGATATTTACGCCGAGAAAAACAAACGTAAACTTCAGGAACTCCTGCTCGAAAAAGCTGCGTTAGAAAAAAGCCATGACGACGACGAGTTTGAATGGCTTGAACTTTATGAGCAACTAGAAAAAACGGAGCAGCTATAAAATTATTAGCTCAACAACAGTTAGCAATAAAGTTACTGTCATAACACAGAGAAAAATAAAAATTGTTAACCACGCCTCTATGTTAAATATTTTTTCCGCACTACCTTTAACGGTTACATCCGGTTACTTCCCGCCGTTCGATACTCCTGCATCTTTTGTTCCGAATCGTCATAACACATGATGATATCTTTAACGATATCACTACGCACAATGTCTTCATAATCAAATTCATGCACATAAATACCTTTTACTGCATGTGTACGAGT
The DNA here is from genome assembly GCA_002401185.1 of Gammaproteobacteria bacterium. GTDB lineage: Bacteria > Pseudomonadota > Gammaproteobacteria > SZUA-229 > SZUA-229. The sequence continues at coordinate 11,100 of NVSH01000035.1, read as the reverse complement.
AATAGCATCATGTAATCCCGAGTAACAGCGGATATCTTTCTGACTTAAATCGCCGTTGATGACTACAGTTGAGTCTTTCCCTATTCGCGTCATAAACATTTTCATTTCATCCGGTGTGCAGTTCTGTGCTTCATCCAATACGACAAAAGCACGGTTATAGGTTTTGCCGCGCATATAAGCGAGCGGTTCTACCGTGATATTACCGTTTTTTATCGCGCATTCGATAACCCCTTTCCCTGCATTGCTGATCAAACACGATTTAAATGCGCTGAAATATGGATCAAATTTCTCATCCAGTTTACCAGGAAGAAAACCCATACTATTGCCAGTTTCGACGGCAGGGCGGGTAAAGATTATGCTATCGACGCCACCGGCTATCAGAGCCTGTGCGGCCATCGCTGCTGTACAATAACTCTTACCGGTACCTGCAGGTCCCAAACCAAAAATTAAAGTGTGTGTTTTTATCGCAGACATAAACAAATCCTGCGCTTTGTTTTTTGCCTGTATGGGTTTTATCTGTTTTGCTGGTGGGGTTTGTTGTTTGCGGGAGGGGCAGTATAAATCATTGTGAGGTGAAGAGTGAAAATCAATAACTACGTTATCCTCCGATAAGTAATCTAGTGCCTGTAATTTATTTTTTTGCCTTTTCGCTCGACCATGTTTTCTCGACATATACATACCTCGGAACTGGTTAATTAACAATAGGAAATAAATTTGACCTTAATACTAATTTTTCTAAACGCCTCACTAATTTGTTAAGTGTATTTTTACAACTTTATCATTGGAATGTAAACTATTTTAAAAAAAATTTATAACTATAAAATGATTGCCCTACTTCAATCTTACGCCATTAACGACCACTCATAAATAACAGGAAAAACACGCCCTTGTTATCACTGTTTATACTAAACTTATTTCATGGGCGAAGAAATTCAATATACCCGTTTTACTAAAACCGATTACCAGCAATTCACTTCTCACCTGAAAGAAGAAACCCTGCTGGTAAAACAATGGTTTGAAGAAAATAAATTTTCCACCTCTAGCCTTATCGCCGGTTATGAGCTTGAAGCATGGTTAATCGACAAAGCCGGCAAGCCTGTTGCTAACAATGCTGCCTTTCTTGAACATGCTAACAATGCCCTTCTCAGTCCTGAACTGGCGAAATTTAATATCGAGCTTAATGTTGAGCCAGAAAGATTATCAAACAACGTTCTTTCGATATTCGAAAACAAACTCAATAATCTTTGGCAACAATGCTGGTCAACCGCACAGTCACTCGATAGCCAGATACTCGGCATTGGTATTTTGCCCACCCTGCAAGATAGCGATCTCACGCTAAAAAACATTTCCCTGCTCGATCGTTATAAAGCACTTAATGAACAGGTTTTACGCCATCGCAAGGGCCTTGAAATAGAGCTCAACATCAACGGCAAAGATAATTTGCACGTCAGTCATAAGGATGTGATGCTGGAAGCCGCAACCACTTCACTGCAGGTACATATTCAGATACCACAAGATGTTGCTACACGTTATTACAATGCCTCGATACTTTTGTCCGCACCGATGGTTGCCATCAGCGCTAACTCGCCCTGCCTGTTCGGCCAGAGACTATGGCAAGAAACACGTATTCCTGTCTTTGAACAGGCTGTTCCTACGGGTGGCTATGGTGGTGCAGCCGCTGGGCCAGTACATCGTGTCAGCTTTGGCTCAGACTACGTTCGCGGCTCGCTGTTTGAATGCTTTCAGGAAAACCTCGAACATTTCCCGATTCTTTTACCCGTGCATTACCAGACCGACATTGCAGATGTAAGGCACTTACGACTACATAATGGCACGATCTGGCGCTGGAACCGCCCATTAATAGGCTTTGATCCTAATGGCACACCACATCTACGAATCGAACATCGAGTATGTGCAAGTGCACCAACCACGCTAGATAATATTGCTAACATCGCTTTTTATTACGGACTTGTTCATCATTATGCAACGATGGAAAACCCACCCGAATACACTTTGCCATTTGCTGATGCAAAAAATAATTTTTACCGCAGCGCACAGCTCGGGCTAAAACATAAAACGCCGTGGTTAAGCAAAACCACCGATACACTGCAAAAAATTATATTAGAAAAACTACTAGTCGAAGCCGAAGCCGGTTTATATCATTTAGGCATCAACCAGGACGATACTCAACGTTACCTTTCCATCATTCAACAACGCGTAGAAAAAAATAAAACCGGCAGCCAGTGGCAGTTAGACTTTCTCGATGCGCATCATAATGACAGAGCAAAACTCACATTACGTTACTTAAAAAACCAGATATCAGGTCGGCCTGTTCACGAATGGGACATCGAACAAACAGACGAAATAAGCCCCTAAATTAATCACAGTAAAAATACCATGTTAAATGAAATGACCCACATACCCGACGCACTGTTAAATGCCAAAGCTGAAGAACTAAATGATATCCTCGGTGCGCCAACACTTTTCCATTTAAACGGCAACAACCCTCAACCGTTATTTATCTGCACATTATTACATGGCAACGAGACCACCGGTTTCTATGCTATACAACGTTTATTACGACGATACCGTAATAAAAAACTACCCCGAGCGATCTCCATCTTTATTGGTAATGTCGCTGCTGCAGAACAAAATCAACGACACCTGGATACACAGGAAGATTTCAATCGTATCTGGCCAGGTAGCCATCATAACGAATCGGCAGAAAAAGATGTGATGCAAACCGTGACCAATATCATGCAGAAAAAAAAACCTTTTGCCAGTATYGATATCCACAACAACACGGGTAAAAACCCACACTACGCCTGCATCAACATCCTCAACCCACATGGACTTGTGCTGGCATCAAAATTCAGTGATAGTGCTGTTTATTTCACCACACCAAAAGGTGTGCAATCCTCGGCCTTTGCAGACTTCTGCCCTTCTGTAGTACTTGAATGTGGGCAATCAGGTGAAAAATCTGGCGAAGATCATGCGCTGCAATTTCTAGAAACCGTCCTTAAGATGGATGAGCTAACGCCACCGGAAGTCACCAAGTTAAAACTCTATCACACGATAGCTCGTGTCATTATTCCAAAAACCGTGGCACTTGCCGACTACGATTCCGACAACGGCGACATCGTCTTAAACGCAGAACTGGAAGATAGAAATTTCCAACAGATTCAAGCTGGCACTGAATTTGCGATCGTTAAATCAAGCAAAGAAAATCCTTTACTCGTCAAAAACGAAAGCGATGAAGACATAACAAATGAATATATCGAAAGAAAAAATCATCGACTACTGTTAAAAAAAAGCATAACCCTGGCAATGTTTACCGTTAATAAAAGAGCGATTAGACAAGATTGCGTTTGTTATTTTATGGAAGAATTACACATCGGTTAACCAGCAATGTATTCTAGTTCTATCAAAAACGCAGTGTGTATGAGTCACGCTTTTTAGTAAGCAGTCAGCAACAGAAGCTTAATCACTTAAATTTCATATCCTTTAACCCCTTCTGGTTATTACCTTCTGGAAGCTATGTTGCACTGTTTGATAAGTTCGCTATCCCCTAAGGCCAGACAACGAAAAAGATACGTCGACGTACTTTTACCCAGTTGCTTCGTTACGAATATTAAATCCGGCAAAATCTCGACGGGTTTATCAAACTCAACTTCCATTTCTTCCAATAGTTTTTTTGCTTGCTTTAGTTGTTGGCGCTGCATGCTCTGCTCGACCAACAACTCATAGGTATACATCGGTGCGCCACCCGTAGCGTATGCCTTCTTCAGGTTGATCTCTGCTTTACCTGCATACTTTTGAGCATTACGCATGTAAAACATAAGCATGCGAGTATAAGGATCCTCGCCAAGTGCTCCACCAAGAGCAGATTGACCCAGAGGAACAGCCTTATCTAACCCTTGTTTATCAGAAAGCAACGCCTGCTCCGCATTGTGCGCACTTTGATATTGATTTAACCTGAGCCTGGTATTTCGTTTTTGAAAACGTGCTCGATATTCGGCAATCAGATATTTCGGACGAGGACGTTTTCTATACTCACGTTTCAGGTAATCTCTGACACGTTTTTGCCTAACCTTGGCCGACTCGTAATCACGATCCAGCTGGTTCTCAAGATTACCCACTGCATTCGCCGCGAGCACATCCAGGTCAAGCTTCATCTTACTTCGATCCTTTGCACCTTTAGATACATTGACTGGGTTTTGACCAACAAATTTCTTTTTCTCAAGAATCGTCTGCTCGACTTTTTTCAGCATTGCAGCCATTGCATCTGCATTATATTTTGCCTTTATAAGCAAATCGATTGCCAGAATATCCGCATCGTTTTCCTGTCCTTTATTCCAATTGGGAAATAGTGCCTTGTCTGCGACCCAGTTGGCGACCTTTAATGTTTTCATCTGTTTATTTTGTGATTGGCCTGAACTTGCCCTACTCTGCAGATATAGATTCGCATAACGCATGCCATATTTGGTCACGAATTCAAATGTATCTTTGGCATGATGATTTAACAGAACATGTGCATATTCATGCGCCATCAGTGCGGCAAGCTCATCTTCGTTTTTCAGTGCCAATAAAGTACCTAGACTGACGAAGATGGCGCCATTTTCTAACGTATAGGCTTCGAAATCTTTTTGTGGCGTGATATAAACGGTTGCTACAGCAGGGTTACCCGATATATTCTCACGTAAATTCGTGAGCACTTTATTCACATAAATGTGTAGCGCAGGTAGACTTGCAAGTGTTTTATTTCCATAACGAGCATAACCCACATCCTTTTTCCACCCAACCTTTCTTTTTACTGCATTTGAATCATCAGCCTTTTTAAAGTCACTCTTTACCTCATTAATAAACATACCTTTCACATCGTCTGAGCTTGAGCCGCTGGCAGAAAAAACATCAAGATCACGAATGCCTTTACAACCTGACAACGTAAAACAGGCAACCACCAAACAAACCAATAAATAATTATCGATACTTATTCGCATGATTCACCGATCCCGCGAGCACCAAATTGTTTTTTGCTCTCAACCATTGAAATTTGTTGTGATTGACAATTTTTTTTCAGCGCGGCCTGCTGATTCGTGGTCACGTAAGACAAACTTACCCACACCATCTTTTTATCTGCAATTTTTATCCTGACAAAATTACTGCTATCTTTTTCCAGGATTGTAATCGGCAACTTGCCAAGTTTTGCAATTGACCAATAATCAATTTCGCCATTAATTCTGACTTCAACTTCCTCGTCATCAAATGATACAATCATATCAAGATCCTTTTCTGCCATCAGTGGCGGCATAATGAATAAATACCCTGCCAGAACAACACCGACAATACGTAACTGCTTTATAAACATATCACTTCTCCTTAAATAATCGTTATTCAACTTAACGTTACAAACCACCTACTGCAAAAATCAGAACGGATTACAATAATTGATATTATCTATCGTTTAGATCATCCATTTTTTTCATGTACAGCTTTCTTCTTACCTTGATACACATTAATTAACTTACCAAATGGATCGCGAACATAAAACTGGCAAATACCTCTGGTGTCAGTTACTGGGCCATACACGATTTCAAATTTTGCATCGTTTACCCGAAACAGTGCCGTTTCAACGTTTTCAACCTCAATGAACAGATCAGGAACAGGTGCACAAATGCCCTTTTCAGAAATGATGTTTACACGTGTAGCTAAATCAGACTCTGTGTTACACACTTGCATCCAGCCTTGCTCCATAACCAGTTCAATATCAAAAATGTCCTTATAGAAGGCCTCTGTTTTTTCTGTAGCCATCTGCCCGGTATTGTTAACTTTTATAGCGTTGTTATGCACTCGCCCCAAGGACAATCTAGATAACTTAGTAAACCATGTACACAACATCGAGAATAAACTGTTCAACCAGGAAAAAGTCAGCATCCNNARAWYTWACYCANGYWAWATNKAMTGNGCACSRRMYSSSAYKAYRSRMSTATTAGTACTAGAAAACCGATAGAATTTAGTGGTTCGTAACGCATAAATAAAAACATTAATATCGATATTATGGATATTGTCAAAACCGCAAGCCAGAACAACCGGAATGCTGATATGTGATTTTCAAAACTTTTATATTTTATCCAGTAATCGCCTTTACTACTGAAAGCGTACTCTTGTCTATCGTAGTAGAACAACACAAGGCTGAAAATTATGGTCATAAAGACCCAGACGTACATATTGATAAAAGCAATCTGATCATCTGCAGCACGCACATAGTTAGCCCCATAATTCATCATATTATCAAGCGCCATGGCATGAAAAAAAACACCGGGTAATTGGCCATGGACTGGTGAATAAACAGTATCGTGTAGACCCTCAAGACTAAGTCCATACATTACTATCTTGTCTTTTAATGCTGACGCAAGTCGCTGTTTCTGCTTGTCAGAACCCGATTTGTCAATATAGACCAGTTCGTCGGCATAGATCATTGAATGATAAGCGCACTGGGCGTTGACCGGGTCAGACAGTTCATCATAGCTGACCAGATCTTCTATAAAGCCAAACAATACTTGACGTCCAACCTCGAAGAGTGAGCCGCTACGATCAACACAAACTGAATTTGCAAATTCGGGGAACACAACCTGACCTGGCCGACTACCCCAACGTACTGAGAGCGCATGGCCTGCCTCAATTGCGGCAACATCGATACGTGGTGACTGGCACGATTGTAGAGTTGCGTCACCCAGGCATGCTAATTGATACAGTCGATACGCAGCTGTCATGTGACCACGATCATTTAACGGGTAAGCCTGACCGTAACCCTGCCAGCCGTTGAGCACCAACTCACCTATATCAGCTAGCTTATGCTGAATATCCGTGTATTGCTCATCCTGATAGCCACCAGCAAATAAAAGAGTGCTTCCATACTTTTTAGACATGCGATCAGTCAAACGCATAAACTGGTCAAAACTATCGTCTGTAGAACGCTCCTGTTTAAAGTAGATATCTACAAACACAGATTGTGGACTGTACTTGAGTATCCTGCTCAGCAGATAAGCATGATCGCGATACCGTATAGGCCATTCATTTGCTTCAATGACCTGACGTTCATATAACTCACTTATGGATGATTGATTGATGAGTACAACAACAATATCCTGTTGTGCAGACGAAAGATAATACGGTGCTGCTATTTTATATAAAGCATCCTGTGTAGCCTGATCTGTCTTATCACCAATACCAAATGGATTAAACCCGAGAAAAAACCAGCCAAGAAAAGAGTACACCACAAGACGAACAATGAGCTTGGCAGCAGGGTTGGCCTCGAGACTCATTACCATAACTCAAAAGTATGCATGCAATGCATTGAACATTTCACCTACGCAATCGTCATTTACCGACAGCGGCTTTAAAACAATCACCATTGATAACGATACGATCTAAAAAATTGATAAATATTGATTCAAACACAGTGTTGTTTAACACACGTTCAATCAAATCGATTTCTCGAAACTTTCCAACCACTTTACACTATGTTCTAAATCATCACTTTACACCCAGTTATTTAATCATTGCAAATTCAACAACTAGCTTGTCGTATATTAAAATGAAAAACATCGAATATAATATTCGTAAACTAATGACACACATTACGACCATGTATTTAATAGTTCTTTGCATTTACACAGCAATGACCATCGCTGAACGCCTACAATTCAATTACCAGTATATATCTCTCTTGATGTAAGCTATGCTTTGATTACTCACATAAAAAATAATAAAAATAATGAACAACATATCACTATTACTGCCAAAAAATCGACGTCCTGTTTGGACACCCGGTCTTGAACCACTTGCTGAAGTACTAGATAACGAATTATCAAATCTGGTAAGCATCCCTTTATTAGGAAAAATTACCGCAGGCAAACCGATTGAACGTATCGAAGATAATGAACAGGTAAAAGTTCCTGCCAATATGGTACGCAAAGATACTTATGCACTAAAAGTATCGGGGCATTCCATGATTGATGACAACATACAGGATGGCGATATCGTCATCATAGAAAAGAAACAATCTGCCGAGAATGGGCAATCTGTCGTTGCACTGATTAACGGTGAGCAGGTTACACTGAAAAAGTTTTATATCGAAGCCGATGGCATTCGTTTACAGCCGGCCAATCCAGATATGAAAGCCATACGACTTAAAAATGAAGAAGTGGAAGTATTAGGCGTGGTGACAGGCATCATAAGACAATTCGACTAAATACCTATAAAAAAAGCAGCTAATAAAGCTGCTTTTTTTATATCTAAACACTTAAAGTTTCTTATATGGTTTATTTACTTGCCATATCCTGACCACAACACATAGGAGACTTGACCATACCATGGCCATCTGGACATTTTGACACATGCACCGTCGTGCCGTCCTCGGTCTTAATCGTGTCATGCACTAACTCCTTACCGCATTCAGCACACGTCATCGAACCAACACCCATACCACATACTTCACATAGATAAGCCATATCAATATACCTTATTAAATTATAGTTAAACTACCTTCTCGTATTTTATTGGAATGCCTTGAACCATTAACTACAATTATCACATGGTTATCATTTAGCGAGATATTCATTAACTTTTATTGTGTTTTTCCCAGGCAAGCTGTAATAAATGTAAACGCTCTTTCGTTTTAGCATTTGCGCCAGGCCCCGGCAGTATCACCAAATCCCGTGCATCGAGTGTTCGACCATCGTCAGCCTGGATGGTAACAGCTGCGATTTCATTGCCCGTAGCATGCTCAACAAATTTAACCGGTGCACCCGCATCATGAAGCCAGCGATCACCCCATTGGTTCAGCGCGATCAATGCCGGGAATAAATCCCTACCCATTGATGTCAAACGGTATTCATGTCTTTTTGCACCTTCCTTAACAGGTACACGCTGCAATACACCACTGTCACATAATTTMCTTAATCTGGCGGTAAGAATATTTCGAGCAACACCTAAATGTTGCTGAAAGTCCTCAAACCGACAGGAACCATAAAACGCTTCACGAAGAATTAATAACGTCCATCGTTCCCCTATTAACTCCAATGCATTCGCGAGTGAACAGTTCATGTCGTCAAGATAACTATTTCTCATGATACTACCTTAAAGATAACAGTTGCATTACGCAACCATTTATGATTAAGTTTCAATATGCAACTGTTGCAAAATAAAACTAATGATGATTTACAAGAAAAAAAAGCAATAATGAGGGCATTGCTATGCACGCTCAGGCTAGCCAAGCGAGACAATATGCCAGGCCCAATACAGCGATGACGACTTTATCTCGCCCTGTCCCTTTCATTTTAAAACTATTCCGTCTTATTTTTAAAATAGGCGGATACCTATCACCAAGACTTGCCGGCTACGCAGCCTACAAACTCTGGCTTACACCGCAACGCTACAATACCCCAAAGTCTGAGCAAACAGCGCGTCATTCCGCATTGATTAAACAACACGAAATCAATAACAAAAAGATTGTTAGCTACCAGTGGGGCACGACAGGTGACATAGTATTACTGATCCATGGCTGGAGTGGCCGTGGCACACAACTCGGCAATATTGCCGAGTCATTGGTCAACGTTGGTTATCGTGTCTTGAGTTTTGACGCACCCGCACATGGTGACAGCACAGGTAAACAGACAAATATCTATGAAATTGCAGACACCATTCTAACCCTGGATAAAACATTCGGCCCTTTTAAAGCGGTAATCACTCACTCATTTGGTGGACCTTGCCTGGCGGTCGCTATGAAAAAAGGGTTTACGGTTAAACGTGTGGTTAACATCGCACCACCAGCAGCCACCATCGGCCTGGTCAATAAATTTGCGACGATGCTTGAATTATCTAGCAAGGTTGAACACGAATTAATACGTTGCATCGAAAAAAACTTTGGTGACGATATCTGGCAAGCAACTTCCATGGAAAACAATATCAATCAATTAGATTCACATGCATTGGTTATACATGACGTAGACGATATCGACGTGTCATGGCATGAAGGACAAAAGATCGCACGCGCATGGAAGAACGCACACTTTATAAAAACTCGTGGTTTAGGGCATCGCAGAATATTACGTGACCCCGCCATTATACAAACCACTATTGATTTTATAACGGGTAGTGATCAGTTTATTAATACGACAACTCATTGAACTTGATACTAATCGAGAAGAAAGACAACCTTATAAAATACCACTTCCAACGGGGTTATCTTTTAACAACTGCGATAACAGCACATTAAAATCAAATCCCCATAATGCAGTTAACGCCATAACTCGTGAGTTTAACTGTGCTTTTGATGCGTAAGAAGGCTGATTATTAAATGCAATCACGACAACATTTTTATGCTCTGGCACGCTCAGGCATAATGTTCGACGCTTAAAGATTTCCCGAATAGTCGTTAACTCTCGACTGAATGATTGCGCGTCAGTAACCAGAAAATTGATAACCAGTACACCATCGGACGATAGTTGTTGTTTGAATTGCAATAACATCTTATTACTGGTCAACCATGCAGGCGTTAATACATCTTCGGCAATATCAGCGACGATAAAATCATACGTTTCATCATGCCAGTGTCGAATATCATCGGTAATTATCGACCAGTTTTTTTCAGGGAAAGAAAAATAGCGCGTAGCAAGATCAGCTATCAGTCCATCCTTTTCCACGGCGACACCTGTTATTTCAGGATGAATACTATGCAGATAACGTGCAAGTGCCCCGCCACCCAAACCAGCCAGTAAAACTTTTTTAGGGGTTTCAGTGAACAACAACACCGCCAGGAAGGCTTCATGTAATGCTGTTACAAGTTTTTCACCTTGCTCGATATCAATGCGTGACTGTTCAATCGCATCTATCGTTAACCAGCGCTGGTTATCTTTTTGGAAGACTTCAATCAGACCCGTCGAAGTCTTCTGTTGAAACAGTAATGTTGTTTGACCCAACATAACTATATGACGTTATGCCGGGACAAACTAAAGAGCTGATGAATTAATGCCTGATCATGAAAGCGCTAGGTCTGGAAAGTTTGCGGATCGTTTTAGAGTACAGATGCCTGATGCC
>NVSH01000034.1 GCA_002401185.1 Gammaproteobacteria bacterium | reverse complement strand
CCGGTATGTTCGAAAGAGATAAGCGATTATTTTCGTAGTGATATACAGTTTGATGCAGAAAAGAGCAGCTTGACGTTTGCCAGAGCGGACGTTGATCGTGTATTACCTTCAGCGAATAAACAGATAGCTTTAATGCATGACGAAATGTTAATGAAAATACTCATTGATATAAAACAAGGTGATATCGTGCAGCAGGTTAAATCGATAATTTTTGACCACCTTCCTGATGGCCCGGTAACGGATAAGCTGGTTGCTAGTGAATTAAATTTAAGTGAGCGAAGTTTACAGCGCCGCCTTAAAGAGCATCAGACAACGTTCAGGTTTTTGTTAGACAGTGTGCGTGAAATGCTGGCAAAGCAGTATATAAAAAACCCACTAAACAGGATGAGTGATATTGCTTTTTTATTGGGTTTTTCTGAGCAGAGCGCATTTTCCAGGGCGTTTAAAAAATGGACAGGGAAGTCTCCCGTGGAATATCGTAAATCAATCTAGAATAACCGGTGTTTTAACTTTGTAATTCGGCCTGCAAAATAGTAATCACCTGTTGCGTGGCGTTGCTTAGATCGTTAAACACCTGGCTAGAAATATTAGCAGAGCCATCACGCCCGATTAACTCGACAACTTCAGCTATTTCGGCCAGACCAAAAGCCCCAATCGTACTGCACGAACTTTTCATTTTGTGAGACACGTTAAAGACAACATCAGCATCGTCGTTTTGAATGGCGGATTCAATTTCTGATAATTGCTCGGGTAAACTTTGCAGACACATCGAAATGATTTCTTTAAAAGAGTCGCCCATTATTTCTTTCATTTCTGAGAATGCAGCCGCATCCATGGCAGTTTGAGTCATATCTTATTCCATTGATTAATTATCATTGATTAAGTCGTGAGTGGGTGTCACCGACCAGTACAGCATTAGGTACGTTAATTCGTAAGGTAGAAACAATTTTACCATATATACCAGGTACGGCTTTAAATGAAATCCACAGGGTATTGAGCTTCATGTCCAGGTTAGCAAATAAAATTTCATCGTTAAATTGTATGAGAGAAAATTCAATATTGGCCAGGGTGTCTTTTATGTATGGTTCAGGCCTGGTCTTCAGTTTTGGGATGATCATTAGTAGATCGCTAACAGGTCCGCCATCTTCATCGTGCGTAGGGACAAGCTTCCACAAAGGTTCTGCGGGTGATAAATCCATAGCGAGTTTTAAACTTTTTTTATCCATAACCAATGGTGAGATAAGCGTGGTGAAAATAAGTTATACCCGAATAATAGTCAAACTTAAGGATAAAGGCGAACTTATTTCATTATCGAGACCGTATGCATTATAAGGTGTCGTTATCAAAATAATTTGTTAAGAAGGTAGTTTACCGGTTACAGAATTTCGATAAGCCAGCGTCGAATATGCTGAATTTCTTCCAGACAAACGGAATGACCCATTTCATATTCATGCCAGTGAACATCCAGGTCATATGATTCGAGCTGTTGCATGCTATCTCTACCATATTGATAATCAACGATATCATCTTGTAGACCGTGCGCCATAAAGATGGGGATTTCTATTGCGACATCACTGATCTCATCGTCTAGCGATTCAGGTAGAGGAAGATAAGTGGACAGCGCCATAATACCCGCCAGTGGTTTTGGATATCGACAGCCACAATGCAAAGCGATGGCGCCACCTTGGGAGAAACCGGCAAGCACGATTCTGCTGGCTGTGATGCCATTTTTTTCCTGTTCTTCACAGAGTTGCTTTAAAATAGCGGAAGATTCTTTTATACCTGTTTCGTCTTCCTGCGCGACAATGGACTGGCTGCTGATGTCATACCAACCAGACATCGGATAACCCTGGTTTATGGTAATGGGTCGAATGGGAGCATGTGGAAAGATAAAACGAATMRCYARATCTGATKSTAAYTGTAATTGYTCRAYAATMGGTACAAAGTCGTTACCATCKGCRCCTAATCCATGTARCCAGATAACGGCGGCRTCGGGRTGSTCATCGGTWTCGATGATAATAGCTTCAAGTTCTGACATAATAACAAATAGTTGGGGTAAAGGATAAAGYGGAGATTTTGCAGTAATAATGCTTAAACAACAAATGATAAGTAAAATAATAACAACAATCGTTATGTTGTTATTTGTAGGATTAAGTGCTTGCGGCATGCAAGGAGACCTGTATCTGCCTCAAGAGGGCGATGAACACGCAACGAAAAAGTAAGTAAAAATTTTTGAACAAWATTATTTAATGAAAAAAGTATGACGGTAAAAGTTTAGCAATGGATTATTTTAATTACAAAAATGGCCGCCTATGGGCTGAAGATGTTGATATCAATGCAAATATCGAAAAGTGGGGAACACCCTGTTACGTATATTCACGCGCCACAATTGAGCGCCACTGGAAAGCTTTTGATTCAGCTTTAGGTGAGCGGCCACACTTGGTGTGTTATGCGGTAAAAGCAAATTCAAATCTTGCGGTGTTAAATGTACTGGCAAAATTGGGTTCGGGTTTTGATATAGTTTCTGTAGGTGAGCTTGAGCGCGTTTTACGTGCAGGTGGAAGTGCCGATAAAATTGTATTTTCTGGCGTTGGTAAAAATGCTGAAGAAATGCGACGTGCTCTGGATGTTGGTATTCGTTGTTTCAACGTGGAGTCGCAGGCGGAGCTTACGTTGTTAGCACAGGTGGCGGCAAAAAAAGGTGTACAAGCGCCCGTATCTTTGCGAGTGAATCCCGATGTCGATGCAAAAACACATCCTTACATTTCAACAGGATTAAAAGACAATAAATTTGGTATTGCGATTGACGATGCTTTTGATGTCTATCAGACCATAGCTGCTTCTGAGCATCTTAGAATAGAGGGTGTTGATTGTCATATCGGCTCTCAGCTAACCGACGTTACCCCTTTCGTTGATGCCTTGGACCGAGTATTGGTGTTGGTTGATCGTTTAGCAGAAAGTGGTATCAATCTGCATCATCTGGATTTAGGTGGCGGACTGGGTATCCGATACCGAGATGAAACGCCGCCGTTGCCGGAAGAACAAATGGCTGCTGTATTACAGCGTCTACAAGGGCGAGAGTTTGAAATACTCATTGAACCTGGGCGAGCTGTGGTTGGTAATGCGGGCATTTTATTAACCCGAGTTCAATACATCAAAAACAACGGAGAGAAAAATTTTGCAATCGTTGATGCTGCGATGAATGATTTGATGCGCCCTGCGTTATATCAAGCCTGGCAGGCAATCGTACCGGTGGTCGAAAGTTTGAAACGAAAGACTAAAACATATGATGTTGTGGGGCCAATTTGTGAGACAGGTGATTTTCTGGGTAAGGAGCGTGAGTTGGCGATAGAGCAAGGGGATTTGTTAGCAATCCGGTCTTCAGGTGCGTATGGTTTTAGCATGAGCTCTAATTATAATTCACGACCACGCGTTGTCGAAATAATGGTAGATGCAGATAAAGATCAGGTCGTACGCCGACGGGAAACAATCGAACAGCTATTTTGTGATGAATCTATATTGGAATCATGAAGCCAAGGCTTAAGGGCACCTCTATTAATTGCTTGCGCCCCCTGGCTTTACCCCCGGCTCAGAATCAAGGCGTACTTTTGAAGCCATGCTCCCCATTGCATATCAAGAAAGTGCAACGCTGCGTCTGAGTCGGGGTTAAAGCCCCGTAAGGCGTGACCTGAAGCATGCATCTGCCGCGTTGTGAACCTAGAGAATGGAATAACCATTCTGCTGCGGCTCACGCCTTGCAGCTACATGCTTCAGGTCACGCAGAGGACATAAGCAATTAATAGAGGTGCCCTTATGTGATTTCGTTACGTAAGACGTATCAGTAATGCAGAAATAAATTAATAACGTTTCATACCGTGTTTATTGACGTTAAAACATCAATGAATAGATAAAAACCAACGAAAATTAATTTTATATACGCAGGTAAAATCTAAACGGGTCGTTTACGCTGCCTGAGCTGCCTGCTCAACCTCAGTTGCGATGTTCTTTGCCAACTGTGAAACCAGTAACTCGTCTTCACCTTCCACCATGACGCGAATCAATGGTTCTGTACCTGATGGACGCAGCAACACACGGCCTCGACCATTAAGCTTACTTTCTGCCTGCTTTACCGCCTGCTGTACAACAGCAGATTGCATTGGATCCGCATGACCAGGTAGCGACACATTGATCATTATCTGTGGGAATTTTTTCATGCCTGATTTTGCTTCGTGCAGGGTTATTTTTTCTTTCGCCAGGTAGGCCATTACCTGCAATGCAGAGACGATTCCATCACCTGTTGTGGTTCTATCAATACATATGATATGACCTGATGATTCACCGCCAATAACCCAACCTTTTTCATTCATGGTTTCAAGCACGTATCGATCACCAACATCACTTCGAGCAAATTCCAGGCCAAGATCTTTTACTGCTAATTCCATACCCAGGTTGGTCATCAGCGTACCGACAACGCCACCTATATCTTCACCTTCGCTCAGACGAGAACGTGCAATTATGTAGAGCAATTCATCGCCGTCGACAACTTCACCTTTCTTATCTACCATCAACACGCGATCGCCATCACCATCAAAGGCTATACCTAAATCAGCATTTTCAATTGCGACCCTGGCTATTAACTGCTCAGGATGTGTGGAGCCACAGTTAAGATTAATGTTTAAACCGTCAGGCTTATCACCGATGGCAATCACTTCTGCACCTAACTCTGCAAATACTTTAGGCGCAATGTCATAGGTGGCGCCATTGGAACAATCGAGAACCACTTTCAAACCGTTAAAACGCACACTCATCGGAATAGTCGCTTTACAAGCCTCTACATATCGACCATGTGCGTCAACAATCCGCTGCGCTTTACCAAGAGCTGAAGAATCGACAATACTCATTTCAGACTCAAACATAGCCTCAATGGCATACTCAATTTCATCATCAAGTTTTTTCCCTTCTGGCGAGAAAAACTTAAGGCCATTGTCATAAAACGGGTTGTGTGACGCACTAATGACAATACCGGCAGATGCACGTAGTGTACGTGTCAAATAAGCAATACCTGGTGTCGGCATAGGGCCAAGCAAATCAACGTCCACGCCTGCTGCAGACAACCCCGCCTCTAATGCAGACTCAAACATATACCCAGAAATACGTGTATCTTTACCAATAACAACTCGATTACTGCCGGTCGCATCCTTTTGTGAAGCCAACACACGCCCAACGGCCCAACCTAACTTGAGCACTTTTTCTGGGGTCATTAAACCCGATCCCACTTTGCCTCGAATTCCGTCCGTACCAAAATATTTTTTTATCATCATCTACACCAAATATATAATTTAAGTCACCGCTTCACATAACGCTAACGCATCACATGTCTGGGCAACATCATGCACTCTAAAAAATCGAGCTCCCTTTTGATAGGCAATAACGGCTGCCGATGTACTGGCAATCAGCCTTTCTTCAACATCTCTTGCCAGCAGATGCCCAAACATGCTCTTCCTGGAGACGCCGACCAATACCGGGTAATCCAGGGCACAAAACTGCTGCATTTCCTTTAACAAGGATAGGTTATTTTTCAAATTTTTCCCAAAACCAAAACCAGGGTCAATGATTATATTTTCTTTTCGCATACCCCTCTTAATACAAACCTTTGCCCGCTCTATCAAATAGCTCGTCACTTCGTCCACCACATTTTCATATAATGGATTATTTTGCATCGTTTCAGGACCACCCCGTTTATACATTAAATTATGCATCAAACACACAGGCAATTGATGTTCAATACATACATCTAGCGCACCTTCAGCATGCAAGGCATTGACATCATTTACCATGGTAGCACCTGCTTCAATAGCCGCCGCCATCACTTGCGGCTTGCTACTATCTATCGAAATAGCAACCTTAGAATGTTCTCGAATTTTCTCGATTACCGGTATGACACGCTGCAACTCTTCCGTTAATGAAATCAGCTTAGACCCCGGACGCGTCGATTCACCACCGATATCGATTATCTCCGCGCCCTCGTCTTGCATCTGCAACGCATGTGTTAATGCATGATTCAGATGGCTATACTTGCCTCCATCTGAAAACGAATCAGGGGTAACATTTAATATACCCATAACCACCCAATGGCCTGAGCGAATTCGTTCCAGTATTTTCTGCATACTATTTATACCACCTGTTAAACGCCTGCCATGACATTTGTAATACACATAAGAAATTCATTACCATCAGGCTATAGCCAGTTACGACTGGGCTTATAACGCAGAAAGGGGCTTTCGCCCCTTTCAATTATTATCCTGTACAGTTTAACGGTTAATGCTGGCCAGCTGGCCCACCAATCGTACCGTCTTTACCTGTACTTTTATTCTCTTTTTTACCTGATACTGAACTACTGGTATCGTCATCATCATCGACATCAACCCAATCCTTCGGTGGCGGCACATCTCTACCTTCCATCAAAGCGTCAATCTGATTCGCATCGATAGTCTCGTATTTCATCAGCGCATCTGTCATCGTATGTAATACATTAAGGTGCTCTTTCAATAAACTTTCAGCACGCTTGTAGTTAATATCGATTATGCAACGAATCTCTTCATCAATAATACGCGCCGTATCGTCGCCTAAGTTTTTATGCTGAGTTACTGAGCGGCCAAGAAAAACTTCACCTTCATCTTCCGAATAAGTCAAAGGTCCTAGGCGATCAGACAAACCCCACTTGGTTACCATATTACGAGCGATATCAGTTGCCCGTTCAATATCATTGGAAGCACCCGTCGTCACACTGTCTTTACCATAGATAAGTTCCTCAGCGATACGGCCACCGAACAGACTGGAAATCTGGCTTTCCAAATGTTGTTTACTGAGACTATAGCGATCTTCCTCAGGCAAAAACATAGTTACACCCAGGGCGCGCCCACGAGGAATAATACTTATTTTATAGACGGGGTCATGCTCAGGCACTAAACGCCCAACAATCGCATGCCCCGATTCATGATAAGCAGTAAGTTTTTTCTCTTTTTCAGACATCACCATGGAGCGTCGCTCTGTGCCCATCATGATTTTATCTTTTGCACGCTCAAAATGTGACATGTTGACATCTTTACTATTTTCACGCGCGGCACCCAATGCGGCCTCATTCACCAGGTTCGCCAAGTCGGCGCCAGAGAACCCCGGCGTGCCACGGGCGATGATTGCCAGCCTTACATCCGCCGCTTCCGGCACTTTACGAATATGCACTTTAAGTATCTGTTCACGGCCACGGATGTCTGGCAACGGCACAACAACCTGACGATCGAAACGCCCTGGTCTTAATAAAGCCGGATCAAGCACATCAGGACGATTGGTCGCAGCGATAACAATGACACCTTCATTACCTTCGAAACCATCCATCTCAACCAGTAACTGGTTCAAGGTCTGCTCACGCTCATCATGACCACCACCCAAACCGGCACCACGATGGCGACCAACGGCATCGATCTCATCGATAAAGATAATACATGGCGCGTGTTTTTTCGCGGTTTCGAACATATCACGTACCCGTGAGGCACCGACACCGACAAACATCTCAACAAAGTCAGAACCCGCAATGGTAAAAAACGGTACTTTTGCTTCGCCTGCAATAGCCCTGGCCAACAACGTTTTACCGGTACCCGGTGAACCCACCAACAACACACCACTAGGAATCTTGCCACCCAGCTTCTGGAATTTACTTGGGTCTTTCAAAAAATCGACCAGCTCTGCAACTTCTGCTTTAGCTTCTTCAGCACCGGCCACATCTTTGAAGGTAACTTTTATTTCATCTTCACCCAACATGCGCGCTTTACTTTTACCAAACGACATCGCGCCACGGCCACCGCCACCGCCTTGCATCTGACGCATAAAAAATATCCAGATACCAATGAGTAACAGGAAGGGGAACCAGGAAATGAAGATCGTCATCAGCAGTGACTGGCCTTCTGGGGCTGCCGCTGTAATCTCAACATCGTTAGCCAGCAAATCACCTATCATCGCTGTATTACTGGTTTCTGGACTGTAGGTTTTAAATACACTGCCCGTATTGGTTTTACCTTTAATATCACGGCCTTCTATCGTAACCTGCGACACTTGGCCAGATTTCACCATGGCGATATAAGCAGAATAAGGCAAGGCTTGCGTGCTGCCTGTCTGTTTACTGAAATTACTGAAAACCGATAGTAAAACTACCGCGATTACAGCCCATAAAACCAAATTTTTTGCTAGGTCGTTCAATTGATTACTCCTGATAGTAGCTGTTTTTCTATCAGCTACTTTGCAAATTAATACTGTATATCTAAACTTACACCACTTTAAAACCGATTGCCAAGAAAACCTGTCGCTAGTGCATAGACCTCTCGAGATCTCGCTCTGGAAGCTTTAGGTTTACGCATGACAACCCTGGAGAAACTTAGCTTTAATTCTTTATTGTAGGCTTCGAAACCTTCTCCCTGAAAAAGTTTCACCAACAAGCCACCGCCCGGTTTTAACACCTGCTTAGCCAGATCCAATGCCAGCTCACATAAATAATAGGCACGTGGCATATCGACCGAGCCCATACCTGTAATATTAGGGGCCATATCGGATATTACAAGGTCTGACGAATTATTTTTAATTGCCGTCATCAACATATCAAACACGCTCGCTTCACGAAAATCACCTTCGATGATAGTGACGCCATCGATGGGGTCCATCGGCAATATATCCAGGGCAATCATGCTGCCGTTTTTACCTAATTTTTTCACGCAATATTCTGACCAACCACCTGGTGCAGCGCCCAGGTCGATAATGGTCATACCGGGTTTGACCAGATGATCTTTCTGGTCAATTTCAATGAGCTTATAGATAGCGCGTGACCGATAACCGTCCTTTTGTGAACGTCGAACATATTCATCGTCGAAATGTTCTTTTAACCAGGTTTTGCTGCTTTTACTTTTTGCCATGAGGCCACAGTTAAACGGAAGGTTAATAAATAACGATTAAGCTTTTGGCAATTCGATAATCGATTTATCTAAATTCACACGATAAACAGATAACGTTTTGCCAATCGACTGCACTTCTTCAGATTGACTCTTATCACATATTTTTAAAATCAACTGTTTGCGAGCCTCACGATCATCAACCGACAGTTTTATTTTTACCAACTCATGGCTGGACAACGCGATATCGAGTTCGTTCAAAACTTCTTCGGTCAGGCCTTTTTGGCCCATCATAATCACGGCTTTTAACGTATGACATTTTGAACGTAAAAATTTAATTTGTTTTTTTGATAGAGACATAAAAATATGTATGCTTTCTTAAAGTGTTTATTGATACGGTCAGCTTTTAAGCAGATGATTATGATTACAAAAAATAATCAGATATAACGAATCTCGACTATCTCGAGTGCGCGTTGTCCGCCGGGTGTATTAATTTCTGCAACATCACCTTCTTCTTTACCTATTAAGGCGCGCGCAATAGGCGAACCCACAGATATCATGTTTTTCTTAATATCCGCTTCATCTACACCAACTATCTTGTAAGTAAATTCATCACCCGTTTCTTCATCGACGACGTCTACCGTCGCACCAAATATAACTTTACCATTAGCATTAACCGCAGTCACATCTATTATTGTCGCATTGCCAAGCTTACCTTCGATATCTTTAATACGGCCTTCGATAAAACTTTGCTGCTCCCTGGCGGCATGATATTCTGCGTTTTCTTTTAGGTCACCATGCTCACGTGCCGTCGCAATATCTTCGATCACCTTGGGACGCTTAACACTTTTCAACTGAAACAATTCATCCTGTAAGCTTTTTGCACCACCCACAGTAATTGGTACTTTATTCACACTGAAGCCTCTTTTTTTTCTTGTTGAATATTTTTTTGTATTGTATCGTGTAAATGCTGCAAGCGCGTTACTGAATTCACTTCTAAATAATCTAACGCTTGCACAGTCGCACTAGCACCTGCCATCGTCGTGGTGTAACACACCTTGTGCTGCAATGCCGAGGCACGGATGGTGAAAGAATCCCGTATCGCTTTTTTACCTTCTGTGGTATTAATAATTAAAGCAATGTCACCGTTTTTAATCATATCGACAATATGTGGCCGACCTTCGTTAACTTTATTGACATGCCTAAAAGCGATACCCGCTGCTTTCAGAGCACGACCCGTACCGCTGGTTGCAACCACTTCAAAACCTTTATCAACCAACGCCTGTCCTATCGATACCGCTTTCTCTCGATCTCTTTCACGCACACTGATGAAGACCCGGCCTTTAGTCGGCAGATCCATACCTGCACCTAATTGCGCTTTTGCAAACGCCATACCAAAAGTTTCACCCACGCCCATAACTTCACCGGTTGATTTCATTTCAGGACCCAACAGTGAATCAACACCAGGAAACTTAACAAACGGGAACACCGATTCTTTTACTGCATACGTTTTAGGTACGACTTCTTCGGTGACACCCTGCTGTTTCAATGACATACCCGCCATACAGCGCGCTGCAATTTTTGCCAGTGGCACACCCGTAGCTTTCGACACAAAGGGCACGGTGCGAGAAGCCCGAGGGTTCACTTCTAACAAATAGATGGTCGCGTCATCACCACTAAACTGGATAGCAAACTGGATATTCATCAAACCAACCACACCCATTTTTAAAGCCAGTTGGCGCGTCTGCACACGAAGCTGATCCTGCACTTCAGACGATAACGAATAGGGTGGTAATGAACAGGCAGAATCACCTGAATGCACTCCGGCTTGTTCAATATGCTCCATGATGCTACCGATCAATACATCTTCACCATCACAGATAGCGTCAACATCAACCTCAACGGCATCATCAAGGAAACGATCGAGTAAAACGGGCGCATCATTAGAAACACTAACCGCGTTTTCCATATAAAACTTAAGATCAGTCACGTTGTAAACGATCTCCATGGCGCGTCCACCAAGCACATACGAAGGCCGGACAACCAGTGGGAAACCGATTTCTGCCGCACCGACAACGGCTTCTTCCGTCGAACGAGCGAGTCGATTTGGCGGCTGCTTTAGACCCAACTCATTGACCAACTGCTGAAAACGTTCACGATCTTCCGCCAGGTCAATACAATCAGGCGTTGTACCAATCACCGGCACACCTGCTGCTTCGAGATCACGCGCCAATTTCAACGGTGTTTGCCCGCCATACTGAACAATAACCCCTTTTGGTTTTTCTTTGTCCAGCACTTCAAGCACATCTTCCAATGTGAGCGGCTCGAAATATAAACGATCCGATGTATCGTAATCGGTGGATACCGTTTCAGGGTTACAGTTGATCATGATGGTTTCATAACCATCATCGCGCATGGCGAAAGCAGCATGTACGCAGCAATAATCAAACTCGATACCCTGACCGATTCTATTAGGGCCACCACCTAGAACAACAATTTTATCTCTATCATCAACATTAGCTTCACACTCTTCTTCATAAGTGGAATACATGTAAGCGGTCGAGGTAGAAAATTCTGCCGCACAGGTATCAACACGTTTGTAGACTGGGCGTATGTCGAGTGAGTGGCGGTATTCACGCATCACCTTTTCGTCTACATTCAATAATCCGGCAAGACGACTATCAGAAAAACCTTTACGCTTTAACTGGTACAAAGCATCCCTGGATAAATCGGCTAGACCTTTTCCAGCGAGGACCTGTTTTTCGAGAGCCATCTCCTCTTTGATTAAATCTTCTATCTGCACTAAAAACCAGGGGTCAATCTTCGTGAGATCAAACACCTTTTCATTTGAGTAACCACGACGATATGCGTCGCCCACATACAACAATCGATCAGCACCGGGCAAGCTTAATTCCTGGTTGAGCAAAGGCTCGATTTCATCTTCAGCCATGTCAGGATCGAGTACCGAACTCAATCCATCGATATCAATTTCCAGGCCTCGTAGCGCTTTTTGCAATGATTCTTGAAAAGTACGACCAATCGCCATAACTTCGCCGACCGACTTCATTTGTGTGGTCAGGCGATTTTCAGCTTGCGGGAATTTTTCGAAGGTAAATCGTGGTATTTTTGTTACCACGTAATCGATGGTAGGTTCGAACGAAGCTGGTGTTGCCCCACCTGTAATTTCATTTTGCAATTCATCTAATGTGTAACCGATAGCCAGTTTCGCTGCAATTTTTGCGATAGGAAAACCGGTTGCTTTTGATGCCAACGCCGAAGAGCGTGAAACACGCGGGTTCATTTCGATGATAGTCATACGACCATCTTCCGGATTCACCGAAAACTGCACATTGGAACCACCAGTCTCTACACCGATCTTACGCAATACTGCGATCGATGCGTCACGCATACGCTGGTATTCTTTGTCGGTAAGTGTTTGTGCAGGCGCAACCGTTATCGAATCGCCTGTGTGAATCCCCATTGGATCAAGATTTTCGATAGAACAAATAATGATGCAGTTATCATTTTTATCACGCACCACCTCCATCTCGTATTCTTTCCAGCCACAAATGGATTCTTCAACCAATAACTCACTAACAGGTGATAGATCCAGTCCGCGAGTGCATATCTCTTCGAACTCTTCCTTGTTATACGCGATGCCACCACCGCTGCCACCCATGGTAAACGAAGGCCGAACAACTGTAGGGTAACCCATTTGCGCCTGTACCTGATAAGCCTCTTCCATGCTGTGCGCGATGGCGGCACGCGGCATATCCAGACCCAGCTCTTCCATTGCAACTTTAAACTTTTCACGGTCTTCGGCCATGTCGATGGCGTCTTTACTGGCGCCAATCATCTCAACATCAAACTTTTCTAAAATGCCTTCGCGATCTAAATCCAATGCACAGTTAAGTGCTGTTTGCCCACCCATAGTAGGCAAGAGAGCATCTGGATTTTCTTTTTCGATAATCGCCGCAACCGTCTGCCAGGTAATAGGCTCGATATAAGTTACGTCAGCCGTTTCAGGATCCGTCATGATCGTTGCTGGATTCGAGTTCACCAAAATGACGCGGATGCCTTCTTCTCGCAARGCTTTACARGCCTGCGCRCCCGAGTAATCAAACTCACAGGCCTGRCCGATAACGATAGGCCCSGCRCCGATGATTAGAACACTGTTTATGTCTTGTCTTTTAGGCATAGTAATTGTTTTTCCGCAAATGAACGCGAATGAGCGCTAATAAAAGCCAATGTTTATATTTTTTCTGATTCATTGTATTTCCAAACTATACGTTTTACACCTAATTTTGGTCTGCCAAAATTTAACAATAAACCGACAGACAAATTTGTTGCTTTCAAATAATTCATAACTTGCGCATCATGCGAACTAATTAATGCAGATAATGCTTTTAACTCTAATAGCAGCTTATCTTCAACAACTATATCTGCAATATACTCTCCAACCTGAAAGCCTTTGTAATTTACGACTATAGGWTTCTGCGACTGAAACTTTAATCCATCTTTTCTTAATTCAACACACAGAGCATTTTCATAAACTTTCTCAAGAAAACCCACACCCAATGTATTGCTGACATCGAAAGCACAAGCTATCACTCGCTGCGAAATCGTTTCTTCCAAAAGATATCTCCATATAAAAACATTTGCGTTCATTCGCGTTCATTTGCGGAAAATTAATCTTGCAGTTTTTCTTCCATCAAATCGATAAAGTGATCAAAGATCGGTGCTATATCGTGCGGCCCAGGGCTCGCTTCAGGGTGCCCCTGGAAACCAAAAGCAGGTTTATCGGAACGGTGTATACCTTGTAAAGATTGATCGAATAATGAACGATGCGTCGCTACCAAATTAGATGGCAGGCTATCGCCATCAACAGAAAAACCATGGTTCTGACTGGTAATCATTACTTTTTTGGTTGCAAGATCTTGCACCGGATGGTTCGCACCATGATGGCCAAATTTCATTTTTAACGTTTTCGCACCGCAAGCTAACGCCAACAATTGGTGCCCTAAACAGATACCAAAAATCGGCACTTTAGTTTCCAGAATTTGCTGGATCGCTTCAATCGCATAATCACAAGGTTCTGGGTCACCGGGGCCATTAGATAAGAACACGCCATCTGGATGCATGGCTAAAACATCACTGGCCAGTGTTTTAGCTGGCACAACCGTTACCTTACAACCACGCTCCACCAACATACGCAGGATATTTCGTTTTACACCGTAATCGTAAGCGACCACATGAAAGCGTTGCTCTGGA
>NVSH01000033.1 GCA_002401185.1 Gammaproteobacteria bacterium | reverse complement strand
AATGTGGTTTTGTATTTTTATCCAAAGGACGACACGCCCGGATGTACCATAGAAGCCAATCAATTTAGCCAGTTTATCGATGAGTTTTCGGCATTGGATACCGTCGTTTATGGCGTAAGCAAAGATAACTGCGCGAGCCATGTCGATTTTATCAGTAAATTTTCTTTGCAGGTTGGTCTGCTTGCGGATACCGAAGGCAAGCTATGTGACGCTTATGGTGTTTGGCAGGAAAAAGAAAAAAAGGACGTTAAAAAAATGGGTATTGTGCGTTCTACGTTCGTAATCGATAAAGAAGGCATCATTCGCTATGCTGAGTATGGCGTTGTGGCTGAAGGCCATGCACAGCTTATTTTGGATGTCGTGAAAAAGTTATAGTTCTGGAACGTTTTATTGAGTTTTTGTTTATCAAATAAGACTAGTATTGATAAAAAGTTTTACAAACACCGTAAACGTCAATGCCTGCGATTAACAAATAGTTTTAATGTTTTAAAGTGCTTCAGCGCAGAGGCACAGAGAAAATCTATTTTTGGTCGTTGCGCCGTATACGCAGCTACCAAATAAAACTCTGCGTTTCCGCGCCTCTGCGGTGAAAGTTTTTTAGCTATTGTCTAAAATTTAATATAAGCACCAGCAAAAACGCCATCGAAACTTAAATCAGCATCGGTGTCTGAAACATCGTCGAGCTCAAACGTTTGTTTACGATAACCCGCTTCAAAACCAACAAAGAAATTAGTGGTATAGGCAACTTTAGCGGTAAAGTCAGAAATGCTGCTACCCTCAAATGCGATGTAACTTAATTCACCACTGATGATTAAATCAGGCCAGGGTGAAGCACCAATTAATGCGTATAACATGGGGATGGTTTCATCTATCGAATCGCTGGTTGTGCTACCAGCACTGGTGATAGTGTAGTTTATTTTTAAATTTCGAATGACCAAACCAAGGTCGAGACTAACGACGTTATCCAGTACTTCATAGTAGGCGATCAAGTCGGTGGTTTCGATCGAAATATTATTGCTGACATCGCCAGTAAATGTGTCTCCATCAAAGTCGAAAGTGGTTGTTCCACTACCGTCATGATCCAGTTTGGTGTGTATCAGGCGAAAATTCGGGATAATGGGTACAAAATGTTCAATCGTTACAAAGACATAACCCTGTGTTTCGTTGTCCCAAAATAAGTTGTTTTCGACATCGACGGCCACAGGGTCAGTAATTTTTTGAAAGTTACCACTGGGAGATTCATCCCATATGCCTGCACCGGCAGTCACAGAAAGAAAGTCTGCGTTAGCAATTAAGGGTGTCGTAAGTGCTGCAAAGCATGCTAAGTGTTTAAGTTTCATAATAAATTCCATGGTTATAGAAAATATTTTTTAGGATTTATCACGAATTGTAGTAGAAATAATTAAGATGGCTGCGAACTGGGGAATTTCTTTTCTTTAAAAACAGGACGTTTTGGTGTGTTGATACAACAATAATTCAAACACAGTTTTCACCATTAAATGAAAGGGTTATTAAGAAAGGGTTTAATAAAGAATCGAAAACCAGATCAGGGCTGTAATGATGAAAGCGAGAAGTACAGCTGCCGAGCCCATATCTTTGGCGCGCCCAGATAAAGGATGTATTTCATCACCGTGTCGGTCGACCACCGCTTCTATTGCTGAATTCAGGATTTCCACAAGCAAAATAAATAGCAGGCTTGCTATCAATATCGCCTTGTCAGCATAACTTTGGCCGAAGTACAGCGCTATCGGTGTCAGCACCAGCGTTAATCCTAGCGCCTGGTGAAAAGCCGCTTCATGTGTAAATGCCGCTTTGAAACCTAGCCACGAATATCCTGCCGCGTTGATAAGTCGTTTGATTCCTGTGGTGCCTGTTTTTGCCACGTGGTCGCCGTGAATATTGTGATGGTTTGTGCGCTTAGGTGAATATATTAGCAGTTGTTAATTAATTGCGGCTAATCTTTACATGAAAACATTAAGTCATCAGATATAATTTATAACTTCAATTATTAGGCGTATTCCTTATTTTTGTGAAATATTGAATATACTTAGTCGCATACTCTTTTGTTACGTATATATATTTAAGTATGTTGGTGACTGGAGTGTGATTGTCTAAGGGCTATATTCCATGGGTTGCCCAATAAAATTTCTCGAACCGTTGTCGATGCATCATTAGTAGGGTTGCTTTTTTATTTGTGTTTATAAGCTCGTCTTAATCAGGTAGTTATTATGTTAATACAGTATTTAGTCCGTTTGCGTATACCCATAGTATTTTTTATTGGTTTTTTATCACTCTCGATCCAGGCCGCTGAAGTTACCAAAGAGCAAATAAAAGGGCTGGATGAACAAGTTCAGGATATTAAAAAAGACGTGTTAGCGTTGACGTCAGAATTAACCCGTCTCGAAGAAAAATTACTGTTCCCATCCAATACACAGGTTTCATTATTTGTTTCACTTAGCGGTGATGATGATTTTGTACTTGATTCAATGCAGATAAAACTTGATAACAAAGTTATCGCGCAACATTTATACACATTTAAAGAGATCGAAGCATTACGCTCCGGCGGTGTACAACGAATATATACGGGTAATATAAAAACCGGTGATCATGCACTTGTCGCTAGTTTTATTGGTCGAGCAAAATCAGGTGATGCATATCAACGCAGTGAAAATTTCACAGTGAGCAAAGTTGTGGGGCCCAAGTTTGTGGAGATACAGATAACGGGAAGTAGCGCATCCGATCAAAAGGTCACATTTAAAGATTGGTAATCATGTTGTATCGTTCAATTACATTATTGTCTGCATTGTTTTGCAGCTTGTCGGTATTTGCGGCGAGTGGGCTAAAAGATGTTGCGTTGCGTGATCTGTATTTTGGCGAAGTCCTGTATTACGCATACCAGGGTTTGCACTTTGATGCCCTGGCAAGGCTTGATGTCGAATTAACACAATATTACGAGCTTGATGAGTCTGAGCTCGATTCTTTTCATCATCATCTGGGCCATGCTGAATTTTCAACGGGTGACTTAGAGCTGCAATACCGTATGAGCCAGCGTGCAGGCCGGGCAATACAGGCGGTGTTAGGTTCTGGTGTTGATCTGGCGACACGTAATCAGGCAGCGCTGGCATTGGCACGGGTGTTTTATAAAAAGAATGATGCACAAAACACACTGTATGCCTTGCAGCTTATTCGTGAAGAGCCCAGTCAATTGCATTATCAGGAAAAATACTCACTTGAGGTATTACGTGGTAGAGAGCCTGAGTTTTTTAAAACCGATGTCGCTTATCTAAAAGCATTGGCTCAAATCGATGTGGGCCAATTTTCTGCAGCGGTAACCAGTCTTGACATATTAAGAGATGAACAAAATCTGAAGGGATATGTTTTATATAACCTTGGCATAGCATTGATTCAAAGTGGTCATGAGCAACAAGGATTAGTTGTTCTGGATGAATTGGGTGGTATGACGTTCAGTGATACTGGTTTGTTAGCACTGAAAGACAAGACAAACTTAAAACTTGCCTATCGATACATGGATGCTGACGATGCGATACGCGCACAAACCTATTTTGAACGGGTTCGTCTGGATGGCCCTTATTCGAATCGTGCATTGCTAGGCGCTGGTTGGGTCGCTGTTTCTCAGGGGCGTTATGACCGCGCCCTGGTGCCCTGGTCTATCCTGCATGAACGTGCTGAAACCAATTATTCTGTACAGGAAGTCTTAATGGCTGTGCCATATGCATACGGCAAACTAAAAGCACACGGAAAAGCAGCTAATTTGTATGACCATGCCATGGATGTTTTTGCCGAGGAGATAGGTAGTCTGGATGATTCGATTAAAACGATTCGTCAAGGCCAGTTTCTGGCTGCATTGCTCGATGAGGAAGCAGATAAAGATGATAACTGGGTGGTGAATTTACGTGATTTACCCGATGCACCAGAAACACGTTATATCCTGGAACTCATGGCATCACATGATTTTCAGCAGTCTTATAAAAACTATCAAGATCTGGCAGGTCTACGCCACCACCTGGATAGATGGCTTGCGGACCTAAGTGTTTATGAAGAGATGATCGATATCCGTCGTGCTTATCAACAACCGTTATTACCTGTTGTCGAAGAACAATTTAAAAAACTCGATACTCGCATCAGATTGCGCCTGGAACAGCGAGATAAGTTGGCGAATAAACTTAAAAACATGTTGATATCACCGCGTCCAGAATACCTGGCTACTTCGAGCGAGCGTCAGGCATTAAATACCATCGTATCGTTAGAAGGAGTCATTGCTACACAACCACAAGCTGTGGATGCAGAAAGTATTTCTCGGGTAAAAAGATTGCGTGGCGTTTTGTTGTGGCGAATACGAACGGAGTACGATCAACGTTTAACCGACGCTTACAATAATTTAGCGTCGCTGGATGTAATTATAAAAGAGTTAAAACAACGTTATAACTCTTTTATTCGTACTCGACAGGCTGCGACACAAAGTTATGAGGGTTATACCATTCCGATTCGTCAGTACCGAACCCGACTTTTTGCAGTGCAGAGAAAATTAAAAGGTGTGATGGCAAAGCAGGGACGTTTGCTTGAGACCATGGCCATCAACGAACTGGATCGTCGTCGTAAGTATTTGGAAGACTATCAAATCAAAGCACGATTTGCGCTAGCCGAAAGTTACGATCGAGCAACAAAGTCACAACTTGATGAGGAGATTGAAAAGCAGCGGCAAAAACATGAGGCTCAGAAAAAAGCAGAGTCGGAAGGGTTTGTAGACCAACCTGGTAACGATGGCTCCCTAGATAAAAATAATCAAACGAGGCCAGATGTGGTACCGGTAGATAGTGTTTCACAGCTTTCAAAAGCAAGCCTGCAGAATCGATAGCTTATGTACGAAGTGAATAACAAATTATCCATCATCAAGTTTGTGCTGCTATCGGTAGCGTCTTCGTTGTTGGTGTCGTGTGCTGCGACCAGTACCAAAGGAACCATAGCAAGTCTAAATGATATTAAATTTGTGGTGAAGGAAGAAAAGGTCGACGATAGTCTGGAAAAGGCCATGGCCAGTTATGAGAAATTCCTGAAGGAAACGCCTGAAACTGTCATGACACCGGAAGCACTTCGTCGTTTGGCTGATCTGAAAATTCAGAAAGAATATGAGGCAGAAGACGATGCCTTGATTCAGCAAGAAATTCAACAACGCAATAATCAACAACATGACGTTGTTCAATCCGAAACCTTTATATMWGNYCAATAYAMRYAKTYKYRWRCYAGTYKWMSAMARWSYRTNANWGKCAAWMKMGRYWSAAAMGMYRKCAACCGGTTTTGTGCCACTGGCCACAGGCAGTGATAAAAAAACGATAGCAACGGCGGATGGCCCCATTGCTGATATAAGTGAAGGTGAAAAAGCTTTTAATGAGCGCGCTGGTAAAAAAATCGACCTTAGCGGTGAGAAGAAAAAGAAAACAAAACGACCAGGTGGCGTATCTGAAAATGATGCTGATGACCTGCAGGCAGCGGGCGCAAAAGAAGCTATCGAGTTATATAAAGGGTTGTTAATAAAGTATCCATTGTTCGAGCGCAACGACCAGGTGCTCTATCAGTTATCTCGTGCTTACGAAGAAACCGGTCAAATCGATATAGCGATGAAAACGCTCGATCAATTAAACAGCAAATACCCTCAGTCAAGACACATCGATGAGGCACAGTTTCGTCGGGCAGAATATTTCTTTACTCGTAAGAAATTTTTAGATGCAGAAGAAGCCTATCAGACAGTGATAAACAGTGGTGAAGGCTCGGAGTTTTATGAGCTGGCGCTGTACAAACAGGGCTGGTCTTATTTTAAACAGGAACTGTATGAGGAAGCATTACAGGATTATATAAAAATGCTCGATTACAAGATCGATAATGGTTACGAGCTCGAAAACATCGATAATAAGATTGAGAATAAACGCATAGAAGATACTTACCGTGTTATCAGTTTAAGTTTTTCGTATCTGGGCGGTGCGGCATCCATCGTCGAGTTTTTTGATAAACATGGCCATCGATTCTACGAGGCAAGTATCTATAGTCATCTCGGGGAGTATTATTTAACAAAACGTCGTTATGCTGATGCGGCTGAATCTTATCAGGCATATATCGATCGTAATCCTATTTCGCGCGAGTCACCTTATTTTAATATACGCATAATAGAAATTTATAAGAAAGGTGGTTTCCCCCGTTTGGTGGTTGATTCGAAAAAAGCGTKTTCAAAAACCTACCGTTTGAACTCTAATTACTGGAGTTTCTTTGATATCAATGATAATCCAACCGTGCTGGCCTTCCTGAAGTCGAACATCATCGATCTGGCAAACCACTATCATGCCCTGTATCAGGATAAACGATTGCGTAAGCAAAAAGAAGAAAATTACCTGGAAGCTATTTATTGGTATCGTGAATTTTTAGCTTCGTTTCCGGAAGAAAAAGGTGCGCCTAAGCTGAATAATCAATTAGCGGGATTGCTGCTTGAGCATAAAGATTTTATCAATGCGGCGATCGAATATGAACGTACCGCGTATAACTATCCAGTGCATGAAGATTCTGCCAGTGCTGGTTATGCAGCAGTTTACTCTTACCGTGAACACCTGAAGGTAGTTAAGCAATCGCAGCGTAATATTATTAAACGTGAAATCATACGTAGCTCACTCAAGTTTGTCGATTATTTCCCAACGCATAAACATGCGGCTGTTGTATTGGTTTCGGCKGTGGACGATCTATACGCGTTGAAGGATTATGAACAGGCAATCAGATATGGRCACAGRGTAATAACSGTGTATCCRAAAGCTGATAAAAAACTTTTGCGTTCAGCGTGGATGGTGGTTGGGCATGCATCATTTGATATGGCCTTTTATAAAGATGCTGAAGTCGCTTACACAGAAACTCTGGTATTAACCGATAAGAAAAATAAGAGTTATGCTTCGTTGACCGAAAACCTTGCGGCATCAATTTATAAACAAGGCGAGCAAGCACGAAAATTGGCTGACCATAAAACCGCAGCAGAACATTTTTTACGGGTAGCTGAGGTAGCGCCAAATTCGAAAATTCGTCCGACGGCGGAATACGATGCGGCTGCATCATTAATAGTATTAAAGCAATGGTCGCAGGTTGCCATCGTGTTAGAAGGCTTTAGGCAGCTTTATCCGAAACATGACTTATTAAAAGATATCACTAAAAAGCTGGCGATTGTTTATAAAGAAGAAGGTGAGTATTTGAAATCAGCTGCTGAGTTTGAGCAGATAGAAAAAGAAAACCCTAAAGACGAAGGCCTAAGGCGTGAAGCATTAAATCAGGCAGCAGAATTATATGAGAAGGCCAAAGCAAATGATAAAGCGTTACTGGTTTATCAGAAATCGGTTAAATATTTCCCCGAGCCGATAGAAGATGCAATAGAGGTACGTCAAAAAATAGCAGCTATCTATCTGCTACAGGGGCAGCATAAAAAATACATTGCTGAGTTAAAGGTTATCGTTCGTAGTGACGCTTCAGCCGGAAAAAGTCGCACTGACCGAACTAAATTTCTGGCTGCAAATGCAGCGCTGGTTTTAACAGAACCTAAGTTGAAGTCCTTCAATGAAGTGGCGTTGGTTAAGCCATTCAAAAAGAACCTGAAGAAAAAGAAAAAGCGTATGCGTAGTGTGATTAAAGAATATACCAAATTACTAGATTATCAGGTGGGTGACGTTACTGCAGCCGCGACTTATTATATTGCAGAANTCTATTACGAATTCAGTAATTCTTTACTTGAATCTGAGCGACCAACCAATCTTAATGCCGAAGAGCTGGAAGAATATGAGCTGGTGATAGAAGATCAGGCATACCCGTTTGAAGAGAAAGCCATAAGTGTGCATGAAAAAAATACAGAATATTTAGATATTGGTATCTATAACGAATGGATAGATAAAAGTATTGCAAAGTTAGCATTATTGTTACCCGCCCGGTATGCGAAAACAGAAGTCAGCAGCGTAGTGATGACGTCGATGCAACAAGAATGGGGTAATGGTAATTATAAAAAAGCAATAGTTAACCAAAACGATAAAATCGAGTCGTTGGTCGAAGGTGAAAAAAATGAATGATGTAGCACGCACACAAACGTTGGCGACGCACAACATGGCGACATTGTTTCGTAGTACGGTTGTTTTTTGTCTTGTTTTAGTGCTTATTTCCTGTGCCGGCGGTAATGCTAAACAAACGTTTAATGAAAATACTGTTGTAAAAGCGGCTAAATATTTCGATATAGATTCAAATGTAGAGCGAGATTTTGACAATGCCTTAAGCTTGATCCAGAAGAAAGATTATAAGCAAGCTATCTCTGTTTTAACATCAGTTATCGACCGTGAACAACGACTTCCTGCACCGTTTATCAATATGGCTATTGCACAAAATAAACTTGGCGATACAAAGTCGGCTGAAAGTAATCTTATCAAAGCGCTTCAATTAGATCTAAGTCACCCTGTAGCGAATAATGAACTTGGCCTGTTATATCGTAAATCAGGAAAATTTAAAGCTGCACGTATTGCTTATGAGAATGCGATAAAAGAATATCCGGCATATTTGCCAGTGAAAAGAAATTTAGGTGTTTTATGTGACTTGTACATGCATGATTTTGAATGTGCATTAGAACAATTCGAAGATTATCTTGCGTATAAGCCAGATGATAAAACAGTAGCCATCTGGCTTGCAGATGTGAAGCGACGTTTAGGTAGTCGCTTAGGTAGTAAGTAAACGTAAAATAGTTTTATCGTAATAAAATTACTATAAAACTTTGCAGGTAATGACATTATGACAATTAAAGTTATACTCAACACAGTTTTAGTTTTCTTTTTGCTGTTGTCAGTTGCTGCTGCAGAAAATAAAAAAGTTGATACTGAAGTAAAAGAGTTGTCGGGCATCTCAATCATAGGTAACAAAGAAGCGCCGAAGTCGCTTTATATCGTACCCTGGCAAAATTCCGAAGTAGGTGTCGCAACGAGTCTAAATTCCGGGCTGTTGGATGACAGTATGCGACCGCTAGATAAAGAAGTTTTTTTACGTGAACTGGATTTTTATGATTTGAGTCATGGCAAATAACAAATGTTTGTGATTGATTAGACGTTGCTATAGAGCCACTTGCTGTCATTTTGATAAATAATAAAAACAGAGTTTTCATAATATTTTACAATCGTGATTAATTGGCCACGATTATTAATGAGGAGTGCATGATGGATGCAATTGAGAATATAGTAAGTTTCTTCCAAACGGGAGGTACATTTATGTACCCGATCTTGATTATTTTTGCTTTTGGTACGGCCATTTGCATCGAGCGATATATCAAGTTAGCGGGTATAGGTAGCGTAAATAAAAAAGTCTGGGATAAAGTGTATCCGCTACTCGATGCAGGTGATTTTGAAAAAGCACGAAGCTCTATCGCTGATGATAAATCGGCAATAGCTAACCTGTTAAACATGGGGTTGTCGAGACAAGGTTCGGTACGCCGACGTGATGATATTGAGATAGCGATGGAAGAAAGCATGATGGAAATCATTCCTACGCTTGAGAAACGCACACCCTTTATTGCATTGTTTGCAAACATCTGTACCCTGTTAGGCCTGCTAGGCACCATCATGGGTTTGATCGAAGCGTTTACTGCGGTAGCCAACGCCGATCCAGCTGAGAAAGCTGACATGTTATCAGCCAGTATATCGGTAGCAATGAATACCACAGCGTTTGGTTTGATGGCTGCTATTCCACTGTTAATCATTCACGCGATAATATCTTCGAAAACAGTAGAGATTATAGATAGTCTTGAAATGGCATCGGTTAAAACATTAAACTTGATCGCTAATTTTTCTAAACGACAGGCGGAACTGGCTGCTAAGAATGGCTAGACGTCATCATTACAGGCGCCCGAAAAAGGAACCGCCTGAACTAAACATTACAACCTTTCTTAACTTGATGGTTGTGCTCGTACCTTTCCTGCTTATTACAGCAGTGTTTTCTCGTATGACGATTATTGAGTTAAGTCTGCCTACAAGTACGGGTAGTAATGCCAGTCAGAAACAACAGTTAACTATCGAAGTCATCGTTCGTCAGAAGGGCATCGAAATCGGAAATGGCAAGCAGGTCCTCGCCAGATTCCCTCTACTTAAAGAAGACACGCTCGATACTGTGGTAGATGATGAAGGTGTTCGTGATACAAGTAAACGTTATGATCTAAAGCTTTTATCAAAATTTTTAATCAACATCAAAGGTAAATACCCAGAGAAAACTGATGCTAGCGTATTGATGGAAGCCAATATCGAGTATCGAGTATTAATCAATGTTATGGATGCTGTACGATCCGCATTTATCCGCCAGGAAGGTGCTGAAGGTGAAGCTGACGTGCTCCAGCAAGTTGTCCTTTTCCCAGACATCTCGATTGGTGACGCACCATGAAGCAAAGTCGACGTATCAAACGCATGTCACGTGGTGAGAAAGCATCAACCGGTGCAGGTTTAAATCTTGTATCGTTGATGGATGTGTTTACCATCCTGGTATTCTTTTTATTGGTTAATTCGGGCTCTAGTGATGTTATGGAGCCACCAAAAAATATCAAATTACCAGACTCCTCGATAGAAACGAAACCACGTGAAACAGTGGTGGTCATGATTACCCCTGAGTATATACTGGTGCAGGGTGAGCCCGTGATAAGTACACAAGAAGTAGTAGGTAGTAAAACGGCAATCATCGATGCGGTAAAACAACGTTTGTTATTACAGCGGAAAAAAATCATTGGCATCAATACGAAAACCGCATCACAAAGCAAAGAAGTGACTATCCTGGCGCATCGAACGGTACCATTTCATGTTATGAAAAAAGTGATGGCAAGTTGTACCAGCGCAGGTTATGGGAAAATTTCATTAGCGGTTATTCAGAAAGCTAAAAGCAAAGGTTAACGTTTCACGTGGCAGATGATATCTCTAAGCAGCAGGAAGAAATTAATCGCAAGATTGATGATGCTTATAATCGTCTGGAAAAACTGGAAGACGAAGAAGCGGGTATCGGTGAAGCATTAAATCAACTCAATACACAACGCCATCGTTATTCCATACTTAGTGATGTTAGTGATCAGTTAGAAAAACTGGAAAAACTGGGTGGTGGTGATTTATTCTGGGGTAAAGAATATGACCACGAGGCAGTAGCAAAAGATCAGAAACGTGTACGTGATTTAGTTATTAACTATGATGCGCGTGTCGCAGAGTTACAAGCCAGACAGAATGCACGTGACGAATCTGTCGAAAGTCTCACAGCAAAAATCAATATTTTAAATGATGACACGGTAAGCCTTCAGGAATGTGAAGAGGCGCGTGCAGAAGAGTTTATCATCGAGCGTGAACTGGTAGAGCTACCATTCCGTACCATGAATATGCCATGGAACAAAGATGATAAAGACCAGAAGCAATTCAGAAAAGTCTTATTAATCGTTTTATTTTTCTCTATCCTGCTAGGTATTCTTATTCCTATGTGGAATATACCTATACCTGATCGTGTTGAAGTTGTTGAAATACCCGAACGCCTGGCTANGTTGATGGTGCATAAAAAAGAGACACTACCACCTGCAAAACAGAAAAAACTGGAAGAGAAAAGACCAGATAAAAAAACCAAGAAAAAGGACAACAAGCCGCAACCTGAAAAAGCGAAAAAAGCTCGCAAGAAAGCAGAGCGTTCGGGTCTGATGGCGTTTAAAGATGATTTTGCTGATTTGATCGACGATACGCCTATCGCAAGATTAGGCTCGAAAGCGAAGATTAGCGGCAAGGGTAAAAAAGCGAAAAAGACCACGCGATCGCTGGTTACTTCCAGTGTAGGTAGTGGCAGCAGTGGTATCAATACTGCGTCATTGAGTCGTAATGTTGGCGGTAGTGGTGAAAGCTTGGGTGGCGTCGAATTTTCACGTGTTGAAAGCTCGATAGGGGGCGACTTTTTTGGTGAAGAACGGCCACTCAGTGACGGCCCTGGTCCATCACGTACCGATGAAGAAATTCAGATCGTMTTYGATAARTAYAAAKCRGCGCTATATMGWATCTAYAACCGTGARCTGCGTAARAAYCCAACCYTKCAGGGTAARATGGTAYTGCGTTTRACYATWSARCCRRRCGGWAMAGTCTCWGCATGYTCRGTTGAYTCCAGCGATATGGACKCRRCWWCRCTRGATAAGAAGATTGCTGCC
Organism: Gammaproteobacteria bacterium; assembly: GCA_002401185.1. Classification (GTDB taxonomy): domain Bacteria; phylum Pseudomonadota; class Gammaproteobacteria; order SZUA-229; family SZUA-229. The sequence goes on along the minus strand of NVSH01000033.1, from coordinate 2,177 downwards.
AGAGTGAAAAAATTCAATTTTGGTGCAAAAGAAGGCGTTCCCGCTATTACCATTTTGTATCCTATCGATTTTCTGCCTGCAACATAACCAACCCCCATAAGTATAGTTCTAACTATTTGATTTATATGTCTTTTCATGAAGAGTTATTTTTTCATGTAGAGCAGCGTTGTTGTGTCATATAAATGATAAATACCAAGCTAATTTAATGTCAGGGTCTATACTTTACTGACGTTCTTAGTTGAAGTAATGCCACAAAGTTGAAGAAATGTCACCAGCCGCTAAGTATTTCTTTTCCGTCAAAATGTTCAAAAAAATAAAATGTAACTCAATCTTTATTATTGCCGTAATTTTAAAGTGTTAAATGGTATTGGACGTTAAAAGATCAGTTAGAAATAGTCGTCTGCTCGCAAAAATCCTATTTGCGGGCAGCGTTTTTCTGTGTTCGGCTGGAAATGTTTTAGCGGATCTGGTTATTACTAAAACCATCGATGGTACAACGACTATACCGGCGGCTGAAAATGATGTTGTTCGTTACAATATCAGTGTAACTAATACTGGTATCGGGCCGGGTAATTTAAACAATGTAATTATCAATGACACACCAGCTAACCTGACGGCCCTAAATTTTACGCAAACAAGTGGCAGTCCATCCGGTAACCAAATTGGTAATCAGTTCCGACTTAGCAATCTAGCAAATGGTGCCACTGTAACGTTAAATCTGGATGCCACGGTCAATTCTGCGGGTGGCTGTCCAGTCGTACAGAACAGTGTAAGTGTAAGTGAAAATTCTGGAACCTTCTCAGATAATGCTGTCGCACCAGACATCGAATATGACTTCCAATTTACCTATGGCGCTGCATCCAATGTTATTTCTCACGTAAACACCAGCTTTTGTGAGCTTTGTGCAACCGGTGTAGTTCGTATCGCCATCACCAATCCAACGACAGCAGTAATGACCAACATTGTGCTTGAAGAAGATTTACAGTCTTTGGGGTTGATCTATATAAATAATTCGACCACATTAAACGGCCTGCCTACTGGTAACCCACAACCGCCAAGTAATGGCTCTATACTGAGATGGGGGCAAGGAGAGATAGGCGCATTGGCTAACTTAGCGGCAGGCGCAACAATAGAAATTGCCTTCGATGTAAGTACCTATACTGAGGCTTCGTTACAGACGAACGCGAGCAGAGATATTATTGCAACGGCTACGTTTGATATGGCGTGTCTTACCGCTAACCAATCTGTTAATACTGGAGCGTTCGAACTGCCATTACAGGAGCCAGTTCCACAAATTACCAAGCTAGGCCGAAATGTTGATGGCGGTCAGAACTCTGGTAACTACACGCCGATTGTTTTTGGTCAGGAATTTGATGACATTATTTGGCGCGTAGATATCCAGAACAGTGGTTTGGCGGGTCTGCAGGACTTGCTGATTGCCGACACCGTAGGCGGTAATTTTGTAGTTAACTATATCTGTCCCACGCAAGCAGCAGCAGAAACAACCGCTATTGCAAATAACGGTGTCGCGCCAGGATCTGGTTGTGTGGTAATGACGCCATCCTTCGCTGTTGATGATCCTTTCGGTAATCCTGCTGGTGATGAGCCAACTACTTTTGTTGATGTGCCCGCAGGCGGCAATGCTTTTGTTTATTACGTTGGTCGAATTAATGCGAGCTGTACAGATGGCGAGTTTAATACCGCCGACATCCAGTGGGGTTGTGAAGCAACGTCGCCAGATGGCGGCATTTTTGCAACATCGACGGGTTTAAATCCAGCGCAGAGTAGTGCTGAATTAAGTACGGATAATGGCGCTGGTTTAACAATTGTGCGGGATATTCGCGGTATCGATGGTGGTGCCGAAATCGGTAGTAACGGGGTAGTAACCATTACTGTTACTAACACGACAGGGGGCACAATCAGAGACATTGTTTTAGATGATTTACTGCCAGTTGAATATGTTCGTGATACAAGTTTTACGCCGTTGCTTGCTGTTAACACGTTGCATTCAGCCTATGACGGTATGATCGATACCATCGTTGATACCAATGAAGATACCGTCACGTTGTTAAATAATATTCAGCCAGTCTTTACTTTAACAAGTTCGACAGCTCGCTCGGAAGGTGCCAGTACAGATAACGACAACATGCTACGCGCCGGTGATGTTGCCACCATTA
>NVSH01000032.1 GCA_002401185.1 Gammaproteobacteria bacterium | reverse complement strand
TAAGGTTTTTCCCGTTAAATATTTTAAACTATCATTTTTAAAACCTACCAAAATTGTCTTATCAGGCGAACCCGCCATAAGCAATAAATTTTCCCATTCATTTGTGGATGTCACCATTTCTTTCATAACCCGTGTTGACTCTTGCACCAATATTCGAACCTTTGTGCTGGGGTGTTTTCTTGCTAGTGCAAAGATTGACTGTTCGAATGATTTATTATTAAATAATTCGGCATCCATATCTTGTGTAAATATGTCGATGCTTTTTAGCGCTTGTTCAGCCAGAGATAGTGCTGCCTTTTTATTCTCGTCAAGGGTTTTGATCTCTACGTCGGAGTTATCTTTTGCAGGTTTATAAAGCATGATATGTCCTTCAGCCAAAGACTACTAAAATCGAAATAACAATTTTGATACACGCATGTTTTGTTAAAACGCTTAAATGAACATGCATTTTCTTAATTTATTATTTTATACATTTCACGATGAGGGATATCCGCTTCAATAAAAATATCCCCGTGTGCGATGAAACTTTGCTTTTCGTAAAAAGGTATAGCGTCTACTTGAGCATGCAGAAAAAGTTGTTTGAAGTTATTAGTGATGGCATGCTGGATAACAAATACCAGTAATTTGTTTCCAATGCCCTGCCTGCGATAATTTTCTAACACCGCCATACGACCAATCTGTCCATCAGTTTTTAGCCTTGCACAGGCAATCACTTTGTCATTGAATCTTGCCAGGTAGTGTATAGCTGTTTCGTCATGACCGTCCCATTCCATATCTTGTGGCACGTTTTGTTCTTCTATAAAAACTATTTTACGTATTTGCGTCAGTGCGTTTTTATCCTTTTCCCAATCAGCAATATGGAAAGCGATTTTATTAGCGCTAATCAATTTCATACAGCAATAATGGAACCATTATTGTATAAGGTTAATAAGGTGTGCCTGTCATTATCTGTCATTATTTTCTGTAATTGCTTAACATCAATTTTTATATCGTCGCAGAGGACTTTTGCAAACTTACTACTAACCTCATGGCTCTGTCCATCGACAAAAAGTAAAGTGACATCATCTGTATTACTAAAAAGAAAATGAGAATAGGACGATTGTTCCAGAGTATTTTTCCTGGTGATATTGTTCAATTCGTCGAGACTAATAGCACTTTCTTGGTTTAAAGTATCGTTGTTTATGTCATCAAAAGCTTTGTTGTCGCTACAGTATTGGCCAAGCCAACGTTTAACCTGGTCTCGTTCCATCGTTAGACCCTTTTGTAACTCGTCGATGAAATGTGACACAGTATCATCAGATATTTCGGCGTGATGTTTGGGCGCGGTTGGGTTTTTATCCTGGTAACGCGTGGTTAAGTTTTCACTTAAGAAGTGAACATAATCATTCGTTATGGTTTTTAATGAAGGCGCTCTAAAACCCACCGATGCAGTCATGCAGTGTTGCTCTCTATTATTTTTATCTTTGACTAGTTGGGCGATACCATGGTGTGCAACGTTGGGTGGCAGGTATAACATATCACCCGTATTGACTAACCATTCTTGCTCGGCGGTAAAATTTTTTAAGATACTGAGGTCAATGTCTTCTAGCGTTTCGTCGGAAAAATGTTCTGAAATTTTCCACAGTCGTTGGCCACTTAATTGTATAAGGAAAACATCATAGGCATCGGTATGTGCGCCGACTGAACCATTCGGTGCAGCGTAACTGATCATTAGGTCGTCGATGCGCCAGTCCGGTATAAATCGAAATGCTTTTAAAATTTCCCGGGTATCGGGGTAATGTTTTTCTACATCACTGACCAGTAGCGACCAGTGTGAATTTGGCAGGTCGTTAAAGCGAGATTCTTCAAATGGACCAAATTCAAGTTGCCAGGGTTTTGTAGCATGTTTTTCCAAGACGAGTCGCGCGTTAACATGTTCTTCGCAGGCGAGACCGGCGAGTTCTTCTGCAGAAATGAGTGTGGCTAAATCAGGAAATGCACCTCTAATTAATAGTGGTTTTTTTTGCCAGTACTGCGTCAAGAACTCAGTCGTGCTTATCTCCCCTAGGCAATGAAATTGGTCGAAGTTCATCAGTTAAACTATTTTTTTCAATGGGTTATAGCTTTTTTGTTTGTTCAATCGCATTACCGATATAATTGAGAGGTGTCAGTTTTAGTAATCTTTCACGTGCGTCCTCAGGTATCTCCAGGGTATGAATGAACTGCTGGAAGGCTGCTTGCGTGATGGCTTTGCCTCGTGTTAGTTCTTTTAATTTCTCATAGGGGTTTTCGATGCCATAACGTCGCATCACTGTTTGTATCGGTTCGGCGAGCACTTCCCAGCTTGCATTAAGGTCGGCTTCGATAACATCGGTATTGATTTCAAGCTTATTCAAACCTTTGGTCAGTGATTGGTAAGCGATCAAGCTGTGGGCGAACCCTACGCCAAGATTTCTTAGTACGGTCGAATCTGTCAGGTCACGCTGCCAACGAGAGATAGGTAGCTTTGCACTGAGATGGTTTAATAGGGCATTGGCCATCCCCAGGTTTCCTTCGGCATTTTCGAAATCRATTGGGTTAACTTTGTGTGGCATGGTGGATGAACCAATTTCGCCCGCAACGGTTTTTTGTTTGAAATAACCGTTAGAGATGTACGCCCAGATGTCACGGCTAAGGTCAATGAGTATGGTATTGAATCGGCTGATAGCGTCGAACATTTCAGCCATGTAATCATGGGGTTCGATCTGTATGGTAAAGGGATTGATCTCGAGACCAATCGATTCGATAAACAGTTGAGAAAATGTTGGCCAGTCGATGTCGGGGTAGGCACTGTAATGCGCGTTATAGTTGCCGACTGCGCCATTGGCTTTGCCGTATATCTGTGTATGCGCCACCAGGTCACGTTGTTTGCGTAGCCGATAAACAACATTGGCTAATTCTTTGCCAACCGTGGTTGGTGAGGCTGTTTGGCCGTGTGTACGGCTGAGCATAGCTTGTTCGGCATACTGCTGAGCCTGGGCTGTTAGGTTGTCGATGATTTCATCCATGGCGGGTAACAATACTTCATCTCGACCTGCTTTTAGCATTAAGCCGTGTGACAGGTTATTGATGTCTTCCGAGGTGCATGCAAAATGTAAAAATTCGGTGCTGGCTTCGAGCATGGCATTACCCTGAATTTTTTCTTTAAGAAAATATTCAACGGCTTTGACATCATGATTTGTCGTGCGCTCGATGGTTTTAATACGCTCAGCGTCAGTCACTGAAAAATTATCGACGATACTATTGAGTAGATTGATGGCGTTGCTGTCCAGTGCTGGAACTTCGACGATATCTTCATGTTCGGACAGTGCCTGAAACCAGCGTACTTCGACAAACACGCGGTGTTTAATTAAGCCATACTCACTGAACAGGTCTCTGAAGGCTGCTGTCTTAGAGCCATAGCGGCCATCAACGGGTGAAATGGCGGTTAGTTCGTTTAGTTCCATCATAATGTATAATTTCTTATTAATTAAGTGTGAAAGCGTCAATGTAAAAGCGGTATTATATCATTGCTTGGAAAGGTTAAAACAGCTTGCTTGTGGTGCTTGGTAAAAAGCATTCGATAGATGTGAGCTGTCGAAGCGATTAATAAAAAGTAGACAATTATGTCGGATAATCGAGTCAATAATTATGTGTGCATACAGAATAGAAAAAGACAGCATGGGTGAACTACAGGTTCCCGAAGACGCTGCATACGGTGCTCAGACGCAACGTGCAGTCGATAATTTCCCGATAAGCGGTATTATGATGCCGAAAACCTTTATACAGGCACTGGGTCTGGTCAAGCAAGCATGTGCTAATGCTAACCATGATTTAGGGGGGCTCGATGAACATCGTCGTCGTGCTATCTCGTCGATTTGTGATGACATTATCAATGGTAATTTAACGGATCAGTTTCCCCTCGATATCTTTCAAACAGGCTCTGCGACCAGCACTAATATGAATGCCAATGAAGTTATCGCCAGGCTGGCATCACAGGAGGCTGAAGACGAGGTTCACCCTAACGACCATGTCAATATGAGTCAGAGTTCCAATGATGTGATCCCGACAACAATCCATGTCAGCGCCGCTTTAGGCTGTCATCAACAATTGTTACCCGCGATAAATCATCTGATTTCAACTATCGATAAAAAAGCACAATCCGTTGCTGATGTGGTTACCACAGGTCGCACCCATCTAATGGATGCGATGCCTATAAGCATGGGGCAGATACTATCTGGCTGGTCTGCCCAACTGCAAGCAGCGTTGTTACACATTGAAAATACCTTGCCAGAAATACGTCAACTGGCCATTGGTGGCACTGCGGTTGGTACGGGTATTAATGCTGATGAAAAATTTGGTGGTTTAGTTGTCGAACAACTATGTAACAGCACGGGTTTATCTTTTACCGTGTCAAATAATCGATTCGCAGCACTGAGTTCGCAGGATGCTGCTGTTGCATTAAGTGGGCAATTAAAAACATTAGCGACGGCATTAATGAAGATAGCTAACGACCTGCGTTTGATGAACAGTGGACCATTAGCCGGAATAGGTGAGATAGCATTGCCTGCATTACAGCCGGGCAGCAGTATCATGCCGGGTAAGGTTAACCCCGTGATGCCCGAAGCGACGGCAATGGTCTGTGCGCAAGTGATGGGTAATGACACGACGATTACTATTGCAGGCCAGTCAGGTAATTTCCAGTTAAATGTCATGTTGCCAATAGTGGCGCATAATTTATTACAGAGTATCGAAATCTTGTCGAATGTATCGCAATTGCTTGCAGATAAAGCGATAGCAGATTTTACCGTTAATGAAGATAATATAAATTCAGTACTGGCCAAAAATCCGATATTGGTTACCGCGCTTAATACGGTTATCGGTTATGAGCTAGGGGCAAAGATAGCCAAAACTGCGTATGCCGAAGGTCGAACCGTAAYCGATGTGGCCGAAGAGATGACGGATATTTCACGTGCAGAACTGGACAAATTACTTGATCCTGCAAAAATGATTTAATTTGTGATGACAACATTTATACAAGCAGCGTTAGATAAATCGTACGGTCATTAATGACAATCAATGAAGGGTTAGATCATGGAGCAGGTACTATCTAAAATTGGGCGTTTAAATGAGATTGGTATCGCCTTGTCGGCAGCCAGTGACGTCGATAATTTATGCGATAAGATATTAACGGGCGCGATGGAACTAACCGATTCTGACGGTGGTAGTTTGTACCAGATATCGGACGATAAATCCTTTCTTGAATTTATTATTGTTTCTACACATTCATTGAATATTCACATGGGTGGTAGTACTGGTCGCGAAATCAATTTTCCTCCCATACCTTTAATGGTCAACGGTAAACCGAATAAGAACAATGTTGTTAGTTCTGCAGTACACGACGAACAAACCATTAATATACCTGATGTGTATCATGCGAAAGGTTTCGACTTTAGCGGTACGCGAAAGTTTGACCAGCAAACAGGTTACCGTACGCAATCAATCCTTACTGTTCCGCTAAAAAACCACCATAACGATATCATTGGTGTACTGCAGCTTATTAATGCAAAAGATGAGGGAGCGGATGAAACGCGTGAGTTTGGTGTGGCTGATCAGCAACTTGCAGAATCTCTTGCATCGCAGGCGGCAGTGGCAATAACCAACAAACAATTAATCGAAGAGCAACGTGAGTTATTTGAATCTTTTATAAGGTTGCTGGCAGGTGCTATCGACGAAAAATCACCTTATACCGGTGGCCATTGTAAACGTGTACCCGAGTTAACCATGATGATTGCCGATGCCTGTCATCGCTCACAAACGGGGGCGCTGAAAGATTTTTTTATGACCGATAAAGATCGTTATGAACTAACCATAGCAGGCTGGTTACATGATTGCGGTAAAGTGACCACGCCGGAATATGTGGTTGATAAAGCCACCAAGCTAGAGACGATTTATGATCGTATCAATACGGTTGATACTCGCTTTGAAGTATTAAAACGCGATGCAATTATTGACAGCTTAGAGCGAAAACTTGAGATTGCGGCAAAAGATTCATCGCTAGATTATTCTGCAATGGATGAACAGTTGGAAGAAAACATCAGGCAGATTAATGATGATCGTGATTTTATTCGCGCCAGTAATGTCGGTGGTGAGTTTATGGATGCAGAGTTACAGCAACGTGTAAAAGATATCGCTAAACGACAATGGGTAGGTTCGGAAGGTATAGAGGTTGATTTTTTTGATGAGAATGAAATCGAGAATCTAACGATTGCAAAAGGTACATTAACGCATGACGAACGCGAAATAATCAATAACCATATGGCCGTCACCATTAAAATGCTCGATCAACTACCGTTTCCAAAACATCTGCTTAATGTACCTGAGTATGCAGGTGGGCATCATGAACGTATGGATGGTAAAGGTTACCCAAAAGGTTTGACGCGAGATCAAATGTCTTTACAGGCCAGAATGATGGGTATTGCCGATATCTTCGAAGCCTTGTCCGCCAGCGATCGACCTTATAAAACAGGTAAACCTCTCACTGAGTGTTTACGGATATTAGGTTTTATGAAAAAAGATAATCACATCGACCCCGATATATTTGATGTCTTTGTCCACGATAAGGTTTATCTACGATATGCTAAAGAGTTTTTACCAGCTGATCAGATAGATGAAGTGAATCATGCTGATATTCCGGGGTATGAAGAGTAACTTATCCTGATAACACTTGGGTTGTCTTTTCAATAAAAGGAATCAATATTGCTGTGGGTAGAATTTAAAGAAGCAATGGTTCTAACAATGACCCTTCGGTTAAAATAATAATATCTGGATCTGCTCTAGATATTAGCACCCTCCAGGTTTTCGTTAGGTACGTCTTTTATGCCATTACTAAGAATTGAGGTTTTAAAACCTTTTCCACTTAATATATAAGAAGCAGACGCGCTTCTGCGTTCTGTATCACAATACAATATGTAATTGACCATAGGGTCGAGTTCTTGCATTTTCATACGCAAGAATATTAGTGGCATATGCGTTGCGCCGCAAATATGCGCAGATTGGTACTCCGCTGGCAAGCGAACATCTAGCCAGATAGCCTGTCCATTATTAACTTTGAGGTTTGCTACGGTATAGTCGGTTTTTTCAACGATGGGCTCGTTGAGTAATTTTAGGAAGTTCTCTTTCGACAGCCGGCTCAATGTTCCTTTACTTAACATGACGACTGAGGCATTGCGCTCCGCATTAGATATTAACGCCTCTTCGCCAAAGCTGTCACCGGTGTTCAGGTCGGCAAGCTTGATGTCTTTATCCTGCCCTGGGTTTTTGCGTGTCACCATACAACGTCCAGATTTAATGATATAAAAATNATMACSWGGTTCGCCTTGTTTGATTATGCTATCACCGATATTGGCGTTTATATCTTCCAGGCTGGTGAAAATGGCCTGAATGTTGGCAGGGGGGATACGATGAAAAACTTCGGTTTGTAAAAGACGTGTCATCCAGTCATCGTCATCAGAACTGAGTTCTTCAACTTGAAAATTACCCGTTTGATTCCACGCCAGCATGGTATCAAGTGAATCTGCATCGACTTTAAAAATAACGACATCAGACGAAGCTCTACAAGAAAAGTTTCTGGGAATGATATGGGCTAATGCGGATTTAGCATCAGCTGTACCAGCTTCTAATGTCTTTAATTTTGTACCTGATTTAATAAGATCAACATTTCCTTTGTGTAAAAATATATGACGATCATCTTTGTCGCCTTCTTCAAAAACGCTATCACCGTTGCTGAGTTCGATAACTTCGAGTTTGCCTGCGATTTCTTTAAGATTTTCTGGTGTCAGTGTATCGAGTGGCTGATAGTTATTAAGATCTAAAAATGAAATTTTTGCACGCATTTGATTTTTGCCAAAATTGAAATAATTTTAAGTATAGATTACTTTTCCTTAAATTCGATTAACTTTGGTGGCTGCTCTGCTCGGTTACATCAATATATAGTTTTAGGCGTTGCCCAGGTTGAATGTACTTACTTTTTATCGTGTTCCATCGATGTAAATCTTTAACATTGACACGATATTTAGAGGCGATTTGAGATAATGAATCGCCGTTTTTTACCGTGTAGTGAATCGATTTTATTGTATTGTTTGGGTTGATCGTTGCGACTGATGACATTGCTTTGGTCCATACCACCAATTTTTGACCTTTTTTCAGCGGGTCTTTTATCGCCATGCCATTCCATTTTGCCAGGCTGTGCATTTTTACTTTATATTTCCTCGCTATCGTCCAGAAGCTTTCGCCTTTTTGTACGAGATGATTAACGCGCGTTTTGCCGCGACCGCGTTTTATGTTTTGTGTGGCCTTTATGCGTTGTGTTGATGTGAGTGCATAGCTACTTTTATTTTTACTTGCAACAGGGATGACGAGATATTTTCCTTGTCGAATATTATTCCCCTGTATGCTGTTAACTGTCTTGAGATGTTTTACAGAGGTATCGTATTTAAGTGCGATATGTCCCAATGTTTCACCGTTTTTAATTTTATGCCTTGTCCACTGTATGTGCTTGTCTGCAGGCAGTAATGAATAATTCGTTTCAAACGTATCAGCCGCTTTTATCGGTAGCAATAAGGTGTGTGGGCCATCAGGGTCTGTCGCCCACCGATTAAATCCGGGGTTGTAGTTGTATAACGTCTTCAGGTCGATTTCAGCGAGTTTGGCAGCAAGGGCCAGATCAATCTGCGTAGTGATTTTGACTTGCTTAAAGCCAGGTGTGTTGGCTATGAAGTGAAGGCTTAAGGCGTATTTTTCCGGGTTTGCAATCAGTTCTTTCAGGGCAAGTAATTTAGGTACATAAGCGCGGGTTTCTTTAGGTAGTTGCAAATGCCAGAAATCGGTTGGACGATTTTGTTTTTTATTACGTTTAATCGCACGTCGCACAGTGCCAGAGCCTGAGTTATAGGCAGCAAGCGCTAGCATCCAGTCACCCTTGAACATTTTGTTTAACTGTTCAAGATAATTGAGTGCGGCCTCTGTTGAGGCATAAATGTCACGTCGACCGTCGTACCACCAGTTTTGTTTTAAACCGTAGGCTTTTCCAGTTGCTGGTATGAATTGCCAGATACCTGCTGCACGTCCATGGGAATACGCAAAAGGCTGGTAGGCACTTTCTACAATCGGTAGTAAAACAAGCTCGGCAGGTAGTTTGCGTTTTTCTGTTTCTTCCAGAATGTAGTATAAAAATGGTTCGGCACGTTGTAGAACACGTTGCATGTAAAGAGGGTTACTCGCATACCAGGACAACTCACTTTTCAGTGCTTGATGATTGATGTCTGTGGGCATCGTAAAGCCAGCCTGAATACGTGGCCAGATGTTTGGCGTAGGCTCTGTATTTTGTGCGGGTGTTTCGAGTTGGTCGTGTTCAAAAATATTTTTTGAAACTTCATTTTGTGTGGCTGAGGTGCCTGCTTGTGCAGCATCAATTTTCTGATCTGAGATGGTTTCATTACAGGCAACAACGATAAAGAGGCTGCTCAACAAAATAAATATTTTACTTACGGATTTAATATCAGTGGGGAATGAGATTTTCAAGATGACTCTTACTTAATGTTTTTTATTATTATTATGGAAATGCTTCAAAGCGGTGTAGCGTTATTCTGCTAAGATTCCAGCATGTTTTTATTAATCAAATTGTACAGCATCAAAATTAAAATGGGCTTATATGAGTACAAATAATGTAGAAATTTATACCGATGGTGCCTGTCGTGGTAATCCAGGGCCAGGTGGTTGGGGCGCTAGTCTACGTTACAATGGACAACAAAAAGACCTGTATGGTCACGAGGCGCAGAGTACAAACAATCGTATGGAATTAATGGCGGTAATTCAGGCTCTTGAATCATTGAAGCGACCTTGTGCCGCTAAAATATACACAGACTCTAAATATGTACTCGACGGTATGACTAAGTGGTTACCTAACTGGAAGAAAAAAGGTTGGAAAACAGCCGCTAAAAAACCAGTGAAAAATGTTGAGTTATGGCAGCGTCTGGATGCAGTCGTGCAGGCAAACGATGTTAGTTGGCAATGGGTTAAAGGCCACGCGGGTGATGAAGGCAATGAATGTGCGGATGCATTGGCTAATCGTGGAATTGATGAAATGTTGCGATAATTGTGTACGTTAAAAAGGCGATGAAACAAATACAAAATCGACAAATTGTTCTGGATACAGAAACCACCGGGTTAGACCCCAGACAAGGTCATAAGATTATTGAGATTGGCTGTGTCGAGATGGTTAATCGACGTCTGACCGGTAATAATTACCATCAATACCTGATGCCTGATCGCGAAATCGACCAAGGTGCTCAGGCCGTCCACGGTATCAGTACGGAGTTTCTTGCTGACAAACCTCGCTTTGTTGATGTTGTTAAAGATTTTATCAAGTATATCGATGGTGCAGAACTTATCATCCATAACGCGCCATTTGACGTAGGTTTCATCAATCACGAATTAAAATTAGCAGGTGACGAATACGGTAAGACAGAAACGTATTGCACGGTAATTGATACCCTGGTCATGGCGCGGAAGATACGCCCAGGTAAAAAAAATAATCTGGATATACTCTGTAAAGAATATCAGGTAAATAACGCGCATCGCGAGTTACATGGTGCCTTGCTTGATGCAGAATTACTGGCCGAAGTTTATCTGCATATGACGGGCGGGCAGAGCGCGCTTAAATTGGATAGCGATGATTTTGCTTCAAGCGCCGGTGCTTCAGTGGCTAAAAAGATCTCGAAAGATAGAAAACCCATCAAAATAATTAAGGCTAATGAGGATGAACTGTTAGCGCATCAGGCGATTATTGAAAAAATGGGTGATGACAGTTTGTGGAAGTAATGTATCGTTAGTCGTTATTAGAAAAGAATGAGACTTCTGCTCGAAAAATCAATAATACAGGGTGCTATTCAGCGGGGCTAACGAATTTTTAAGGTACGTGCTTTCTCTCGTTGCCAGTCGCGTTCTTTGATTGATGCACGTTTATCATGTTCCTTCTTACCTTTGGCCAGACCTATGTCCAGTTTTACTCGTCCATTTTTTTTCCAGAATAACGCCAATGGAACAAGCGTATAACCCTTGCGCTCGACCTGGCCGATAAGACGGTCGATCTCATGTCGGTGCATTAAAATTTTTCTTGCTCGGGTCGGGCTTGGTTGAATATGGGTGGAGGTGGAAATTAGAGGTGTGATGGTACCGCCGATCCATTCGAGCTCGCCGTTTTTAGCGAAGACATAACTTTCATCAATCTGCACACGGCCTTCGCGCAGGCTTTTAACTTCCCAGCCTTCCAGCACGAGACCCGCTTCAAAGTTACTCTCGATGGTATAATCGTAACGAGCTTTACGATTGCGTGCGATAGTATTGTCGTTCAGCTTTTTTTTAGATTTTTTCGCCATGACGTATAGATGATAAGGATGGATTTTTGTAAAAATTAAGGCTCGCAAGTATAGGGTAGAATTATCACACTGTCATGGTAAAGCTGAGCTAGGGAGCCTCTAAATAAGTCGTGAATCGCCACCTCACAATTAAAATGTCCTGCTTTTTCGTTGTAGAGCTTCATAATAGTCCTGCCCATTATTCAATTATGGCGCGTATTCCACGCCTTGAATCAAAACATTTTAATGGCGATCTGTTCGGTCCAGACTTAATCAGAGGTTCCCTCGTTAATTATTATGTACTATTTCTTATAAATAACTTGAGTCGGTGCTATAAATTGTTAAAAATGCATCTGTAAAAATCTGCATAGATAGTTTCTTAATACTTACTGCTGAAATCGATGGGTGACATAAGTGGATAATAATTATGGGCAATAAACGCACATCAATACATGGGCAATGGAGTAGTCGTACGGTATTCATTCTCGCTGCAACGGGCTCGGCCGTTGGCCTGGGGAATATCTGGAAGTTTCCTTATATTACAGGTGAGAATGGCGGCGGCACTTTTGTGCTGGTTTATTTATTGTGTATCGCTCTGATTGGCATCCCAATTATGATGGCAGAAATCATGATCGGACGTCGTGGAAAGCAAAGCCCGATTAACACCATGGCGGCATTGGCAAAAGAAGAACGACGTAATCCATCCTGGGTCTGGTTGGGTTGGTTGGGCGTTGTTGCCGGTTTTTTAATTCTTTCGTATTACAGCGTGATTGCCGGTTGGGCGATGTCTTATGTATTTCGAACGGCTGGCGGTATGTTTCTCGGTGTTACCTCGGATGGTGCAAACAGTATATTTACTGAACTGGTCAGTGATCCGGAGCGGTTGCTGGCATGGCATACCATTTTTATGGTGATGACGATAATCGTGGTGGCGCGTGGTATAAAAGAGGGCATCGAAAAAGCAGTCACTTTTTTAATGCCGCTGTTATTTGGCTTTTTATTATTGATTGTTATATACGCGATGTCTACGGGTTATTTTATGGATGGCGTCCGTTTTCTGTTCACCCCAGGTCCGATTGATGGGAAAGGTATTCTCATTGCTATGGGTCATGCTTTTTTTACACTGAGCCTTGGGATGGGCGCCATTATGGTTTATGGCTCTTACCTCTCTGAGCAACACTCGATCGCTCAAGCTGCAATCTTGATTGCCCTGGCAGATACCGTTGTTGCTCTGTTAGCGGGCATGGCCATCTTTCCTATCGTGTTTGCAAATGGTCTGGAGCCAGCTGCAGGTCCTGGCCTTATTTTTCAGACTTTACCTATAGCTTTTGGGCATATGCAGGGTGGTACATTAATCGGTGTTATGTTCTTCGTTCTGCTGGTTTTTGCGGCCTGGACGTCAGCGATTTCTCTAATCGAACCGGCGGTTGCTTATTTGGTAGAAAACAAAGGTTATAACCGTATACGTGCGTCCGTAATGATTGGTCTATTAACCTGGTTTGTTGGACTAGGTACCGTGTTTTCATTTAATATATGGAAAGATAAAACGTTAAGCATTCCCTTCTTATTTGAAAAGCTAACTTTTTTTGATACGCTCGATTATTTGACAGCGAATATTATGCTGCCATTGGGCGGTTTGTTTATAGCTATATTTGCCGCATGGGTCATGCGTGAACAATCGACGCGTGATGAACTGTCAACTTTTCCCGTGCTTTATAAAGTTTGGCGTATTCTTGTTAGATACATAACACCGCTGGCGGTTATTATTGTATTTTTGAAAGCCGTTGGTGCCATTTAAAAAAATATAAGTTATCACATACAATTTATGTCACATATTAAACGTAATGCACTGGTCCACTATTCGCCAGCAGAAATGTACCACCTGATAAACAATGTCGAGGATTATGCGTCGTTTTTACCGTGGTGTCGCTCATCTATTGTTTTGAATGAAAGTGATTCGGAAATGATGGCATCGGTTGAAATTGCTAAAGGCGTATTAAAAAAATCGTTCACCACAAAGAATCGATTGTATAAAGATAATCGCATAGAATTGCAATTAGTCGACGGCCCTTTTAAGCGTTTAAACGGTTACTGGCAGTTTGATGCGCTGAAAACAGAAAATGCCTGTCGGGTAACGTTTGACCTTGAGTTTGAGTTTGATAACGCGATGATGTCGATTGCCGCTAAACCAATATTTACACAGATAGCGAATTCTTTAGTGGATTCATTCTGTAAACGTGCTGTTGTCGTTTATGGTGAAAGAGGATAATCCGAATGATGACCACTGAACGTATTAATGTAGAAGTAGCTTACGCTACGCCCGAGAAGCAGGTAATTCGTATACTTAAAGTGGATACGGGTGAGACCGTGGCTGCAGCTATCGAACAGTCTGGCATTACTTTGGATTTTCCGGCATTGGTGCTGGAAAACGCTAAAGTAGGTTTATTTGGCAAGATAACGACGATGACCACCGTTCTGTCGGAGGGTGATCGTGTCGAAATATACAGACCATTAATTGCGGACCCTAAAGAAGTTAGGCGAAAACGTGCAGCAGAAGGTAAAAAGATGAAGAAGGGTGGTTGATGGCTTCTGGCAATATTGCGTCCATCATTTTTAGTCTTTTTAAATTAAAAACTTAACCAGCGTAACCATGGTAATACCTTTCCATTAAGGTTCTATATATTGCGAATCATCGATTCTTATCAACACGTCATTTTCAAAATACAGTGTTAATAGCGATTTTCTAACAAAGCCTTTGTTTGGAATAAAACGATAAATATAGTCCCAGCGTTGATTATGAAAGGGGTCTGATAACATTGGTGACCCCATGATTTTTCGGACATCTGTTTTTGTCATTCCTGTTTCAATACTCTCTAGCTGTGCAAGCTTGATGGTGTTGCCTTGTTGTAAATCCAGTTTATGTGGCTCTGGTAGCCATCCGGCGCAGGCGCTAAGCATAAGGGCGAAAAATGTAATTGTTAGTACAGAGGTGTGTGCAACAAGGGTTTGCCAAGGTTTATGCCATAGGCAGGCTTTTATAAATAGTTTCATATTAAATTATTGAGAGTGGTGTAAAGCATCAAAAACGTGGTTAAATGGCGTTGACTGTAAAAGAGCGGAAATACTACCGCATATGACCATGAGAATCAGTAGAAAGTTTTATGGAATCAAGTGATTTAAAAAAAGCAGGGTTGAAAATAACGCTTCCGAGAATGAAAATCCTCGAGCTTTTAGAATCGTCTGAAGTAAGGCATCAGAGTGCAGAAGATATCTATCGTGCATTACTGGATGATGGTGAAGAGATTGGCTTGGCGACGGTCTATCGAGTATTAACGCAATTCGAAACTGCCGGCCTTGTTGAACGCCATCATTTTGAGGGTGGACAGGCCGTCTTTGAATTAAATGAGAAAGGTCATCATGACCATATCGTTTGCGTTGTCTGTGGCAAAGTAGAAGAGTTTTTTGATGAGTTGATAGAAGCCAGGCAGGATAAAGTTGCTGCAGAGAAAGGTTTTGAAGTAACCGATCATAGCCTGACACTTTATGGTAAATGTCCCGACTGCCAAGAAAATTAATCTTTAGTTTTTACCTTTTCGACAAGTGTATTGGTTAAGTAAAACTAAACAAAAAGTCTCTTATGATTTAATGGTATCAACCATTTAGGTACGCTAGTAATTTATACTTTCAGCTTATATATTCTCAATTTATAGTCAAATAAAATTATCTCAAACACGATTGCTACTACACGAACTACAATGGGTATTAATGCACTGTTTAGTTTGTATAAATCGGATAAAGTGGGCATATGCAAAAAACGCATAACTTTAATCAAATCACTAAAGACTACACTCTCGATCAATATTTACATCATCTGACAGGTGTTGATGTTGACGAAGATAGTTTGCTGCGCCATGCCTGCGTGCAGGTATGGAACCAGCCAACAGAAGGTACGCAACCTAATTCTCTTGATGTGGCACTGTTGTTGAGTGAACTTGGTGCCGATGAATCTACACTGACCGTGGCACTGTTAAGCAGTAAGGCCTTATTAAAAAACATTGATAGTGCTGCGCTGAAAAAAGTTTACGGTGAAGACATCGTCAACCTGGTCAAAAGTGTCGCTCGTCTACACAAATTTCATAGTACACAAGATGAAGTGTCACCAGAACAGGTTGAACGCTTACGCCGTATGTTGTTGTCGATGGTCGGTGATGTGCGTGCAGTGCT
>NVSH01000031.1 GCA_002401185.1 Gammaproteobacteria bacterium | reverse complement strand
AGCATAAAAAACATCCGTTCATTTGAAGGGCATCACCCGCAGATCGACGAAACGGTGTTCATCGATGAAAGTGCGGTGGTCACCGGTAACGTTACCATTGGTAAAGACAGCTCTGTCTGGCCCTGCTGCTCGGTTCGAGGCGATATCCATTCGATCACAATCGGCCAACGTAGCAATATTCAGGATGGCAGTATTTTACATGTTACCCATGACAGTGAATATGCGCCAGGGGGCTTTAAGTTGACCGTCGGTRRYGATGTRACCGTGGGYCATAATGTGGTTTTACATGCTTGCACGGTGGAAGATTTCTGTTTGATTGGTATGGGTTCGGTGGTGCTTGATGGCGCTGTCGTGCAAGCGGGCGCGATGGTTGGTGCAGGCAGTCTGGTGCCACCAAAAAAAATACTCGAAGGTGGTTACATGTGGCTGGGTAGCCCGGTAAAAAAAGTACGGGAATTGACCGATAAAGAAAAAAGCTTTCTTAGTTATTCGGCAGCACAATACGTAAAGCTAAAAAACAGGCATTCGAGTTGATGCAAGTTATGTTGCCTGTGTCAGTTGTCGGCGAATATGTAGGATGACAGTGGCTGTTTCTGGACGAACGCCACGCCATATATAGAAGGACTCTGCGGCTTGCTCGACCAGCATGCCTAAGCCGTCCATTATTTTTTTAGCACCATGGTTTGCTGACCATTGCATGAAAGGCGTGGCCTGCGCAGCGTACATCATGTCATAACTGTCACTGTTCGCCCTGAAGATCGAATCGGGCAGGGCGGGTAAGTCGCCTTTTAAGCTGGCTGAAGTACCGTTGATGACGATATCAAAATTTAAGGCATCAATTTCGTCTAACCCGCTACCGTTAATGTTACCGAGATCGGAAAAGTCTTCAGCTAATTGCACGGCTTTTTGTTTGGTGCGATTGGCGATTAACAGTGACGTTGGCCGTTGTTCCAGTATCGCTTCCAATACGCCGCGTACGGCACCACCCGCACCGATGACCAAAATATCTTTATCAGATAAAACGATGTTGTGGTTTTGCGTAAGGTCACGTACCAGGCCAACGCCGTCGGTGGTATCGCCATACAGGCTGCCGTCTGGCTGTAGCATTAATGTGTTCACTGCCCCTGCACGTTGCGCACGTTCACTTCGTTTTACGGCACATGCCCAGGCATCTTCTTTAAAAGGCACGGTAACATTCAGGCCTTTGCCTTTATTTTTAATGAAACTATCAACGGCCTGATTAAACTCACCAGGTTCGGCAAGTTCGGCTGTGTAGGTCAGTAATTGATGGGTTTGTTGTGCGAACAGGGTATGTATCTGCGGCGATTTACTATGTTTTATCGGGTTGCCAAAAACCGCGTAACGATCTTGATTGGCGCGCATTATTGATTATCTTGTTTTAGCCATTGCGCGACTGTTTTTGCGTAATAGGTGAAAATGCCATCGGCGCCGGCACGTTTAAAACCGATCAAGCTCTCCATGACAGTGGCTTTTTCCTCGAGCCAGCCATTTTGAGCGGCAGCTTTTAACATGGCGTATTCACCACTTACCTGATAGACATAGGTGGGAATAGCAAATTGATCTTTGACGCGACGTACGATATCGAGATAAGGCATGCCCGGTTTTATCATGAACATGTCGGCGCCTTCATCGATGTCGAGTGCTATCTCTCGTAATGCTTCGTCCGAATTCGCTGGGTCCATCTGGTAGCTGTATTTATTACTGCCGCCGAGATTTTTTGCAGAACCTACCGCGTCACGGAAAGGGCCATAAAAGCTGGAAGCGTATTTAGCCGAGTAAGAAAGTATACGTGTATGGATGTGCTGGTTTGATTCCAGTGCCTGGCGGATAGCTTTGATGCGACCATCCATCATGTCAGACGGTGCAACGATATCGGCGCCGGCGTCGGCGTGAGACAAAGCTTGTTTGACCAGTACGTCGACAGTTTCGTCGTTCAATACATAACCGCTGTTGTCGATCAAGCCGTCCTGACCATGGGTGGTGAATGGGTCAAGCGCAACGTCGGTGATAACGCCGAGTTCGGGTAAGGTTTTTTTTAATTCTCTGACAGCAGTTTGTGCGAGGCCATTGGGGTTATAAGCTTCGGCCGCATCATCGGATTTTTTCCCCTGTGAAATGACAGGAAAAAGCGCGATGGCGGGTATGCCAAGTGCAAAACATTCTTCAGCTTCTTTAATCAGTAGGTCGATGCTTACACGTTCGATACCTGGCATCGAATCGATAGTTTCACGTTTGTTGTTGCCTTCGATAACAAACATTGGGTAGATAAGGTCACTGACCGTCAGGTTGTTTTCTTGCATCAGGCGACGTGAGAAATCGTTACGACGCATTCGACGCATGCGCGTGGCTGAAAAACTACCGATTTTGGTCACGATGGGCTCCACATGATTGGTTGATATCGTATTGTAACAGACCAGCATATTAGCTGGCATAATGTGTGGCGAATGTAATTATAGAGGTGAGGCAATGAAATTAAATCGATGGTTTTTGATAAAAGGAACGGCGCTAGTAATGATGATGGCAATCATGTCGGTAGTTAGTGCGGAACAGGATATCGTTGGCGTATATCGTCAGGATGTAAATAAAACTGTGGCGGAAGTATATGACGATGTTTATACGCGTTTAGAAGAAGCACGATTCTTCGTAGTTTTTGAGCCAAATATCGGCGTTAGTCTTGCGCGTTTTTCAAAAAAATGGGGTGAGCAATATAATCAAAACCATCTTACGGAGATTCGTAGCATGGTATTTTGTAATGCTTGGTATGCAAACCAGGTGAGTAATCTTGATCCAAATATGCTGGGGTTTTGTCCGCTGCACCTCACTTTAATTGAACGTGAAGGTAAAACAACGGTGTTGTTTAATCGTCCGAGTGTGATCGCACAGAACAGCCCGGCGAAAGCGCTGCTGATGAAAATAGAATCTGAAGTTATTGCTGCGATCAAACAAGGTTTATAGAATAGGTGGGGTGTTATTTAAAAATCATGCTGTCTGCTGAACTTTTTTGCTGTTAGGGTTTCATAGAGGTTATCCGTAATTTTGATTTTTAGGTTATGGTATAAATTTTTAAACTAATTTTGGGTGACAATACCCCTAGGAGAACATGATGAAGAAATTAACAACAGCTGCAGCAAGTGCGGCGATGATAGCGGTTTTTGCCTCTGGTGCGGTTCACGCTGACGCAAACCCATTCGGCATGCAGGAATTAAGTACCGGTTATAACGTTGCTATGTCCGAAGGCAGCTGCGGTGAAGGTAAGTGTGGTTGTGACAAAGGTAAAGAGGCTAAATGTGGCGAAGGCAAGTGTGGCGGTGATAAAGCCAAAGAAGCCAAGTGTGGTGAAGGAAAATGCGGTGGTGATAAATAGATCCTTCAACATGTAGTTATGATTTTTTAATTAAGATCTAAAAAAAACCGGCTTATGCCGGTTTTTTTTGCTTGTATGAAGAAGGCTGAGCACTGGATTTTTTGACGGGTCTTGTTATAAATAACATATCAAAAGTAGTTACGAAGTGCTCGCTCGTATGATTGGTGATGAAGGGGATTCATTATTCAGATAGTTTTACACCTACAGAAGAACGTTTTAACTTGATGGTCGACATTGATATGTGGGTGCTGGAAAAGGTGTTGCAAGAGATGGTTGCTGTTGGTGTAGCTAGTAATAATATACGGTTGCTGAAAACTTGGGGGTCAATAAGGTGCAGGGGTATTATATCTCTAAACCATTAACAAAGTTATCGGGGCTCAATGTGATTAAGTTACATAAAAGAATGTCATGAAAAGAATAAGTTGCTGCTACTTTATCCAGTTTTTCGGTTGTAAATAATAGTTATATAATTTTTCTTCTGCAGAGTTTTTTTTGATCGTTTTGTTGTATTCAAAATGTACCACGGGTGGCAACGACATCAAGATGGATTCCGTGCGACCTCCGGTTTGCAAACCAAACAAAGTTCCTCGGTCATAGACCAAATTAAATTCCACATAGCGACCACGCCGATACAATTGAAAAGCACGCTGGTCTTCGCTGTAAGGTTCGTTTTTTCTACGTTGCACGATAGGTAAGTATGCGTCGATGTAATGATCGCCTACGCTTTTCATGAAAGAAAAACTTTTGCTGAAGCCGTCTTCGTTTAAATCATCAAAAAATAAGCCGCCGATGCCGCGTTGTTCGTTGCGGTGTTTTATATGGAAATACTCATCGCACCATTGCTTGTATTTGTCGTAAGTGGCTCTGCCAAATGGCTCGCAGGCTTTTTTGGCGATGGTGTGCCAATGTTTGCAATCTTCGTCGTATCCATAATAGGGCGTCATATCAAAACCGCCGCCAAACCACCAGACGGGTTTTTCATTTTTTTTTGTTGCTATARAAAATCGTACGTTAGCATGTGATGTTGGGATCATTGGGCTTTTTGGGTGTATGACTAACGAGACACCCATTGCCTGAAATTGACGGCCAACCAGTTCGGGACGATGCGCGGTTGCCGACGAGGGTAGTTGATCACCACTAACGTGGGAGAAATTAACGCCGGCTTGTTCGAAGATGGCGCCATTATTGAGGACACGCGTTATGCCGCCACCATTGCCTGYTTCTCTCTGCCACTCATCGATGATGAAGTTTTTTCCACCGTCTACTTGCGCTAGTGTTTTGCAGATGTTTTCTTGCAGTGATATCAAATAGGATTTAACGGCTTCTATATCGGGCTGGTCTTCAGTGTTCATGCTTTTATCGTTAATTTCGTATTATATGATTATCGCATAGACGAATTATTTTTGATGGTTTTGCGTTTAGTTTTTTATTGGTGGCAAGTGTCATGTCGAGGATGCCGCCGAAATACTTTTGTATTTCGAGATTGTTTTTTGCTGGTGGTTTACCCGTAAGGTTTGCGCTGGTCGAAATAACGGCATGTCTTAACGTGTGGCATAGTTTTTTTACAAGGTTGTTTTTGCTGATACGGATGGTCAAGGTATTTTCTGGACTGGTCAGCCATGCCGGCGCTTGCGTACTGGCATCAACTATCCAGCTGGTCGGCTCAGAGGTTTGTCTGATTAAGTTTTCCTGCTCGTCGCTCAGATTTATTAATGGTTTGATTTGGTCGATATGTCCAGCGAGCAAGATGAACTGTTTGTTTAGTGGGCGCTGTTTAATTGTATTGATTTTTTCGACGGCAGCGGCGTCGAGAGGGTTACAGCCTAGCCCGTAAATCGTTTCGGTAGGGTAGGCGATGATGCCACCGCATCTGATGATGTAGGCGGCTCGGCGAATGGAAAAATCACTTGCCATGCAAGCTTACTCTTTAATGTCTTTTTTCTTTGTTGCCTTTTTTTTGACTACTTTCTTTTTACTGGCTTTTTTCTTTGTGGTTTTTTTCTTAACAGCTTTCTTTTTAGTTACTTTTTTCTTGGCAGCCTTTTTCTTTTTACCGCGACGGAAAGGTGCCGCAGCCAATAACTCTTCGCATTCTTTCTGGGTCAGCGAGACAGGCTCTTTGTCCTTGGGGATCTTGGCATTTTTTTCGCCGTCGGTTATGTAAGGCCCCCATCGGCCGTTTAATACTTCGATGTCAGTGCCCGGAAAATTTTTGATGTGTTTATTAGCATCGAATTCTTTTTTCGCTCTGACCAGTTCCATGGCTTGTTCAAAAGTGATGTTATAAGGGTCGATGCCTTTGTCCTGATATTCCTTATTGATTGAAACAAACTTGCTGGCATATTTTACATAAGGACCAAAACGACCATAGTTGGTCAATAGTGCTTCGTCTTCGTCAGTTGTCCCCAGGTCGCGTGGAAGCGTCAACAGGAAGTAAACATCATCCATAGTGATGTCAGCCATTTTTTGTCCGGGACGCAGGCTGGCAAACCGGGGTTTCTCTTCGTCGTCTTTGTCGCCAATTTGTACGAAAGGACCGTAAGGTCCCATGCGAACGGATACGGGTTTACCTGTTTCTGCGTCTGTACCGAGATGACGAGATTGCGCCACATCTGCGCGGCTGACGTTTTCTTCGACGTGGTCAACCGTTTCTTTGAACGGTGTCCAGAATTTTTTCAGCAGGGGCCTCCAGTCATGTTCGCCGCGTGCGATGCAATCTAATTCGTCTTCAAGTTCTGCGGTGAATTCATAATCGACGTATTTGGTGAAATATTCGGTGAGAAATCCATTCACGATACGGCCGATGTCTGTCGGCGTGAAGCGTCGACTTTCTAGTTCGGCATAATTACGGTTTACCAGTGTTGAGATGATACTGGCGTAGGTTGATGGCCGTCCGATACCATACTCTTCCAGAGTTTTGACCAGGCTTGCTTCGGTAAATCTTGGCGGAGGCTCAGTAAAATGTTGTTCATTTCTGATCTCCAGCAGATCAATTTGTTCGCCTTCGATTAATTCAGGTAAAAGCTTTTCTTTGCTGTCATCAGTTTGGCTGTCGTCACTGCTTTCCATATAGACAGACATGAAGCCCGGAAATTTAATGGTTGAGCCTGAGGCGCGAAAAGTGTTGCCATCACCGCAGCCGAGTTCTACGCTTACGGTATCTAAGGTGGCATGCATCATCTGGCATGCCATGGTACGTTTCCAGATTAACTGGTACAGTGCAAACTGATCGGGGTTGAGTTTATCTTTGATTTCTTTTGGTATATGTACTACGGATGTTGGGCGTATCGCCTCGTGTGCTTCCTGTGCGTTTTTTGATTTATTTTTGAAGACGCGCTTTTCATCCGGTAAATTATCTTTGCCGTAGCGTTGTTCTATCAGGCTTCGTATTTCATCGATGGCTTCATCTGCAAGGTGTAGAGAGTCCGTACGCATGTAGGTGATTAAACCAACGGTTTCACCGCCGATATCGATGCCTTCATATAAATTCTGCGCGGTTCGCATGGTGCGTTGTGTAGAGAAACGAAGTTTTCTTGCTGCTTCTTGCTGTAACGTGGATGTTGTAAACGGCGCTGATGGATTGCGCTTTCTCTCTTTTTTCTCTACTTTGTTTACCTTAAACTTACCGTTAGCTTCTTTTAATAATACGTCTCTGGCAGCGGTGGCGGTTTTTGTATCGGTGATACTGAACTGTTTTATTTTTTCGTTATTGTAGAGATTCAATTTGCTTAAAAAAGGTTGTTGATCTTTTTGTACGTCGGCTTCGATGGTCCAGTATTCTTTGGGGTCAAAGGCTTCTATGGCGAGTTCCCGTTCCACGATTAAGCGCAGAGCTGGACTCTGTACGCGCCCAGCGGAGAGCCCACGTTGTACTTTCTTCCACAGTAACGGTGACAGGTTAAAACCAACAWSSWWGWYYWSGRCAYGNNMCGNTKTCTGCTGSGCGWWRAWSWGGWCNAKSGWKWKYGYSMCYGGKTYGNTTSWYGKCNWKCCKGNNRWCGGCGCGCTTGGTGACTTCGTTGAAAGCAACACGGTGAACCTGTTTGTCGGTAAGCAGGTCTTTCTCTTTTAGTAATTCGTAGAGATGCCATGAGATAGCCTCTCCTTCGCGGTCTTGGTCAGTTGCCAGGTAAAGCGTGTCGGCTTTTTTTAAAAATTTAATGATCTTATCGACGTGTTTTTCATTTCTTTCGATGATCTGGTATTTCATCTCGAAATTGTTTTCAGTATCGATTGCGTTCGCTTTCGGGATAAGGTCACGCACGTGACCATATGAAGCAAGCACTTTGAAGTCTTTACCTAAGTATTTTTCGATGGTTTTCGCTTTGGCGGGCGACTCTACGATGACAAGATTTTTGCTCATACGATTTTTTGGGTTGTCCGGGTTAGCGGTTGATAAAGGTTAGTGAATATAGTCGATGTTTTCATCAAATATAAAATCTTCTATCAAGGCGAGTGCATTTTCTTCGCCAGGATGCGCGTGTAGTACGATCATAATAATCCATTTTAGTTGTTCTGCATCGAGTGGGTGTCCCAATGCGACTACGCGGTCGAGTATTAGTTCACGAGTAATGGGTGTGAGGATGCCCGTCTGCTCAAGAAAATTCAAAAAACCGATACTTTCCAGACTGATGAGCTTTTTCTCTTCTTCGCTGTAAATGCGTGTGCTGGTAGCTTTGACCGAAATGGGTTGTCTATAGTTATGTACTTCGGCCAGGTCTTCTAACCAATCGAAAGCCTGATCGATTTCTGTATTATGAAAGCCCATCTCTTCAAGGCGAAGTTGAATGTGATCGCGCTCTTCAGCAAGGTCAGTACTGTTTTGTTCTTCGTCATCCAGGTATCGTTCGAATAAGAACATTAGAACATCAACGACGGATTGTTTAATTATCATGAATAAAGTCTCGTTTATCTTGTTATTGATTTGTCGTCATTATCAGTCTGCATGTATCGCTAACATGTATCGCTAACATTGGTGTATCGGCCATTCTGGCAGACGACGACCCCTTCAAGCTCGAGTATCAGAAGCATGGACGCTACTTCTGCAGCGTTAAATTGACTACGAATTACAAGCTCATCGATGCTGGTGGGTTCATACGCGAGGCATTTGAGCAGTTTTTGGTGATCCAGGTCAAGTGCCAGTTGCGAATCTTTAGTATTTTCTCTGGTATTGCTACTCGTTTTTTCGGTTTGGGCGGTAGGGTGTTGGCATGGTATGCATAACTCTTCGAGTATGTCGTTAGCCGTTTCTACCAGTTTTGCCCCTTGACGGATGAGTTGGTGGCAACCGCGCGCCATCGGATTATGTATGGAGCCAGGAATGGCAAAGACCTCTCTATTTTGCTCGATGGCGTACCTTGCGGTGATTAACGAGCYACTCTTTTGTGCCGCTTCTACGACCAATGTGCCGAGTGTAAGGGCGCTGATTAAGCGGTTTCTACGTGGAAACAAGCCGGGTAATGGTTGCGTCCCTATAGGCATTTCAGAAATGACGGCACCATTTNGGCTTATGTCTTGTGCTAGTTTTTGGTGTTTTGCCGGGTAGACGATGTCGAGCCCATGGGCGACGACGGCGATGGTTCCTGCCAGTCCTTGCAATCCACCTTCGTGACTGGCGCCATCGATGCCGCTGGCAAGTCCGCTGGTGATTGTTATGCCCGCATTGGATAGGTGTCGGGAAAATTCGATTGCCGTGTTTCGGCCAGCGGCGGTTGGGTTGCGCGTGCCGACTATGGCTAATTGTGGTTGCTTCAGGTAATCAGTGTCGCCCCTTATATAGAGTATAGGGGGCGCATCAGCCAGTTCTTTTAATGTTTCAGGGTATCTTGCATCAGCGAGGGTGATGATATGGTGGTCATCTGCTTGCAACCAGTGAAGATCGGCACTGATGTCCGGCCTGGTCTTGTTGGTGATAGCGTCAGCCACTTTTGTATTAATCGCGGTGAGTTGTGTATAGCTAGCATGTAGTGCCGCTCGAGCAGTACCAAATGTGTTCAGTAGTTTGTGGAAGGTGGCATTGCCAACGCCTGGTGTGTGCCGCAGTGTGAGCCAGCTTTCGAGTGAGTCTTTGTCAGTATCTGGCTTTATATCGGCTGCATCCAGTGCTGTTTGTTTGCTGTTATCCGTCCATGTGGTCATTGATGAATATTACACGATTATTGGTCTGAGGCTATTTTCGTTGTTTTGACTATCGTTATTTATGATAGTTAATAGAGGTGCCCTTTAGTTTAGTATTTTGGCCGTTTAACGAAATCGTTGTTGTGAATCACGCGTGTCGCTTCAAGCGTTAGGGCGTAGCTGACGCGATCAAATATCTTAAAAAGCATGATTAAACCGCTGCGTTCGTTTGGTAGTTGTACAAGTTCACTGCGTCGTGTGTCGAATCGATCGCGTATCAGCTCACCCTGTGTAAAGGTGGCGAGCAAGTGCCCAACCTCCATGCCGTCGCGTTCGCCTTTATTGATAACGACAATCTGATATTGAGCAACACCGAATAAAGCGTCATATAAAGAAATTATCTGCGCATTGATTTCTTTATCAGGAACATGTGGAAAAAACATATTTTCAAGTTTGCTTTTATCTTCTGGTAATAGGCGGTCACCTATCAAAATTTCACGTGCGGCATAAGTGATGTTGCCCGATGCTGGATCACCGTATTCGGTGATATGCACATCGCCTGAATATTTGGCTTCATAACCTAATAGTTCGTCGGTAACGGGGTCGCGTAGCGCGTCACCGGGTTTGAACACTGAAAAACGAACGCGTTCTTTATCAATTTCGCCCCGTATATAGACACGGCTGCCAGTGCCGAGGATTAGATGTTTTTCATCGCTACCTATAATGCGAGGCGCGTCTTCGAGCTGCTGCTTGGTGACAACACGAGGTTTGCTTAAAAATTGTCTGATGGCATCACCGGGGATACTGGGAATGCTCGCCTGAAGCGGTTTAAATCGAATGCTAGGGCTGAGTTTTTTAACCGGTAAACCACTTTTACTACTGCTTTGCGCAATGGATTTATGTTGTGATTCATTAAGGCGAATCTGTGGTTGGCCGTCGACATAGATCAGCGTTAAAATGTCACCCGGAAAAATCAGGTGAGGATTTTGTATCTGAGTGTTTTTCGACCAGATTTCTGGCCAGTACCACGGGTCTTGTAGAAACAGATTTGAAATCTCCCACAATGTGTCGCCTTTTTTAACCGTATATTGTCGAGGGTGTGCTGTTTTAACGCGAATTTTTTTTACTGGCGTAACGATTGCTTCTGGGATGACAATGGGCTCTTCTATTTCAATCTCGGGACGTGGTGGAGGCGTGCTGCAAGCTGTAATTGATCCGGCTATTACGGTAAGTAGCCCTAAAAGCGTGAAAAAGGGTACAATAATACTTGTCTTGGGAGTGGCTATGTTGTTCATTTTTATTTTTATTCCCCGGGTTCTCTGCCCTTGAAGTCCGTACGTTATTATAGGTTTTGTTATTGTTTAACGGGCAGTGGTTTTTTTACTGTTTTTAAATGGTTTGTTAGATAAACTTTGATTGCACTTGGTTGTAAAGACACGTTAAGTTTTGCAATGAGTGTAGCAGAAATAATAATAGACGTGCCAAATGGTCGCGTTTTCAGCTAATATTCTCAGCTGAGATTCAGCTTGGTTTTTTATGCCGATTTTCGAACATGATGATAAAATTTTATGGCAATACTCGATATATTATATTACCCGGATAAGCGTCTTCGAACCATTGCAAAACCGGTGGCGAAGGTGAATGATAATGTTAAAAAACTTGTGGATGATATGTTTGAGACCATGTATGTTGCGCCGGGTATCGGTTTGGCTGCAACACAGGTTAATGTGCACAAACAGGTGATCGTTATCGATGTGTCTGAAAATAAAGATCAGCCCCTGTGTTTAATTAACCCGGTGATTATCGCTGAAGAAGGCATTCAAAGTTGTGATGAAGGTTGTTTGTCGGTGCCTGAAATATACGAGACAGTGCAACGTTTTGAAAAAGTGACCGTAAAAGCGATGGACCAAAATGGTGATGAGTTTACGTTGCAGGCTGATGAGATGTTGTCGGTGTGTATCCAGCATGAGATGGATCACCTGGTGGGTAAGTTATTTGTCGATTACCTGTCGCCGTTAAAGTTACAACGGTTAAAAAAACGCCTGCTTAAAAATATGCGCGAAGAAGATCGCGTAGCTAGCTAACCCTTGTTGACATCATGGCTTCAAAATAATTTCCTGACGATGGATAGCTTCTACTTGTGACTAGACCATTGCGTATTATCTATGCCGGCACGCCGGACTTTTCTGTTGCAGCATTGCAGGCGTTAATATCGTCTTCTTATGAAGTGGTTGCCGTGTATACCCAGCCTGATCGTCCAGCGGGTCGTGGCAGAGGCGTGCAGGCTTCACCGGTAAAAGAAAAAGCATTGGAATATGACATTCCTGTTTATCAACCCGCTTCACTAAAAGATGCGCAGGCGCAATTCGAATTAAAAGCGTTGGCTGCCGATCTGATGATTGTGGCAGCTTACGGTTTGTTGCTGCCGCCAGCAGTGTTGGCGATGCCTCGTTTGGGTTGCATAAACATACATGCATCACTTTTGCCGCGTTGGCGTGGTGCAGCGCCTATACAGCGCGCAATTTTAGCGGGTGATAAAAAAACGGGCATCACGATTATGCAGATGGATGAAGGTTTAGATACTGGTGATATGTTGGCGATGGCTGAATGCGAGATAAACCAGAGTGATACCGGGTCAAGTTTGCACGATAAGCTAATGGTGTTAGGTGCTGAAACATTGTTATCGGTGTTACCCGCGATTGCGCAACAAAGGCAAGAGAAAACACAGCAAAATGATGCGACTGCTTGTTATGCCTCAAAGTTGGATAAATCGGAAGCTAAGATTGACTGGTCGTTATCTGCTACAGCCATTAATCACGCCATACGAGCATACAATGCCTGGCCCGTGGCGTATTGCTCTTATCTGAAAAAGGGGAAGTCATCAAAGCTGCGTCTCTGGCAGGCTGAGGTTATTATTGATGAAAAAAAATCCGCAGAAACGGCCCCAGGTGAAGTGATCGCTGAATCGGTGCAAGGGGTAGATGTCGTAACAGGGAATGGCGTACTTCGTATTAAGCAGATGCAGGCTGAAGGAAAGCGGCGTATGCCCGCAGCAGATTTTTTAAACGCGAATACATTGCTCGGTCAGACTCTGGCGTGATGTTGTGAATGAATCAACGGACAAAACGGCTCGCGTAGCAAAGAAATCTTCACGTAAGCCTGGTGCGAAAAAGGCAAACGTCAGCATGGCAAGGCAGGCGGCGTTAAAAGCATTAATGCAAGTGTTTAACGGTCGGTCGCTGTCGGCTGTGCAAGGTCGAGTCATCGATCAACTGGACGATACGCGAGATCGTGGTCTGGCTAATGAAATCGTTAACGGTGTCTTGCGTTGGCGTTGGCAGCTGGAGGCGTATACATCGATGCTGATGGAGAAAAAATTAAGAGCCAAGGATATCGATGTACAGTTAGTACTGTGGCTAGCTATCTACGAATTAAAAGAATGTCGATCACCAGACTACGCCATTATTAATGACGCGGTGGAGTTAGTGAGGATGTCCGACGGTAAAAAAACCGGTAAAAAATGGGCTTCAGGATTGGTTAACGCGGTATTAAGACGATTCGTGCGTGAAAAAGAAGTGTTGATAACATCGATTCGAGACGGACAAGCTATCTATTCGCATCCGCGCTGGTTATTAGAAAAAATAAAAGCGGATTGGCCAGAAGATTGGCAGAAAATTTTAACGGAAAATAATCAGCGACCTGCCTTTTGGTTGAGAGTGAATCAAGCACACTATGATGCTGAGCAGTACCAAAAATTACTAGCCAAGCATGATATCGAATCATTTATCTCTGTATTACCCGGTACTGAGCATGCATTAAAATTAATTGGTGGTGTCGATGTGCGAACATTGCCAAGTTTCGAAGATGGTGCTGTTTCGGTGCAAGATATCGGTGCACAATTAGCGGCGACATTGCTTGATGTGGTGGCCGGTAATCGGGTGCTTGATTTGTGCGCTGCCCCGGGTGGAAAGACCTGTCACTTGCTTGAGCGTTACCCTACTATTGAGCGATTGGTTGCGGTAGAGCTTGAAGAGAAAAGAATGTTGCGTGTGCGTGAGAATTTACAGCGTCTTAAACTTGAGTCCAGAGCTGAGCTAGTGGTGGCAGATGCACGTGAATATATGCCGTGGTGGAATGGCGAAACGTTCGATCGAATATTAATTGATGCGCCTTGTACGGCCAGTGGTGTGATTCGTCGTCACCCTGATATAAAAACACTGCGTCGCGAAACTGATGTGGCCGCATTGGTCAATTTGCAGGCAGAAATATTGTTATCGGCCTGGCAAATGCTTGCGCCTGAAGGCGAGCTGCTTTATGTTACTTGCTCGGTCTTTAAAGACGAAAATGAAAAACAAATACAAAACTTTTTGTCTCAAAATACGGATGCAGTAGAGTTAGTGATAGAAGCTGATTGGGGCAGGTTATGTTGTCATGGTCGGCAGTTGTTTCCAGGTGAGCATGATGCTGATGGTTTTTACTATTGTCGTCTTAAGAAAGTGCAGTAAAAATATACGAGGGTTGATCAGTAAGCCTTAATTCTGTCATTTTAAGATATGAAATGTTTATTTTTTAAGCGTAAACTCCGGCCTATGAAAATCGAGCTTCACAAGTAAAAAGCCACCCATGAATATTATAATTTTAGGTGCAGGTCAGGTCGGCTCAAATATTGCCGAAAACTTGGCATCGGAAGCAAACGACATTACTCTGGTCGATACTAATGCTGACTTACTTAATGATTTAAGTGATCGCCTGGATATCCAAACGGTTGTCGGTCATGCTTCCCATCCTGATGTTTTAAAAAAAGCCGGCATAAGTGATGCCGATATGTTGCTAGCGGTAACCAACAGTGATGAGACCAATATCGTAGCCTGTCAAATTGCGCATAGCATGTTTCATACGCCGACAAAAATTGCGCGTGTCCGCTCTGATGAATATTTAAAATACGACGAATTGTTTAACAACAATGTTTTGCCCATCGATGTCCTGATTAGTCCCGAGCAATTAGTTGCAAAACATATTGAACGTCTGATTGAATACCCGGGCGCTTTTCAGGTGCTTGACTTTGCTGGTGGTCGTGCGCGTATGCTCGGCGTAAAAGCCTATTACGGTGGGCCGCTAGTGGGTCATGAGATTGCGGATTTAAAAAAACATATGCCGGGTATTGATGCACGTGTGGCGGCTATTTTTCGTCGCGGTAAAGGTATCGTACCAGATGGTCATCAAGTGATAGAAGCCGATGATGAGGTATTTTTTATTGCAGCAAAAAAAGATATTCGTGCGGTTATGTCAGAGCTTAGGTCGCGTGAAAAACCCATTAAACGTATCATGTTGGCAGGTGGTGGAAACATAGGTAAGCGCCTGGCGAAATCTTTGGAAAAAAAATACAACGTAAAAATTATCGATCGTAATCTAAAGCGTATTGAAGAGCTGTCCTGTAGTCTAAATAATACCATCGTCCTGCATGGTGATGCTGCGGATGAAGATTTGTTGCTCGAGGAAAACGTCGACCAGATGGATGTGTTCTGTGCGCTAACCAATGATGACGAAGCCAATATATTATCGTCGATGTTGGTCAAGCGATTGGGGACAGGAAAAGTGATGTCCTTGATTAATCGTCATGCTTATATTGATTTGATGGAAAGTGAGGGCACGATCGATATTGCTATTTCGCCGCAGCAAATAACCATTAGTGCTCTGTTGGCTCATGTGCGTAGAGGTGACGTGGTGGCGGTGCATTCACTACGAGGTGGTTCAGCAGAAGCTATTGAAGCAATTGCGCATGGCGATAGCGCCAACCATAAAGTCGTCGGAAAAAGGATTGAGCAGATTAAGTTACCGGTTGGAACCACGATAGGTGCTGTCATTCGTGGTGAAGAAGTACTGATGGCGCATCATGATATTGTCATCGAGAATGAAGACCATATCATTTTGTTTTTGATGGATAAAAGTAAATTCCACGCCGTCGAAAAATTGTTTCAGGTTGGCGTATCGTTTTTCTAAAGGATTATGCATACAGCTATCATACAACGTATTATGGGGCAGTTTTTGATGCTGTTCAGTTTTACGTTGCTACCACCGATACTCATTGATCTCTTATACCAGGAAGATGCTGCTCGGGCATTTTTTTATAGTTACCTTCTTTTATTGACGGTTGGTTTCCTGTTATTTTTACCCGTAAAGAACGCAAAAAGTGATTTACGTCTGCGTGATGGTTTTGTTGTCGTGGTTTTATTCTGGTTGGTTTTAGGTTTTGCCGGTGCGTTACCTTTTTTTCTGTACGAAAATATGGCGATCAGTATTCCTGATGCATTATTTGAATCGATTTCAGGATTGACCACAACGGGTGCAACAGTATTGGTCGGGCTGGATGATCTTCCTCATAGCATTTTATTCTACAGGCAGGAATTACAATGGCTGGGCGGTATGGGTATTATCGTACTGGCTGTTGCTGTTATGCCAATGCTAGGTATCGGAGGCATGCAGTTATATAAAGCCGAAGCACCAGGTCCGGCAAAAGGCAGTAAGTTGACACCGCGTATCGCGCAAACCGCAAAAGCGCTTTGGTATATTTATTTTGGCTTAACGGTCGTCTGTGCCCTGGCGTATTGGGTCGCGGGTATGAGTTTGTTTGATGCGGTCGCTCATAGTTTTTCGACAGTTGCTATCGGCGGGTTTTCTACCCACGACAGCAGCATTGGCTTTTTTGACAGCCGGGCCATTGAATCTGTTGCGGCTGTTTTTATGGTGATATCCGGTGCCAACTTTGCGTTGCACTTTTCGGCATTTCGCAATAAGCAATTGAGGCACTACTGGGCTGACCCAGAATTTAAAGTCTACTTTTTAATACTCGCGGGCGCGGTGGTGTTTTGCTGCGCTTTCTTGGGTTATTCCCGCAATACTTTTGATTCTTCAATTTGGATCACCGGTGCATTCGAAGTGATATCGATCGCCACCACCACTGGTTTTAGCTCTTCGGGATATTCCGAATGGCCCAATTTATTGCCTTACTTGCTACTTTGGCTGGCCT
>NVSH01000030.1 GCA_002401185.1 Gammaproteobacteria bacterium | reverse complement strand
ATCATCGAAGACATTATTAACCTGCTGACGCCTGCCGCTCTTGATAAAAGCATTGAACTCTTTTATCGCTACGACGAGCATGTTCCTATCATCATCTATTCGGATCCATTTCGAATACATCAGATCCTCACCAACCTAATTGGTAACGCAATTAAATTTACAGATAATGGTTATGTATACCTTCAGATAACACCCGGTGAGATCGACAAAGTCGAATCCAGTATCAAATTTAGCGTCTCGGATACCGGCATCGGCATGAGTAGTAGCGATAAGAAAAAGTTATTCAAAGCTTTTACTCAAGCTGACACCAGTATCACCCGTCGCTTTGGTGGTACAGGCCTGGGTTTAGTAATCTCACGAAAACTCACCTTATTGATGGGTGGTGAGATCGGGTTTGATAGCACAAAAGGTGAAGGCTCAACATTCTGGTTCAGTGTTCCTGTCACACCCGTGACCGTTGAAACAACCATATCTGAATTAGCAGGTAAAAACATTGCTTTTATCAGTAATCACTTTATTGCCAAACAGGCGTTCAAGACACTTTTTACCAGTGCTCAATGCTTAGTCAACGATTATGCAATTGATACTTTAACTGAATTAACTGAGATCGAAAAAAACAATGACATAATCGTCGTTTTCCTCAGCCGAAAAGAAATACAAAAGAACCCGCTCACATGCTTTGACAATATTGTTTTCACAAAACCCTCATTACTCATTGCCAGCACACGTTCACATAAAAAATTAAGGAGCATTCAACAGCACATATTTGATGCGGCAGTATTCACTTCTGAAAAAGTAGAACGTATAAAGCAGAAGTTGATTAACTCCATCAATAGAAAAGCTCCCGAGAGTGATCACGACCTGTTAATTACAAATGCCGATGCCGTGATTGACTGGTCAGATATCAACGTTATGGTGGTAGATGATAATGAAGTCAATCTAAGGCTTGCTGAAATCATATTACATAAACACAAAACACGTGTTACCACCGCACGCTCTGGTGCACAGGCAATCGATTATGCCAGCATGAATTCATTCGACATCGTATTCATGGACTTACACATGCCCGGGTTAGATGGCTATGAAACAACGCGAAAAATTCGTGAAGTCACACCAGGCAAGCAACCCGTCATCATCGCGCTTACGGCTAACGCCCTTCCACAGGAAAAAGAAAAAGTTATTCAATCTGGAATGAATGGCATCTTAATCAAACCTATCAGCGATACTATTCTGCAGAAAGTCATTAATCAGTGGATATTAAAAGAATCGATTTCCACCGCTGAATTCAAAGAAATACAGATAGATATGCCCAGCGCTATCAATTTAGACAATGATGCGAACAAAATTATTTTTTCTATTGACTTAGCAAAAGAATTTACCGGCGGTAATGAAGAACTAGCCTTTGAATTATTTTCTATGTTGCGCGCAGAACTCGACAGCTACAATCAGGCAATTCTAACCGCAGTGAATGAGAACAATATAGAAAAACTACGTGTTGCCGTTCATAAACTGCATGGTGCTAGCCATTGCTGTGGCACAACAGAGTTAAAAAACACCAGTAGTCATATCGAAAATTTGATCAACCAAAAGATAATATTCGATATCGACAAAGAAACCTCTCAACTATTAGCGGCCATTAAGCATGTTTCGGATTTTCAGATACATCCTTAAGCGATTAAAGACTTAAACATCAAAGACACCGAGGGGGCAGAGAGAAATTAAAGTTTATCGGTAAGAACCAAACGATACCGGTATAAAAAATTCGATACCATTGACCACACTAACTCAACATCTGGCTTCACGCATCAACTTCTTATATTCACGAACCGCATTATCCAGTCCCATAAAAACACTGTCGGCAATAAGTGCATGACCTATATTTAGTTCTTTAACCATCGGCAAGCAGGCAATATCATGTACGTTTTGTCTATTCAATCCATGCCCGGCATTAACCTGAAGGCCCATAGCATCGGCATGCTCACAGGCGACATTTATTTCAGCCAGCAATCGTTGCTGCTCAACATGATTGTTAGCATCTGCGTAATGTCCCGTATGAATTTCGATGACTGGCGCACCTGTTCGTTTAGCAGCATCAATCTGCGCCAGGTCAGCATCAATAAACAATGAAACCTTAATACCTGCATCAGCTAGTTTTTCAATGGCCTGTGTTATAGAGTCTTCATAACGCAGCACGTCAAGTCCACCTTCTGTGGTTAATTCCTGTCTTTTTTCAGGTACCAGACAGACATCCTCTGGTCTAACGTCACAGGCAATCTTAACCATTTCACTCGTCACAGCCATCTCCAGGTTCATGCGCGTCAGCATGCGTTCTTTTAATAAATAAACATCTCTATCTTGTATATGACGACGGTCCTCACGTAAGTGCAGCGTTATACTGTCCGCACCTGCCTGTTCTACCTGTAACGCAGCATGAACTGGATCCGGGTATCGAGTCCCTCTCGCCTGTCTCAGTGTCGCCACATGGTCGATATTCACACCTAAGAGTATTTTATTGTTATTCACTTGTTAACTGCTCCAGTTTGTTGATAATAAATCATCGTGTTTATCAAAGGTTTTCAATGTAATTACAATCTTACAGAAAATAGCTAACATCTGCCGTATTCATGGCTTTACACACTATTATTTGCTACTTTCTAAAGTAACTTGATAAAAAACAAATTGAGATAGTCCGTGGATATTCAACGCATCATTCGTTATGCATTAAGCCTTGCGCTTACACTAGTATTTTTACTGCACATTGCTGGCATCATCTACATCCCACTACTTACTAGTCTGGAGAATCAGGCTTATGATGCGCGTCTAAAAATCACTTTACCCGAAATTACCGACCAACAGGTAGTCATCGTCGACATCGATGAAAACAGCCTGGAAAAAATTGGTCAATGGCCATGGAACCGTCACATACTAGCTAAAATTAACGATGTGCTTTTTGACCATTACCAGATTAAAGCCATCGGTTACGATATTGTTTTCGCGGAAGAAGATATAGATGAAGGCGCCAAATTACTCAATAAAATGGCTGAAGTCTCACTACGAAATAACCCAGGATTCATCGATGAATATCGTCGTGTTATCTCATCACTTGAACATGATCAGAGGTTCGCCGAATCATTAAAAAACAGAAACACGGTCATGGGTTTTGTAATGGACACGGACACTATAAAAGGTGGACTGCCAAATGCCATTACAAAATTGGATAAAAAAACCTTAAACAAACTTGCTATAAATAAAACAGATGGCTATACCGCAAATTTAAAGTTACTGCAGGACAGCGCCTACAGCGGAGGGTTTTTCAACAACCCTATACTGGATGAAGATGGCGTATTCCGACGTGTTCCTTTATTACAAAGTTATAAAAATGAAATACACGAATCTTTAGCGCTCGCACTAACCAGAGTCGCGACAGGTTCACCGGCTATTGAGATGATTGTAGAAGCCAGTGATGATGGACATGATCTTTTTTTAGAATGGGTTAAAATTGGCGACATTGCCATTCCAGTCGATTATCAATCGGGCGTATTGGTTCCTTACATCGGAAAACAAAAAAGTTTTAAGTACGTTTCAGCAAGCGATGTTTTAAATAAAAGTATCAAAAAAGAAATACTTCAGGGGAAAATCACACTCTTTGGAACGTCAGCCCCTGGCCTATTGGATTTACGAACCACACCTCTTGAGCCAGCCTACCCAGGCGTTGAAATTCACGCTAATATTATTCAGGGCATTCTTGATGGCCGAATTTTACATGCCCCTGGTTACACGCAGGGATACGAATTTATATTGATCGCGTTCATTGGCATCATACTTACTTTCACGCTACCCGTATTATCTGCACTGTATTCAACATTGGTTATCCTGCTTAGCATCACCCTGTTAATTAGCACAAACTTTTATGCCTGGGTAGGCGTTCAATTAGTACTGCCCATCGCCGCGCCTGTATTGCTGGTGATACTACTGTTTGCTTTGCAGATGACTTACGGTTTTTTCGTTGAATCACGCGGCAAGCGCCAATTAGCGCATTTATTTGGTCAATACGTACCACCCGAACTTGTCGAAGAAATGAGTAAAAAAATGCAAGACATTAATCTGGATGGTGAGATGCGTGAAATGTCTGTCTTATTTTCTGATGTACGAGGTTTTACCAGCATATCAGAAGAACTTGGACCAAAAGAATTAACAACTTATATCAATGCATTTTTAACCCCCATAACCAAGGTCATACATGACAACCGCGGCACTATAGACAAATATATGGGGGACGCCGTAATGGCTTTCTGGGGCGCGCCATTAAAAGATGAACAACATGCCCTGCACTCACTCACTGCCGCTGTGGATATTGTCAATCGCATGAAAACCTTACGCGAAGAGTTTTCAGAAAAACAATGGCCTGAAATTTATGTCGGCGTGGGCGTTAATACCGGCGTGATGAACGTTGGTAACAAAGGCTCCGAATTTCGTGTCGATTACACCATTTTAGGCGACTCAGTTAATCTAGGTTCTCGCCTTGAAGGCTTAACAAAATTTTATAGCGTCGATATCATTACCAGTGAATACACCAAATACCACGTACCCGAATTTGCATACCGTGAACTCGATCGCGTTCGCGTAAAAGGCAAAGACAAACCTGTTACCATTTACGAACCGCTCGGTCTATTAGAAAATATTAGCAAAGATGAAAGAAAACTAATCAGACAGTTTCATATAGGCATCAAACAATTTCGTGCTCAGCATTGGGATGCCGCTGAACGAGAAATTTTTTCATTGAACCAGTTAGATCCCGAACGTAAAATTTATCAGATATACCTCGACCGAATTATGAATTATCGCAATAGCCCACCCGCAAAAGACTGGGACGGCAGTTTCACCCACACGACGAAATAACGCATCCTGTCAGTACCTCCACTAAATATTCATAATGCATTGATATATAAATATTTTACTAGTTTTATCATATACGTTTACTCCCATTTTAAATGTTTTAAATAAACTTGAACCCGTTCACAAAATTTCTACGTAGTGTTTGGCATCTAAGACGTTTTAAGCTATAAACAAAATATTCATTAAAAAGCTTCAGCAGCCATCTATATATAAAAGAATGAAAGATAGACGATCTGACTATGACATCGCGGATGATGTGAACCTAAATCACGCCGATACGTACGCGACGCTGTGTGTACGATATTTCGAAGTGCCTTTAATAAGTTTAATGAAAACGCATTAAAACAGGCGTTTACTGACTGCGAAAGACTGTTCGAGGGCGACTATCCAACTTATTTACCCTGTGACACTTTGTATCACGACAACAACATTCACTCGACATGACACTGGCACTGGCACGTTTAATAAACGGACATGAACGCCGCAGTGTTGCCAAAGATGAACGTATTGGCCCCGAACGCGCAGTTATTGGCATAATAACCGCGCTTTATCACGACTCCGGTTACATTCGTTATGAGCACGATCACCATCATTTTAATGGTGCTGAGTACAGCCCTATTCACATTTCACGAGGCGCAGCGTTATTAAAACGTTATCTGCACAAAATCAACATGGGCGAATATGCACCCATTGCAGCAGGAATGGTGCCTTACACAGGTTATGAGATTGCGCCTGAAAACATCCGATTACCGGATACAAAATGGCACCTCATGGGATATATGCTAGGCACTGCAGATTTAATTGCCCAGATGTCTGATAGATGTTATCTGGAAAAATGTCGTGACCGCCTTTATCCAGAGTTCGTCCTTGGCGGACTCCGTTAAAGTTGACGAACAGGGAAACGAAACTACACATTTTGATGGTGAACGACATTACATCAGCGGCCTTGGTAAAAACCAGTCACGTTTAAAGAAAGTACTTAATACTAACAGTCTAAGCGCATTACGCCGCTCACCACCAGAAAATTACGGAACCAGAAATTTTCCCGGACTAAAAGCATTTCTAAATGAACATCCATTGAAAAAGGTAAAACATGGCTAGTTTTCTTAACGCGAAAATCAACTCATTTGTAGTAACCCGAATTTAATCAGACACATCATAAAATGGTTTATAACTGATCTGACAATTTATTAATGAATGACTCCAAACACCCTGAATTCTGACGCTCAATATTTTTAGTTTAACTTCCGAATACAATCAGAAAGCGACATTGATCGACTTTTTCTAGCGACGAAAATCACCACAATAGGAAACATTCATGATTGGTTAAATTTTAATCCCTCCGACACCTTTAATTCGACACCTTTAATTCATGATAGTGATTTCGTTATAGTCAAAATAATCCTCCTTAGCCTCAA
Organism: Gammaproteobacteria bacterium; assembly: GCA_002401185.1. Classification (GTDB taxonomy): domain Bacteria; phylum Pseudomonadota; class Gammaproteobacteria; order SZUA-229; family SZUA-229. The sequence goes on along the minus strand of NVSH01000030.1, from coordinate 10,429 downwards.
ACGTCTCAGCTAATGGGCGCGGCGTTTTTGCCGAGTCCATGTTGAGCACCTTGTTTGGCATGTTGTAAAAATAGATTGCTTTCATTCAATGACGAACAGTCAAAAATACCCCAGTAATCATTAAAGCTAATCCTACGAAACGCTGATTAGAAACTGAATGTTGTAGCGCACCTAAAAGCCCAAAGTGATCAATCAGTACCATAGAAATTAGCTGCCCTAACAACACAAAAGAAACGGCATTACCAACACCAAATTTTGGTGTGACCCAAGTTATGCTAAGAATATAAAATATYWCWWMCANSKSSACNYSWMMWARAWMARGRTRSRKAWTGACGCTTGAATTGGGGATTTAGATATACCACCGGACAAAAATAGATTTGCCAGTGAAACTACACCCCCTACAATAAATAAAATTGTTGTAGCCAACRCAGGACTGTGAAGCTTTGCACCGAGGCTGCCATTTAACGCTGCCATGATAGGGATTCCAAACCCTGCCACACACATTAATAAAGCATAAAATATCGGCTGTTGAAAATAGTTCATTGCCCCCCCTTCTTCTTTTATTCTGCCGGCGATTTTAATGCTTTTCTGCGCAGTTCCGTCACCTGGTCAAAGCCAATACCCCAGTTATCCGTATTCACTTCATCGATAACGACGAAAGTAGTGGCTGGGTTTTTATTTAAAACATCGATCATCAATTGTGTGCAGCCTTTTATGATTGCTTGTTTTTGTTCGTTAGTTACGCCTTCATCAGTAATTTTGACATTAATATACGGCATGATTATTACCTCTTAGCTTGACTATTAAATAGCGACTTTTTTGTTTAGTGAAAGTACGTCGATACATTCTGACAGCGTTTTCTCGAAGAAATCCACCGAATTAGATCCAGAAACCAAAGTGTCCTCGTTTATGATAAATGCGGGAATACTGTGTAATTTGAATGCTTTTTGTCGCTCAATTTTTTTCTCTAGCTCTAGTTCCAATTGTCTCGATGACAGTGCGTTCTGAGCCGAAACTCTATCCATCCCTAATTGCTCTGCGATATCCAATAAAACATCAGTGTTACTAATATCCAGGCCTTGCTTAAAATAGGTTTCGATCAAACTTTCATTAACAACCGTTTGCTTATTAAATTGCTCAGCCCAGTGTATTAATTTGTGCGCCTTTCGAGAATTGTAATAATGCGTCCGTTTAGAAAAATCTATGACAACACCAGCGCTCTGTGCCGTTTTTACAAGAGACTCTTGATAATCTTTCAAGGTCGCCGGTGACCAACTTTGTCGGCGCTTAAAATAATTGGCTATCGTTTCGCCTTCTTCAGGCATCTCAGGATTTAGCTCAAACGGAAGATAAGTTATGTGTGCTTCAACTTCACTTTCTAATCGCTTTAACGCGTTTTTTAAATTGCTATACCCGATGGGACACCAAGAACATACAACATCATGTATGGCTTCAATTTTGATTTTTGTCTTGGTCATCGTTCTTTCCTTATGTCATTTTCAGTATTGGGGGAGAACCAAACATCAAACCGCGCGGGAATGTGGCAGATTTGATGCTTGATATTTGCTGGCCATTAAGGCTCAGATAATTGTGTACATTTTGTTAACAATCTTCCAGTGTCCGTCTTCTTTCAGCAGGCCGAGGAAATCGATAAAGTGTGCTGCGAGCAATGGGACGTCAACTTTTGCCATGGCCTGATCACCAATGATCTCAAGCGACTGAATGTTGAAGTTATACTGCATCCGTTCATCACGGGGGACTGGACGGTTGGCAACGGCTTCTAGCCATTCATCTCGCGTTTTGCGGTAGTTATTGCCTTTGAGCCATGCATCGTCATGAAAGATACTACGGAGCTTTTCTACGTCGCCCTCAAAGAGTCCATCGAAATAGTCGTTCAAAAGTCCAATAATGTCTTGATAGTCTGATTAGTAGCTTGCTACGGGTTTGCGTGTTTTTTGTGCGGTCATGGGTCTGTTCCTTTCTAAAAATTTAGCTTCAGGTTTGAATTCGTTTTCGGTAGTGCTGGTCGTTATTACTCCACCTGAAGGCTTTCCTGCATGGCGATGCAGTGATCCCAGATGAACACGTCGAAGCCCCCCAGCCGCGACGCCCATTTATCGGTCATCTTCGCTACGCACTTTCCGATGACCTTGTCCATGTAGACGTCGTAGACGGCCCACGGGTTACCTGAGTCACGGGGNTGAGACACCATCGCCGACCTTCGTGGTGCGTAGTGCCTCTGCGGCGACAGTTTTGATGTCGCTCAAGAACTCACTCTGTAAATCAACGTCTGCGCGTGTTCCTGTACGCTTTACGTGGCCGCTAACCAGTACGTCGAAGTCGTATGTTTTTATTTTTTCAACGGATGCAAAATATCCAGGTAAATCTTGTGCGAGGGCAAAGTGGCGCCATGGGATCYAACCGGGAAATATGATGTCGACGACCATCAACGTCTTCTGTGCCGGTGCGTAAATGAACGTATTTCCAGGCGAGTGGCCATTGCCATGATAGGCGAGTTCCAACCGGTGCTTACCTAACTGAAGCCGGTAACTTTCGTCGAATACCTTGGTAGGCAACGGGCGTGCCGAATCGTTCGAGCGAACCAGCAGGCGACGTGTCTCTTGATGCGCAACAATAACTGGCTTACCCGGTATGGCAGTCACGCCCCCGATGTGATCTAGGTGAGAATGGCTGTAGACAACATGGGTAATAGGGTTTTCGGTGATTTCTGAGATTGCCTTCGTCAGTACACTCGCAAGGCTCTGCGGCGCGTCCACTAGCGCAACACCTTCGTCATACACCAAGAACATCGCTTGGTAAACATTGTCGGTGACCATGTAGAGGTCCTCGCCCAGTTTCTGTAGGCGGTACCCTTTGTCTGGATCGATGACGGGCCCCTCCGCCGAGGCCGGGAGGCCGAGATACTGGTCGTTCGGCACACCCGGCGGGGGAATCGAGAGTTCGGTCGTGGCAGCTAGTGCGACGTTTCCGGCGCAAAAGGCAGTCAATAACGTAAACAGCAGTGCCGCACGAGTCGCCAGCAACCTGGCACTCGATCGGTTGGAGATTGCCTTGGGACAGAGAGCCGTTATGGCTCCCGCTGATAGGTGAAGATAGTGCATTGTGTGACCTCGTAAAGTTGAAAGTAACTAAATGTTTGTTCAAAACCGCAATTAGCCGACGGTGTGCCCAGCTGCATGTCCACCGTCGACTCGTAATGTGGTACCTGTGATGAAATCATTCTTGACAAGCATTGCCACAGCATCCGCCATATTCTCAGGTTTACCGATTCGATTCAGTAGGTGCAGTCCGGCAAGACCATTAGCGTCTTCTATGCCTTGTTTGGCATGCAAAGGTGTCTCAATAATACCGGTCGCGATAGTCGCAACGCGGATATTATCCGGTCCAAGCTCAGCCGAAAGTTGGTGCGTTAGACTGTGAAGTGCTGCTTTGCTAGCCACCGCCCCAGAAGCTGGGAAACCGGCAATTGCGTGCTCGATAAGCGTGGTTCCGATATTGACGATCGAGCCTCCACCGCGTTTTTTCATTTCTGGTACTGCGGCTTGCGCGGCAAAATAGCTGCCTTTGAAGTTAATAGAGAAAAAACGGTCGAGCTCATCTTCTTCCGTATCAAGGAACGGCTTAGGGCTAAATACGCCAGCATTATTCACCAGAATATCTACGCCACCAAACGCTTCCACCGCTTTAGCGACAAGCGCTTCGCCAGTTGCTTTTTTAGATACATCCCCAAGAACATATGCCAAATTGCCTAACGATTTGAGTTCATCATAAGCAGATAAAAGATCAGTTTGTGTGCGTGCATTCATTACGACATTCATGCCGTCTTTTAACAGGCGCTTAGTAATGGCGTAGCCGATACCGGTTGATGCGCCGGTTACGATTGCTGTGAGAGTCTGATTTTTTGTTTCTTGTGTCATGTTTTGGTCCTTCTTTTTGAGTAATTCAGTTTTCAGTTCAGGTTTTCGCTTTGGCCCGTGCGGCCATTGATTTTTACGATACTCCTAAAATTTACCTGTGATAAGATCACAAAAACGCAAATTATTATTGCGCTTTATGAACAAATAGATTTTATCCTAGCAAGGCAGGAGATCAGATATGGATCAGTTGGGCGCGATAGTGCTATTTAATAAAGTAGTTGAAACGGGTTCTTTCTCAGAAGCCGGCCGGCAATCGAATTTAGTGCCATCCAGTGTTTCGCGTCGGATTGTTGATCTTGAGGGCTGGCTGGGAGCAACACTGTTTCACCGCACCACCCGTAAACTAAACCTGACAGAAGTAGGACGACAATTTCACGAACGAACGCGCAGCATCATGCTGGATCTGGAAGAAGCCCGCATTATGGCGGCGGCACTCGAAGATAAACCCGCGGGCGTCGTACGCATCACCCTGCCCGCGAGTCTTGAGCAGCATATTGTTGTGGCAACCGCCTTGTTTCAGGAGCGTTGGCCAGAAGTGAGTTTTGGACTTACCTCCACTGATCGCAATGTTGACTTGGTGGCAGAAGGTTATGATATTGCGATTCGCGCCGGTGACCTTAAGGATTCCACCTTGCGTGCCCGCAAGTTCGCCACGGTACCCCGTTGGCTTTGCGCTAGCCCGCAGTATCTGACGTCTGCACCGCGCCTCGCCCACCCTAGTGATATAGAAAACCACAACTGTCTCGCGCTTAGGCGCAACCCAGGCAATAATATTTGGCGCTTCAAAGACGGTGGCGAGATTGTCGATGTTAGGGCTCACGGTGAGTTTACGGCCAATAGCGGCAACATGCTGGTAACCGCAGCCCGCCTCGGTCGCGGCTTGATATTGTCACCTGAGTGGATAATAGGACCTCCCATCGCCCGCGGCGAACTGGTAAAGCTACTTCCCGCTTACCCAGCATACCCGGCCTCCTCCGTACTGTATGCAGTACACCCCTATCAGCGCTTTGTTCCGCCCAAGGTAAAAGTGTTCATCGATTTTTTAATCGAACGATTTGACAAAAATTATGATTGGTCAGCGCATCCAGCAGAAATACTGCCCGCGGCTTTAATGTGACCCGTGTTTTTTGATTCGATGAATATCCGATTTGTGATCTTGCTACTGTCTTCTTAAGGTCTGCTTTGCAATGAGTTAGCTTCGGTAACGCATTTTCTTTCAATGACGGCTTTGTGGTGAACTGGTCGATTGAGACAGAATTACTGATCTATTTTTTTAAATGTAATTTTGGATCCATGCGTTCGTGAAGTATCCTCACTGCAAGAATTGATGAGGAAAAATTTTTGTAGAAAACCACGTGGCTTTCGTGAGGGAAACGTAAATACTCTGGCAAGATGTCCTCGCCACTGTGCCCCATGTTTGGATTGTCAGCTAATAACTCAATACATTCTTTTAATGCTTCAAAGTAATGTTGTGTTTGATCTACGCCAAAATTCTTTACTGAATATGCAAGAATCTCTTCAACATCCTTGTCAGCTTCTTCCGTTAGTTGATATTTTACCTTTTACTTGCTTTTACGTCATTCCAGATATCATCTAGCGTTCGTTTTGAAACACCACTTTTTTCACCTTTTTGCAATGCCTTTACAAGTAGTTCGCGCGTGCTGTGAGCATCCTGATCCTGACGGATTAAATCACGCACATAATCACTAGCATTACTGTACAAACCGCCACCGACTTGATCTTCCACCCACTCTTTCATTGGGTCTGGTAAAGAAACGTTCATGGTTGCCATAATGTTCACCTCTGAAACTAGTATGTCATAAATTGGCAATCTTTGCCATAAAGCTCATTTTCTCAATGTCACCTTTGTACGAATTTTCTCACTTTTAGGTATTTCCACCCAAGGACCAAGATGTGATGTTCTGGGGTATTGAGATAGAAAACTTAAAAAGTATTCTTATGCAAAGAGAAACTAATCAGCTACTTTCTTTAGATCTTTCGCTCAGTAAATATTTCCGCAGCTTTCTTTCACTTCGCATGACATAAAGTATGTACACGTTATCTTTTTCAACACGATAAAAAATACGGCACGGATCAACGATAATTTCTTTATATCTCGACTTCTTTAATTCTGGCGGTTTACGGCCTGATTCCGGAAATTCTTCAAGACGCTCAGTTTTTGAAAATACTTTCTGAACTAAATGGCTAGCAGCACTTGGTTTATCCAGTGCTATATATTCTGCAATTTCATTAAGATCCAATAAAGCAGGCTCCGTCCATATTATTTGAGCCATTTACTCATTTTCTCTTTTGCTTCAGATTGCGTGTAAGTACGGTTATCTCGAATGGCGGCTTCACCTCGGGCGATACCTTCCAGTATACCCATACGATCTTGCATCATTTCGTAGTCCTGAACATCGATAAGGTATGCAGATGGGCGACCATGCTCTGTTATCAGTACAGGCTCTTTTGAATCATGTAATTCAGCAAGAATCTTAGTTGCCTGGCGCTTTAATGTAGTGACTAGTTCTATTTTCATAATAGTGATACTATACTATCACTTTATGGTTTTGCAAGCACTTTTTAAATATTCCCTTTGTACGGATTTTCTCTCTTTTAGACATTTCCCGCCAAGATCGGTTATGTGGTGTGAACTGTCACTCACTGGAAACTCCTCGAACGTCTGCTTACAGGTAGTTAGCATCATTGCTAACTGTCAGAACATAACAAAAACAGCAGATTAATTTGTCAGACAAGTTATGAGCTACTACAACTTATTCACATAATAACGCTAACATGCTTTCCAGATTAATAACTTTTACACCAAGCTTTTTTGCTTTGCTTAACTTTGAGCCAGCGTTATCTCCAGCAAGCAAGTAATCGGTTTTAGCGGAAACGCTACCGGTGACTTTTGCGCCGATGGCAATTAATTTTTCTTTTGCTTCACCACGAGACATACCTGGCAAGGTGCCTGTAATAACGATAATTTTACCCGACAACTCACTGTTTATATCTGATGTTAATTGCGTCCTTTGATGATCTTTAATTTTAATACCCGCTGATTGTAATTGATCAATCACGTCCAGGTTGGGTTGCTGTTGAAAAAAGTGAACGATGTGTTGCGCAACGACCGGGCCGATGTCCTGCACCTCGAGCAACGCATCAATTTCAGCATTTTGTACTGTAGACAAAGACATAAACGCATTTGCCAGGTTCATTGCTGTGGTTTCCCCTACCTCACGAATACCTAGAGCATAAAGAAATTTAGCCAACGTCGGCTGTTTACTTTGTTCGAGCGCTAACAGCAAATTTTCTGCGGATTTCTCACCCATGCGTTCGAGTGAAACCAGGCTAGTCAATGTTAATCGATATAAATCTGCTGAGGTATTAATCAATGCTTGCGCCACAAGTTGCTCGATAAGCTTATTACCCAGGCCATCGATATCCATGGCTTTACGTGATGCGAAATGTTTGATGGCTTCCGCCCGTTGCGCGCTGCAATATAACCCGCCAGTGCATCGGGCAGTGGCTTCACCGTCTATCTGTTCAATGACAGAATCACAGACCGGGCAATGGCTTAACATCTCAATTTTTACCGATGATGCCTTTCTTGAACCTGGCACAACACGCACCACCTCGGGTATAACATCACCCGCACGTCGAACAATCACCTGGTCGCCAACACGTACATCTTTACGGCGAATCTCATCCATATTATGCAAGGTCGCATTACTCACCGTTACGCCGCCGACAAATACAGGAGCCAGTCGTGCTACCGGCGTGATGGCACCGGTACGTCCAACCTGAAAATCGACATCGAGAATATGGCTGATTTCTTCCTGTGCAGGAAATTTATGAGCGATGGCCCAACGTGGTGCGCGAGCGACAAAACCCAAGCGGCGCTGAAACGCGACAGCATCAACTTTATAAACAATACCATCGATATCGTATGCCAGTTTATCTCGTCGATTTAAGATGTCTTGATAATATGAAAGGCATGCTTTTACCCCACGTACGCGTCTTATATCTCGACAAACAGGCAGCCCCAATACCTGTAACTGTTGCAACATTTCATATTGTGTACTACCTGCCAGTTCACCACCTTCAACCACACCTGTTGAATAACAATAAATACTCAAAGGTCGTTTGGCAGTAATCTTTGGGTCAAGCTGACGTAAACTACCTGCAGCAGCATTTCTTGGGTTGGCGAATTCTTTTTCTTCTTTCAGTCTGGCTTGCCTGTTTAATTCAGCAAAGCCGGCTTTTGGCATAAAAACTTCACCACGAACTTCCAGCACGTCCGGGAAATCTTTACCCAATAACATCAAAGGTACACTTTTTAATGTGCGAATATTTTGTGTAACATCTTCACCCGTCGTACCGTCACCACGCGTGGCAGCATAAATTAAAACGCCTTTCTCATAGCGTAGGCTAATAGCCAGACCATCAAGTTTTGGCTCTGCCGTATACTCGATTGCTTCATCATGCAATAAGCGATCGTGCACGCGTTGATCAAAGGCATATAATGCCTCCTCATTAAATACATTATCAAGCGACAACATCGGTAACTGATGCTGTATCTGTCCAAATGCAGAAAGAGGTTTTGAACCAACACGTTGCGTCGGCGAATCGGGCGTTATTAATTCTGGGTGTGTTTCTTCAAACGCTAAGAGTTGTTTATATAGACGATCATATTCAGCATCAGGAACATCAGGGTCGTCTAAAACATAGTATTGATAAGCATGATATCGAAGATTTTTTCGTAACCCTTCGATTTCTTTTTTAATTGAGGAGGGCATTTATTCTTTATCAGGTCTCGCAACTATGCTCAGGTTCATCAGCAGGAGCAAACATTGCAACCTGGGCACGATAATTTTCAGCATCTTGCTCGGTCAGCGTTTCACGTTTATGGTTACACAAACGCGCACCAAGTAAACCAGCAAGTTGATAACTTCGTTGTAACATTTCAGTAAGATCATCGAGTGGGTCCTTACCGGCAATTTTCATAAATACGGTTAAACCAGATGTTTTTATTTCATGTATGGTATCGGCGTCAAACGAACCTGGCTCTAACATATTCGCCATACTGAACACGTTTCGCGCAGCCACTTTATAATGAAATATATTCATCTCACCAAAAGTTAAACCCATTGCCTGCGCAGAACTATTAATTTGAGAACCCAGTAAAAATTGTTCACTCGTAAGGTCAATTATTGGCATGATGTACAACACGATAAAATCTGAGGGAAGTTTGACATCAGACGAGCGATCTGTGCTCGATATTTGACGAGTATCTTCACTCGAATCTGATATCGAATCTGATATCGATACTTCAGCCTCCAGGTCGAGGTCAGGATTTATTCCAGAGCCCGAGACGATGCGAACGTCACCTACACCCTCATCCATATCATCAAGACTTTTTGCAGAAAATTCAGGCAAGTCATCTTCCAGCTCATCAACAACAGAATGTTTACGACGACGTCTGCTTCGCCCGAGAAGATAGATTAACAGGACGAATGCAATACCAACAGCCAGTAATATCCATCGCAATGATTCCACGTCTTAAGCTCCCACACCGGCCATGGTTGCTGCTTCGGCAACATCGACAGAAACTAGACGAGAGACGCCCGATTCGCGCATGGTAACACCACACAAATGCTCTGACATCTCCATGGTCGTCTTATTATGCGTAATAAAGATAAACTGCACACGTGATGACATTTCTTTTACCAACTTACAGAAGCGCCCTACATTAGCCTCATCTAAGGGAGCGTCGACCTCATCAAGCATACAGAAAGGCGCTGGGTTAAGTTCAAAAATGGCAAACACCAGTGCTACCGCCGTCAACGCTTTCTCACCACCGGACATCAAATGAATATTTGAAATACGCTTACCCGGTGGTCTCGCCATTATCGAAACGCCGGTACTCAAAAGATCGTCACCCGTCATCTCTAGGTAGGCCGTTCCACCACCAAATAGTTTAGGGAACATTTCTTTTATCCTGCAATTCACGTGATCAAAAGTATCTTTAAATCGTGTCCGGGTTTCTTTATCAATTTTGGCGATTGCCTGTTCTAAGATGTCCAGTGCTGCCGTAATATCTTTATCCTGACCATCTAAATATTCTTTACGTTGTGACTGTTCTTTGTATTCGTCGATAGCAGCAAGATTAATAGGGCCAAGACGCGATATTTTTTCAGCGACTTCAGCAAGCTTCTGTTCCCATCGTTTACTGGTGGCCGATGACGGCTCAGACGTTTGCTCTTCCGATACCGCCTTTGCTGATTCTTGTTGTGCTAATTTTTCTAAGGCGCCTTCTAGATCAAAGTTCGTTTCTGCGAGTTGCTCGAGAATAGTTTGACTACGTACTCGCGTTTCCTGACTGTCGAGACGAAGTTTTTCGAGTTGGCCACGAACACCTTGTTCTTCGGCGGAATTCGGGCTATCTCCTCAATCGAAGCTTGGATCGAACAGAAGATGCCCTGCGATGT
>NVSH01000029.1 GCA_002401185.1 Gammaproteobacteria bacterium | reverse complement strand
GCGAGATGCTAATAACGATTTTAAAGAGCTATTAAAAGAAAAAGATATCTCTGAAGATGAGAGCCATCAAGCAGAGGATAACGTACAAAAGTATACAAATAAATATGTCACAAGTGTTGACGAAGTTATCGCCATTAAAGAAAAAGAATTAATGGAAATATAACCAGCGTTTTTCTGGATATAATTCGATGACTGAAGCCCAGGATAAAAAAAACCGTATCTTGCCGCGACACGTGGCCGTTGTCATGGACGGTAACGGACGTTGGGCGAATAAACGACATTTACCTCGTGCCATGGGCCATAAAGCAGGTGTTAATTCGACACGAAAAATTGTTGAAAATTGTGTAAAAGAAAAAATAGCAGCACTAACTATCTTTGCTTTTAGTAGTGAAAATTGGGCTCGTCCTAAAGCGGAAGTTAGTGCGTTGATGTCATTGTTTGTCAGCACGATAACATCGGAAGTGAAAAAGTTAAGTAAGAATAATGTGCGAGTACAATTTATTGGTGATCGCAAACGATTTTCTGAAAAGTTACAATCAAAAATAAATGCAGCAGAAGAATCGACAAAAAATAATACAGGGTTACATCTGTATATTGCTGCAAATTATGGTGGGCGTTGGGATGTTGTTAATGCCTGTAGATTACTAATTAATGATGCGCAACATGATGGCCGAACAGCTGAGGATATCGATGAAGCATTGTTTGATTCCTATATGTCTTTAAGTGAGAGCCCAGCACCTGATTTATTTATTCGTACGGGCGGAGAGCAGCGTATCAGTAATTTTCTTATCTGGCAATTAGCCTATTCAGAGTTGTATTTTGTTGATGTTTTGTGGCCAGATTTTTCTGATAAAGATTTTGATGAGGCATTAAGTTGGTACTCGGGTAAGCAACGTCGCTTCGGTAAAACAGGGCAACAGGTGCTCGAAGAGCAGTCGACGTAGTCGAATTATCGCCAATTAACGTTGTGAAATAATACTTATAAAACAATTGAACAAATAATCATGCTTTATCAACGTATATTAACCGCCATACCTTTAGCTATCTTCGTCGTCTGGATGATTTTTTTCCAGCCCACTTTTATTTTTTTCTATTTTATTTTATTCATCGTTGCGGTTTCTGCTTATGAATGGGCAAAATTGTCGGGTGTTAGTAACGTCGTTTTACGTTGGTTGTTTGCTGTTGTCATTACCACTCTTGTGTGGGCGATTCAGCGGTTTGTTAGTGACTATATTATATGGGTAATTTATATTGCGGTATTGTGGTGGTTTAGTATTAGTTATTATCTAAAGTTTGCAAAACCCAAACCAGCTAGTTCTAATTTTAAACTTGAGAAATTACTTATCGCACTTGTGGTGCTGCCAGCTACTGCATTTGCAATGCAAAGTATTCACGCGATATCCATAAGTGTTGATGGTGTAATGATAAAGCAAGGACCGGCCTGGTTGTTTTATGCATTGTCGTTAGTATGGGTTGCCGATATTGGTGCCTATTTTTCGGGTAAAAGATTTGGTAAAAACAAACTGGCGCCACATATAAGTCCAGGTAAAACCAAAGAAGGGTTGGTCGGCGCGGTGGTGTTAACGTCTCTATATACGTTGTTGGTGAGTTATTATTTTGATCTAAATACCGAAAGGGCAGCACTGTTGGTTTTGCTGTCCATAATATTAACTTTTATTTCTGTCAGTGGAGATCTGTATATCAGTTTTTTAAAGCGCGAGGCAGGTTTGAAAGATAGTGGAAATATTTTACCTGGTCATGGCGGTATGCTGGACAGGATAGACAGTGCTTTAGCTGCCATGCCCGTTTTTTTAGTCGGCTTAAATCTGTTGATACTAACTGGCACCTAGATTCCTATGCGATATCAGATGAGTCATAAGTAATGCAGATTACTCTATTAGGTGCAACAGGTAGCATCGGTAAGAGCACACTGGATGTGATCTCACATCATGCTGATCGATATCAGGTTTATGCGTTGACGGCCAATACCAGTGTTGAGGCACTCGCTTTATTGTGTGAGAAATGGTTGCCGAAGTTTGCGGTAATGAAAAACGATGTATCCGCTACTGAATTAACTAACAGGTTAAAAACTCACAACATTTCAACCGTTGTATTGAGTGGTGAAAGAGGGATGCAGCAGGTTGTTGAGGATACAGCTGTAGACTGTGTGGTTGCTGCTATTGTAGGTGCAGCGGGGCTGGTGCCTACACTCCTGGCAGCCAAAGCTGGTAAACGTTTATTGCTTGCGAATAAAGAAGCACTGGTCATGTCCGGTAAGTTATTCATGGACACCGTTGTGGAAAATAACGTCGTTCTTATGCCGGTTGATAGTGAACATAATGCCATTTTTCAATGTTTACCGGCAATGCTCTCAAAACATCATTCATCGGTTAAAATAACCAATCAATGTGAAAAATCGGGTATTGAGCGTATCTTGTTAACAGCGAGTGGTGGCCCGTTTAGAACCTTCTCTGAAGAGCAATTACGTGATGTTACGCCGGAACAAGCGATTAACCATCCTAACTGGGATATGGGTAAAAAGATTTCAGTTGATTCTGCTACATTGATGAWYMAWKGCYTGGAGYTGATTGARGCTTATTGGYTGTTTGATATGGATATYGCYAATATTGAYGTSGTGATTCATCCGCAGAGTGTGATTCACTCTATGGTTACCTATAGGGATGGTTCAGTCATTGCCCAGTTAGGTAATCCTGATATGCGAACGCCGATTGCCTATTCGTTAGCGTGGCCTGAACGAATTGAATCGGGCGTTGAACCTCTGAACCTGTTTGATGTCGCACAGCTAGATTTCGAAAAACCTGATTTAGATCGTTTCCCCTGTTTGCGTCTTTGTTATGAAGCGATAAAGATGGGCGGCACAGCAACCATAGTGTTGAATGCGGCCAATGAAATTGCAGTAGAGGCTTTTTTGGAGAAACGGATAGGGTTTACTGATATTGCGGTTATAATTGAAAAGACATTAACGTTGGTGGGGATCAATGATGATGTGAGTTCCCTGGAAAATATACTTGATGCAGATGCGATGGCACGAGCACAAGCAAATCAAGTTATCGTTGAAATGCACTAAAATTAATTAAAATTATCGTTAAAAAAATAATAACAACCGTAATTAAGAAGCAGCAACTATGAGCATTTTACATAATATCTTTTTTTTCATTCTCGCCATTGGTGTATTGGTCACATTTCACGAATTTGGTCACTACTGGGTAGCACGAAAACTTGGTGTAAAAGTATTACGATTCTCTGTTGGCTTTGGTAAATCTCTTTATACCTGGCGCAGAAAAACCGCGGATGGTGATGAGATTGAATATGTCATTGCTGCCATTCCCCTGGGCGGATACGTCAAAATGCTTGATGAACGTGAAGGTAATGTTCCCGACGCTGAAAAGCCGCGTGCGTTTAATAATCAAAGCATCAGTAAACGAATTGCTATTGTTTTTGCCGGCCCAGCTTTTAACTTTATTCTGGCCGTTTTTTTATATTGGATTGTATTCATATTGGGGGCAACAGTTGATCGGCCGTTTATAGGTGAAGCTGAGATAGACAGTGTCGCTGCTCATGCAGGTTTTGAAATTAAAGATGAAGTCTTAAAAGTAGGTGGTGCTTCGGTTCAGTCATGGAATGAATTCAGGCTTGAAATACTTGGTCAGGGACTCGATGGTGGTGATGTCCCTATCGTTGTGCGTGGTGCAGACGGTGCTGAACATACCCGTATTTTGGCATTGGGTGATATGAAGTTATTAGAGAAAGAAGGGGATATATTTAAACGTATCGGTTTCTCGCAATGGTGGCCACAACTGCCTGCTGAAATCGGTGGTGTTGTCGAGCAAGGTGCCGCCGAACATGCCGGATTGCAAAAAAATGATGTGGTGCTACAGGTGGATGACATCGTGGTAGAACAATGGCTCGATCTGGTCAAGATGATCCGAGAGCAGCCGAATAAAGCAATGCAGTTTTTAGTATCTCGTGATGGCATTGAGATAATGTTAACCGTGATACCGCAAAGTAGAAAAGTTAATGAAGAAGATCAGGGTTATATTGGTGCTTACCAGCATGTCCCTGATGCTGTGATGCAGCAGTTAGTAACACACATCGATTATTCACCGACACAGGCAGTGATAAAAGCCATTGTTAAAACTTGGGATATGTCTTCATTGACGCTGCGTGTTTTGTGGAAAATGGTAACCGGCGAAGCATCACTGTCTAATATTTCGGGCCCTATAACCATTGCAACTTATGCAGGTGTTACCGCCAGTATCGGGTTGGTTTCATTTATCTCGTTTCTTGCCGTTATCTCAGTCAGTCTGGGTGTGTTAAATCTACTGCCTATTCCTATGCTAGATGGCGGTCATCTATTTTATTATTTAATCGAGATTATCAAAGGTTCGCCCGTATCCGAAGCTTTTGAATTAAGAGGGCAGCAAATCGGTATTGTATTGTTGGGTTTGTTAATGAGTGTTGCGATATTTAATGATATACAACGTTTAGTGCAGTAAATGATAGTTAATTGTTGTAAGGCGTTTGGTTTTCGTATTCTGCCTGATATTCATCCCTTCGGAATTTATGTGATAGGTCGTGTCAGACGATTTATTCGTCTTCTTTTTGTTTTTATTCTGTTAAACAGTGTCGGTATATCGTCTGCATATGCGGATTCTTTTATTGTTAGTGAAATACAGATCGATGGTCTGAAAAGGCTACCTGACGGTACGTTATTAAATTATCTGCCTATTGTTGTCGGTGACCCGATTGATGATAACCAGGTTACTTTCGCGATTAGCGAATTATATAAAACCGGGTTTTTTGCAGACGTAAAATTATTGCGCGATGAGACAGTATTGGTGGTTCGTGTTGTCGAGCGACCATCTATCGCTGATGTGAGTTTCTCTGGTAATTCTGATATCGATGATGATACGTTAAAAGGCGCGTTGCTCGATATCGGTGTGACACGTGGTCAGATATATAATCGTACCTTACTCGAAAAACTAACACTCGAGCTTGAACGTGTTTATTTTAGTCAGGGGAAATATGGCGTAAAAATAAATACTGACATTACCGAGCTGGATCAGAACCGTGTTGATATTGAAATCACTATCTCGGAAGGACAGGTGGCGTTAATTAAACATATAAACATTGTCGGCAATGATGTTTACACGGATGATATTTTATTGGACGAACTTGAATCAGGTGTGCCTTCTTCATGGTCGGTGTTTTCATCAGCTGACGATTACTCAAAACCAAAACTAAATGGCGATCTGGAAAAAATTCGCTCATTCTACTTAGATAGAGGTTATATAAGATTTACTATTGAATCGACACAAGTATCGTTGACGCCTGATAAACAGGATATCTATATAACAATTAATGTTTCGGAAGGGCATCGTTATAAAATCTCATCCTCTGATCTAACCGGTGAAATGGTGGTGAATCGACAGACTATGGAATCGCAGATGCTCACACGGCAGGCGATGTATTTTTCCAGAAGTCTAATGACGACAACGAAAAAGCGTCTGGAAGATACGATGGGACGCATTGGGTATGCTTTTTCTGAAGTAAAAATTACACCTGCTATTGATGATGAAAAAAAAGAAGTTGCGCTGACTTATCATGTCATACCGGGTGAAAAGGTTTATGTTCGTCGCATTAATATTTACGGTAATGACAGTACAGATGACAGAGTATATCGACGTGAAATGCGATTGATGGAAGGCTCGATATTAGCGAGCAATCTTTTGGAACGATCAAAAACACGTATCCAGCGGTTGCCGTTTATTGAAGCGGTGAATGTCGATACAGTTGTGGTACCCGGAACAAATAACCAGGTTGATTTAAAAGTTCAGGTGGTAGAAAAACTGGCGGGTAGTTTTAATATTGGCGCAGGATTATCTCAAACACAAGGTTTGATTTTCAGTCTCGGTTTAACACAGGAAAATTTGTTTGGCACTGGAAAACGGTTATCACTTAATATTAATACTGATAAAGCAAATACGATATACAGTGCAGCTTATACCGATCCATATTACACGCTTGACGGTATCAGCCGTACTTTAAGTGTTTCGTTTCGCGATCGTGATGCGGCAGAAGAATTGATTAATAATTTTCAGACTAATTCAGGGGATATCAATATAAGTTATGGAGTTCCGCTGTCCGAGTTTAATACCTTAAGTTTTGGTTATGGAATCGCTCATATAAAGCTAACTCCTTCGACGACGAATCCATCACCCGATGTAATCAATTTTATTGCGGACAATGATGGTGAAACGGAATATAACAGCTTCACTTTAAATACCAGCTTTTCACATGATACTCGAAATAGAACGGTGTTTGCCAATGCTGGCTCGCAACATACTATTGGTGTAAATATCACGGTGCCAGGCAGTGATCTGGAATATTACAAGATAACCTACAGGGTTAGACAATTTATTAAGATAACCAGTGGCACGACCTTGTTATTGCGTTCAAATATTGCTTACGGTGATGGTTATGGTAAGACGGATGGACTGCYTTTTTTCGAACGTTATTTCGCGGGTGGTATCAGAACCGTACGTGGTTACGAATCGAACTCTTTAGGGCCTAGAGATATAGATCCAGATACGGGTGAGCGTACAGGTTTAGCTATCGGTGGTAATATGCGAGTTACCGCTGGCGCAGATTACATATTTCCTATACCCTTTATGGAAAAGCCGCCTAGCTCATTACGTCTGAGTGCTTTTTTAGATATTGGTAATGTGTTTTTAGATGGTGTACCTACCTTCGATGCTGCTGAAGACGAAACTGGTTTTCAGATAGATCAGTTGAGAAGCTCTGTTGGTTTATCCCTTGTATGGGTGTCACCGATAGGTCCATTACGTTTTAGTTATGCCAGGACAATCAATGATGTTCCAGGTGATGATTTACGAGCATTCCAGTTTAGTATTGGCTCATTCTTTTAAGGAGATATTTTAAAGTGAAAAAATTATTTATATGTATTTTGTTGATAGCAGGGTTCGCATCGAATGTAACCGCTGCTGATCTGAAAATCGGTGTGGTAAGTGTCGAAAGAATATTGACTGAATCACCACAGGTTGATGCAGTTAATACCTCGATGCTTGAACGTTTTGGCCCGCAACGTGATAGCTTAAAAGCGATTGAAAAAGAAATAACAAAAATGCAGGAAAAATATAAACGAAATGAATTGGTGATGACTGAAGAGAAATTAAATAATCTAAAAAAAGAGATTATTATTAAAATCCAAAAACTTAAACAAAAAGAAGTACAGTTATCGCAGGAAGTCGCAACGGTACGAAATCAGGAGTTGGCTGTTTTACAACAACAGGTAAGAAGTATTATCGATAGTATTGCTAAAAAAGAAAAATACAGTCTAGTATTGAGTGAAGGTGTAGCCTTTGCGGATAAAAAGTTTGATATTACCGACRAAGTTCTTGCTGAGATGAAAGCGGCGTTTAAAAAGAAATAACTATTTTCTATGGCGATTAAACTTTCAGAGTTAGCTCAACGTATAGGTTGTCGCATGAGCGGTGATGATTGCTTGATAGAAAATGTTGCTGATATCAATCATGCTGAGCAAGGCAGGTTGGCTTTTGTTTATAATCCAAAATATCTAGATGCTATACGTTCATCAAAGGCATCTGCCATCATTTTAAAAGAAGAATGGTTGCCCAAGTGTGATAAACCAGCATTGATTTCTGACAACCCCAGGCTTGCATTTGCGAAAGTGGCAAAGCTGTTAAATCCGGTGGTTTATTCTTTTCATGGTGTGTCAACATCGGCATGTATTGCCAGTGATGTAACTGTACCTGATTCTGTAAATATTGCCGAAAATGTTGTTATCGACAGTGGGGTGATTTTAGGTGAAAACATTGTTATTGATGCATGTGTTGTCTTATCAAAAGACGTAGAGATAGCCGATAATGTTTATATACACCCTAATGTTTCGATAGGGCAAGGAACAAAAATTGGCAGTCATTGTACGATCTATTCAGGTGTGGTTATCGGTGCTGATGGTTTTGGTTATGTAAGGGATGACGATGGTTACCTTAAAGTCCCACAGTTAGGCAATGTTATTATCGGTGCGAATGTTGATATCGGTGCAAATACGACCATAGACCGTGGTGCTTTGCTCGATACGGTTATCCATGATGGTGTAAAACTCGATAATCAAATACAGGTAGCGCATAATGTCGAGATTGGCGAACATACTGTCATATCTGCTTGTGCGGCTATAGGCGGTTCAGTAAAAATTGGGAAAAATTGTTTGATTGGCGGTGCTGTAGGTATTCGCGATAATATCGAGATTACTGATAATGTTGTTATAACGGGTAGAACTTTTGTAACATCATCAATAAAAGAATCAGGCTCATATTCTTCTAGTATGCTATTAGATACAACAAGAAACTGGAAGAGAAACGTTACACGTTTAAAGTCTTTGGATGAGATAGTAAAACGTCTGAAAACGTTAGAAAATAACGTCTATAAAAATAATATGGATAGTGATTAAATAACTATTTTTTGTAAATAACATTTTCATGCAGGAGTTCAGTTTTGAGCGAAATGTATATAGAAGAAATAAGAAGATTTTTGCCGCATCGGTATCCTTTTTTACTTGTTGATCGGGTATTAGAATGTGTGCCTGGTGAATCTTTAACCGCGGTAAAAAATGTTTCTGTCAATGAACCTCACTTTACGGGGCATTTTCCAGAGCAGGCTGTTATGCCTGGTGTCTTGATTATCGAGGCGCTTGCTCAGGCTACGGGTTTATTAGGTTTTCGAACCATGAGTGAAGAGCCCAGTAAAGATGTACTTTATATGTTAGTCGGTATTGATGGGGTTAGATTTAAACGCCAGGTTGTCCCTGGTGATCAATTGATTTTAACTGTTAACATCGAAAGACGTTCAAAAATTATATGGAAGTTTTCCTGTGAAGCAAGGGTGGATGGTGAATTATGTACGGCCGCTAGTCTACTGTGTGCCGCTTCGCCTAAAGCTGAGTGATAATAATAGATGATACATCCGCAGGCAATTGTTGATGATTCTGCAAAGATTGCGGATGACGTTAGTATTGGACCATTCACTGTAATAGGCGCTGATGTCGAAATTGGTTCTGGTACCACAGTCGCTTCTCATGTAGTGATTAATGGGCCAACAACCATAGGTCGAGATAATCGCATTTTTCAGTTTTCATCAATCGGCGAGAAACCGCAAGACCTTAAATTTAATGATGAAGCAACACAACTCATCGTCGGTGATCGAAATATCATTAGAGAATATGTGACGCTTCACCGTGGCACATCTGGCGGTGGGGATGTAACGCGTATTGGTAACGATAATTTATTTATGGCGAGTGCCCATGTCGCTCACGATTGCGTTGTTGGCAACCATGTTATTTTAGCGAATGCCGCCGCTATAGCTGGCCATGTCATTGTAGGAGATCATGTGATATTGGGCGGCTTTACTACCGTGCATCAATTTACGCGGATTGGTGAGCATGCATTCACCGGGTTTTCTACAGCTATTGATCGTGATGTCTTGCCGTATTTTACTGTTGCGGGTAATCGTGCACGTGCTATCGGTATAAACAAAGAAGGTTTAAAGCGGCGTGGATTCACTGCTAAGAGCATAAGGTCGTTACAGAGTGCTTTTAAATTACTGGTTAAATCCAGCTGTTCTCATAAGGTTGCTCTGGAAAAAGTAGAGGAGATTGCCCTACAAGATGAGAATGTTCAGATGATGCTGGACTTTTTAAATAACAGTGAGCGTGGCTGGATTCGCTAAAGCTTTAAGAAGATTTATAGCTTCGAAATATCCTCCAGTTTCCAGATATCATAAGCTGGCTCTTCATATGGGTGGTTCTCTTTTAATGCCAAAATAGCAGATTTAATGAAATCATCAGAGCAGACCATCTCTATCTTAATCTCATAAACATGTTCAAGTTTGTCTGTGTTACCGATTGTTGGCTCGCTTCCAGATAAAGGTAGAAACTGTCCTATACCGTCAGTCTGCCAGCAACAACTGCCATAATTTCCAATGCGGCCGGCACCAGCTTTAAATAGTGCGAGTTTTACCTTTTCCACAGAATCTTCAGGGACATAAACACATATTTTAAACATGATGTTTTCAATCCTGTACACTTGAAATAGCTTAGACTACCACCATTACGTAGTGATTATCTAATTTAACAAATATTCAGGATTTTAAAATTATGAGTGATGGAATTCAGCTTTCATCTGAGATGGTTTCAGATATTAAAACAGCTATTGCGAAACATGACCCTGCTGCAGAGAATGACCTTTATTTTATGCAATACATGTCAGCTGTGACGGGCTTTGTGTTAGCGCATCAAGATCAGCCTGGCATGGATAAAAAAGCATTATTGGGTGATTTGTCTAATTTTRTAKKTGAAGYNGYTMAWKNCAGGTTGAAAAACAAAATAAACCACCTGAAGATGCATTTGGTGTTTGGAAACCTGGCGATAGTTAGTCTCAATTGGGTCATATGGAGCTAGTGGTATGGAGCTGGATTTCTGGATCGAGCGCTGGGACAATGGCCGCATTGGGTTTCACCAGGATAAATTAAACCCTTACCTGGCATACTTTTATGGCGAGAAAGGTCCCACGCTTAGTCTGCGTGAGAAATTAAAAATATTTGTTCCACTTTGTGGTAAGAGCAAAGATATGCTCTGGTTATCACAAAATGGCTATAGTGTGTTTGCCGTCGAATGCAGTAAAACGGCTGTTGTTGATTTTTTTGAAGAAAATGCGCTCAACTACAAACATGTAGAAAAAGATCAGATAGCGCTATTCCAAACCACTGATCAAAATTCATTGATAGAAATAGTCCAGGGTGACTTTTTTGCTATCGAGAAAAAAGATTTAGCGGGCGTTACAGATATATTTGATAGAGCCTCATTGATTGCTCTGCCTGAAAACATACGCAGTCGATACGTAGATAAAATGACAGAATTGCAGGATTCGGGGATACGGACATTATTGGTTACATTAACCTATGATCCCACTGAAATGAATGGCCCACCCTTTTCACTGTTAGAAAAGGATGTGCATGATTTATATTCAGAACACTTTTCGATCGAAAAATTGTGTACAAAGGATGTTCTAAGTGAAGAAACAGGGTTAAAAAACCGTGGTCTGACCGCGTTAACTGAAACTGTTTATAAGTTAATTCGACAGTGATCATATTCAAAAATAATAGTTACATCACATAAGAGAGTAAATCAAATAATGTCATCAGTAATGACTTCGGATAGTACGACAACGGTAACTTCAGGCTTGCATGGCGACGCAGTAGATCATCATTCTGCTTTTAGATGGCTAAGAAGTGAGCGTATCGATTCATTAAATTTGACACTGCAGGAATTTCAGCACATTAAAACGGGTGCATTGCATTATCACATGCAAGCTGAAAACTCAGAAAATGTCTTTCTGGTTGGTTTTCGAACCGTACCGATGGATTCGACAGGTGTGGCTCATATCCTGGAGCATACTGCGCTGTGTGGCAGTAAGAAATACCCGGTACGTGATCCGTTCTTTATGATGATCCGACGTTCGCTAAATACCTTTATGAACGCCTTTACCAGCAGTGACTGGACGGCTTACCCATTTGCCAGTCAGAATAAAAAAGACTTTAACAACCTGTTGGACGTTTATCTCGATGCGGTATTTTTTACCCGCCTCGACGAACTGGACTTTTTGCAGGAAGGCCACCGTATAGAATTTAAAGAAGCCGATAACATTGAAAGTGAACTTGAATATAAAGGTGTCGTATTCAATGAGATGAAAGGCGCGATGAGTTCGCCTGTCAGTGTATTATGGCAGCAAGTCAGTAAGTACCTCTATCCGACATCAACCTATCACTACAACAGCGGTGGTGAACCACAGGATATCCCTGATCTGACATACCMACAGCTAAAGGATTTTCACAAAACGCATTATCATCCGAGTAATGCTGTGTTTATGACCTTCGGTGATATCCCCGTGTTCGAACATCAGCAGAAGTTTGAAGAGCAGGCGTTATCATCATTTGAAAAGCAGGCTGTGAAAATAGCGGTAAAACCTGAAAAACGTTATCTTGCGCCGATGGTTGTTGAAGAAGCTTATGCTTATGATGTGGTTGGCGAAGAGACTATTGCGGATAAAACGCATCATGTCATGAGTTGGTTGTTAGGGCCGTGTACCTCTCTTGATGAGATGATGAAAGCAAATCTATTGTCACAGGTATTATTTGATAACAGTTCGTCGCCGTTGCGCCAGGCACTGGAAAAAACTGATCTTGGTGCCGCGCCGTCACCACTGTGTGGGCTGGAAGACTCCAACTACGAGATGTGTTTCCTGTGTGGCATCGAAGGCAGTCAGGTTGAACACGCACAAGCTTTTGAAAAACTGGTTTTAGATGTCTTAAACGACGTCGCGGAGCATGGCGTAGCACACGAAAAACTGGAAGCGGTATTGCATCAACTGGAGTTGAGTCAGCGTGAAGTCGGTGGTGACAGCTACCCGTTTGGTCTGCAACTGATATTAGGTGGCCTGACTGCGGCCATTCATCGCAGTGATCCAGCTTCACTACTAAACCTTGATCCTGTCATCGATTCATTACGTGAAGATATTAAAGATCCAGAATTTATCAAAAAGCTGGTGCGTGAATTATTGCTGGAAAATCAGCATCGTGTGCGTTTGACGTTACGCCCTGATGAGCATTTAAGTCAGCGTAAAGAACAGGCCGAAAAGAAACATCTGGCCGTGATAAAAGCCGCATTAAGTGAAGATGAAAAACAGGCCGTCGTCGATCGAGCAAAAGTATTAGCCGAACGGCAGATGCAGGATGATGATCCTGGTATGTTGCCTAAAGTAGGCCTGGACGATGTGCCAGCTGAAATTCAGATTCCTGAAGCCAGTTCACAAAAAATTGCAGGTACCGATTCAAGCGTATTTGAACAGGGTACCAATGGTCTGGTTTATCATGAAATAATATGTGAACTGCCTGAATTGACCGAAGCAGAATTAAATCTTCTGCCTTATTATTCCGCTTGTCTTACCGAGCTAGGCTGTGGAGATAAAGATTATTTGCAGATGCAGGAATGGCAATCGAGTGTCAGTGGTGGCATCCATGCTTCTCATAGTATCCGCGCTTGCACGGATGACGAACAAAAGATTCGTGCTTATTATCTATTTGCCGGTAAAGCCTTAAATAGAAACAATAAACAACTGGCAGAACTTATGCTGGAAACATTAAATAATGTACGGTTTGATGAAGAGGACCGTATCGTTGAATTGATTACGCAGATGCGTACGCGTCGTGAACGTAGTGTTACCGGTAGTGGGCATACCCTGGCGATGACGGCTGCTGCCAGTGGCATGAGTCCCATCGCATTACTCAGTCATCAATTCGGTGGTTTAGAAGGTATTAAGTCGCTGAAGGCGCTTGACGATTCGCATTCTGAAAAAGCATCTGTAAAACAGACACTTCAGTTATTCGTTTCCATCCATGAAAAAATAAAGAATTCAGCAAGATCTTATATGTTAACGCTAGAGGCGGATAAGGCTGAAGAATGTGTCGCCGAATTTATAAATGTATGGCAACAAACTGATTTTACTAAAATTAATTCATTTTCTTTGCCAAAGATTAAACAGTCAACAAAACAGATGTGGGTGGCAAATACACAGGTAAATTTCTGTGCTAAAGCGTACCCGACGGTTACCATGGAGCACGCTGATGCAGCGGCCTTGTCTGTTTTAGGCGGTTTCATGCGTAATGGTTACCTGCATACTGCTATCCGTGAACAGGGTGGTGCTTACGGTGGTGGTGCCTCTCAGGACACCAATATTGCAGCATTTAAATTCTRTTCATACCGTGACCCGCGTCTGAGTGAAACGCTGGATGATTTCGATAATGCTATTAACTGGTTATTAGAAAACAAACATGAAGACCGTCAACTGGAAGAGGCGATTCTCGGTGTCATCGGCAGTATGGATAAGCCCGGTTCGCCTGCGGGTGAGGCTAGGTCAGCATTTCATAATGGTCTGCATGGCAGGACCCGTGAAAAACTACAGCTTTATCGTCAACGTGTACTTAACGTCAATATCGATGATCTAAAGCGTGTTACTGAAACTTATCTTAAAAAGGGTGAGGCGAGTATTGCGGTAATCACCAGTGCGGCTACCCATGAAGAAGTAGGTGACCTCGGTCTGGATGTTATTAATCTCTAGTTAGCTTTTGTATAACGATAATCAATAATTAAGCTTAAATGCGGAAGTGTAAAATGTATAAATTAAGAACATCATTAATTGGAATTATGCTGTTAGCTATATTAGGAGGCGCAGCCACTATTCATGCAAAGCCGAGTAGTAGGGTTGCCGTTACTCTCGATCATTTTATTCATGCCGATACAACTCGGGCATATATAAAAGAACTGAATCAATCCAAAGGAAAGGTTAACGTAGTAAGACCCGTTAGAGAGTTGACTAACACCGACAATCAAGATGTTATTCGTATGAATAGCGATACACTGTATACACGAGTTGTTTTAGACGCTAAAGGCGGGGCATCAATTACAGTTGAAGAGTATGACGGTTATCAAAACATTAATGTTGTCGATATCAACCACAGTCAAATTGCCAGCTTAACAGGACATGGGAGACTTAAAATCGATGAGTCTATGCTTACAGAAGGTCAACATGTTTATGTAATTGTGAGGACGGGTTTACTAAGGGACTTATCAGAAAAAGAGATGATGGCTAAAGCTCATAAAGCACAAGACAATATCTCGATTGACTTTAAATCATCTGAACCTTTTATCTCATCGGTTAATTATGACCATGCTACTTTGGATGTTGTTAAATATANAATYMTYAWRRATNKYGCAYKKWCRMMTMAWAAANWYGTNATAAAAAATGGCCTAGGTACACTAAAAGAAAGAGACCCTGAGTCCGCTCGTGTGGTTATAGCGATTGGTTGGGGTGCATTAGCTGGTGAGCAAGCGGTTTATTCAGCCTTTACAGGTGTCAGAGAAAGAGAATCTTTCACTATTACAAGCAGGCCAAACTTACACGATAAAGGCTTCTATTCTTTCACCATGTATAACGCCGATGGTTATATTGCGACGATTAACTATGCGATTAATTCAGACGACATGATTCCAAACGAAGACGGCTCTTATACAGTTACTTTTCTAGCCACGGGTGAGCCAGTAAAGGAAGGCGAAAAAAATGTAGTTAGAACCGCGAGAGGAAAATATTGGACAGGTGTTTTACGCTCTTATAACATTAAAGATAAAAATGAAGGTTTCGCTTGGGTTGATTCATGGACTGAAAAAATGAACCAAGCATTTAAGAAATAGAATGTGTATGTGGTCCGGAAATCACGCTATCAACTAGCCTATAAGCTAACAAGTAGCTGCAGTGGACATTTTATACGCCGTTTGCATTGTGCACTGCGCTTCGCTCCATTTTCCCACAATACAAACGACGTATAAAACGCCACTGAGCAAGGCGTTAGTCATTCTTTCCAACAGAAAAGTCCTTGATGCCGGTTGATACTTCAGCCGGTATTTTTTTGATATAAAAGT
This sequence comes from Gammaproteobacteria bacterium, assembly GCA_002401185.1. Taxonomy (GTDB): domain Bacteria; phylum Pseudomonadota; class Gammaproteobacteria; order SZUA-229; family SZUA-229. Next base: position 1,233 of record NVSH01000029.1, on the reverse strand, counting down.
TGTGGTTATATCTTGTTAAATTCATTTAATATAGTCGAAAGAGCCTCTGAACAAGATGTCTATTCATGACGTATTCAGAGGCTCCTTGGCTCTAATTTTGGAGCTATTGTTGTTACAACATGAAATACACATTAGGAGAGATCGATGTTAAGCAGTCAGGCTACTATTAAGTTACGTCAAATATCGCATGATTCTTCACTTTCTCCTCGATACGTTTTGTTGTGTGACGCTATCATCATTCCGGTTTTATGTGTTTGTATGATTGCAGCCATGGGCTTGATTTCTGTTGGTCGTCACGTAACAAATATGCAGTTTGATGTCGATGCTGATACGGAATACATCGGTGTTATTGCAATGGAATATTCTCATCGTTTGCACGTGAGTATCGAAGATAAAATTGAAGATAAAATTATTTAACTAAACGAAAAAGGTAATAAAATGAAAGTCGCATATATATTTTCTACACAGGGCCACTCTGTTTCATACAAACTTGGAAAAATGATCCTGCCACAACTTGAAGAAGATGCACATGGTGTCGAGGTAGTCGGCATGTTTTTCTTTGAAGATAACGCTTACGTACTACAAAAAAACAATCCTATCGGTGAGCGTCTGGCAAAAGTAGCTGCGGATCAAGGTATGTTATTAATGGCCTGTGATCAATGTGCTTATGAGCGTGAGATTGACGATAAACTGGTCGACGGCGCGGTCATTGGTTGTTTTCCAAATTTATATAGTGCACTTTCAGGTAATATGCCGGATCAGATTATCACGCTTTAATTTATCTTTTCGAGCATAATAAAAAACCAGAAACGTACCTGATGAATATTCTCTATATCGGTTCATCAGGTGCGTTATCTTTATCTCCTTTCAAAAAGTTACTTGCGACGGGTTATTCAATAGCCGCAGTTGGTGTTTATCATCCTGTCGTGTTGCGCAACAAAATTATTGTATTAGCTAATAAATCGTTAGAGAGCGAATCGCTTGCGTTAGCCGCCAATCAACATGATATTCCAGTCATCGATCTAGCGCAGCCTGTTGGCTTTATCCTGGACCAGTGTAAGCAATACGCGATAGACCTGATTTTGATGTCCTGTTACAGCAAACGTCTACCTGAAGCGTTAATCGAATATGCGGTTGATGGTTGTTTTAATATGCATCCGTCATTGTTGCCTCGCTACCGAGGGCCAGAACCACTATTCTGGCATATGAAAGACGCCGCTGCTCTTGGCGTGA
>NVSH01000028.1 GCA_002401185.1 Gammaproteobacteria bacterium | reverse complement strand
AGTGGTAAGCCACAGTCTGAAATTACTGAAGGTTTGATGAATGCAATCGAAGTTGGTATTCGTGCTTTTGACCCTTGCTTAAGTTGTGCAACACACGCCATGGGCCAAATGCCACTGATTATCGAAGTGCAGGACGCTCGCGGTAATGTAATTGCAGAAGAGGTTCGCGATTAGTACTTTAGCTGAAGAAATAGCTGTTACGCTTGCTGATTACAACGATGCCTCATGCCTGATTTATGGCATAGGTAACGTTGGTCGGCAAGATGACGGTTTAGGCTGGGCTTTCATCGATTGGCTGGAGGACAATGATATTTGTCCGAAGGCTGATCGTGATTGCCACTATCAGTTACATCTAGAGCATGCTGATTTAATCAGTTATAAGAAAAAAGTGCTCTTTGTCGATGCGACGAAAGCTAGCGATGTTGAAACTTTTAAACTCGAAAGGGTAGAGTCGAAGATAGATCATAGTTTCACCTCTCACGCTATTTCAATTAATGCCATCATGAACACATGTCAAGCTTGTTTTGATTATGTGCCTGAAGTGCAACTTCTGACGATAAAAGGTTATGAATGGGAACTTGAATTAGGTCTTACTAAGCAGGCAGACTATAATTTAAATTTAGCAAAAACCTTTTTCAAAGAAAATTCTGCATAATACCAATTCAATAGTTACACTATGACTCATAGTGAACTCATATGACTATTCATGAATTAACAGATCAATTCGGAATAGACGACATATTGAGTTTTTCTGAAGACGAGGGTGGCTTAGTTAATATTACAATAACTAATTCACTAGCAAGTGCGACTATCAGTACTTACTCAGCTCAAGTACTTGCCTATAAGCCAAACAATGAGGCCCAAGACCTGTTGTTTGTTAGTAAGAATGCATATTATCAGCAAGGTAAAGCGACTAAAGGTGGTATACCTGTTTGTTGGCCTTGGTTTGGCCCTTCGTTAGTAGAAGGAGGTCCTGGTCACGGATTCGTACGTGCCTGTCAATGGGATGTATTGACAACTAATCAAAATCAAAATGGTACGACAGTTGTTGTACTTGGTATTAAAACAAATATAGATACTCAGTATTGGCCGCATTCTTGTGAGTTACGCTTAGAAGTCACTGTCGGTGAATCGTTAAATATCGCGTTAATTACTGAAAATAATTCAAGTGTTAGTCTTACTATCAGCCAAGCGTTTCATACCTATTTTAAAATTAACAGTATTGCTAAAACGACTGTTACAGGTTTAGACGGTAAAACCTATATAGATAAAGTTGATGATGCTAAAGAAAAGCAACAAGTAGGTGATATCAGTATTACTGGATTAACCGATCGTGTTTATCTGGATGTAAATAATCAATTAAATATTCATGATAATGGTAATAATCGTCAGATTATAATCACTTCAGAAGGTAGCAGTATAGCTGTTGTCTGGAATCCATGGATACAACAGTCTGTAGATATGGCAGATTTTGGTGATGATGAATACCAAAATATGATTTGTGTCGAAACTACAAATACTGCCAATGATTGTATAAAGATAGCTGCAGGTAGTGCGCATCGCATGGCTGCAAATTACACAATAGTAAAGTCTTAACGTTTAAAACTTTTTTTCTTTAAAGTTTTAAAATAGTCCTGTTGGTACCCTCATTATTAATGAACGTTTGTGATTGCACATCTACGTTTGTTGTTATCAATCGTTAATGTGATTCTAATTAACCAAGTTTAAGATTCTTATAACCATTAAATTTCCATAACGACTCACGTATTTCACCTAAAATAGTCTGGTTTTTCACTAAATGTCTTAGTCGTGCGAGCTAATATTGACTTATTATTACTATGGTAATCTAGGTTATACTGCCTTACATGTTTATATTTAGTTACCGTTTGTGTTGCCTATTTGTGTTTTTATTACCTGCTGTGGCATTGTCGATGTCCCAGGATGGCGAGCAACTTCCTAGCTTGTCACCGATGTTAAAAAGAGTAACGCCTGCTGTCGTTAATATTTCTAGTCAGGCGACTACGCCAAGTGGAACGTCACCACTATTATCTGACCCTGACTTTCGTCAGTTTTATAATCGCTTAAGCCCTTCGCAGCGTGCTCGTCCGAGAGCATTGGGTTCCGGTACTATCGTTGATGCAGAAAATGGATACATCATCACTAATCAACATGTGGTCGATGGCGGTGATACTATCCTGGTTATACTGAAGAACGGGCGCAAACTTACTGCAAAACTAATCGGCGCTGATCCACAAACTGATATCGCATTGCTGCAAGTCAAGGCAAAAAACCTTACCGCGATAAGTATCGCGGATTCAACAAAGCTTGAAGTAGGTGATTTTGTAGCGGCAATAGGCAGTCCATATGGTTTAATGCAGACCGTTACATCAGGTATTGTCAGTGCAAAAGGTCGTAACCAACTAGGTTTTAAAGGCTACGAGAACTTCATACAAACAGACGCAGCAACCAATCCAGGTAATTCAGGCGGGCCACTAGTGAATCTTCGGGGTGAGTTGGTTGGTATCAATACTGCGATACTGTCGCCCCGTGGTAGCAATGTTGGCATCGGGTTTGCTATTCCCGCTAATATGGTTAAGGCTATTATGTCGCAGATCATTGAACACGGCGGTGTTAAGCGGGGTGTGTTTGGTATCAATTTAGAAGATTTAAGTTATGAATACCTGGAATCGAAACATGCTGAACAACTTAAGGGTGCTTTAATTAATCAAATAAAAATTGATTCTCCTGCGGCACAATCAGGGCTTCGGGTAGATGACGTAGTAACGACTTTTAATGGAGAGCCTGTTTATTCGGCGAATCATTTACATAACCAGCTAGGATTAATGCGTATCGGTGATACGGTTAAGCTTGATGTATACCGAGATGGTTTTATTTTACAGTTCTCAGCAAAGATAGCTGATCCCTACTATAATTATGTCAGCGGTATGAGTGTAAGCCCATATCTTGAAGGTGCGCGTTTAAGTAATTTTGTTGATGCGGCTAGTGATAATGCCATTAAGCTAGATGCCATCGCTGTAGGTGATATTCAGGTAGGCAGCTCTGCCTGGCGTGTCGGTTTGCGAGAAGGGGACATTGTGTTGGAAATAAACAAAACCCGCGTAACTGACCTGGATGCGGCCAAACGATTACTGGAAAAAGATCAACCTATGTTTCATATGCGATTACAGCGAGAAGGTGAGTTTATGAATTTAGTCTCGCCATCTTAAGCAAAGTAATATAGAATGCAGCACATTTACTGTCAGGTAGTTAATAAGTAGATGTACTGACGAAATAGTTATCATGACTAAGGAGTTGCGAGATGTGTTGACCAACGGATGGTTTTGTTTTATATCCGTGTGGTTAATTGGTTTTCATAGTGAAAAGCAATTAACCAGTAAGTAAAGTTATATTTAATGTTATTTATTTTAATAGCTTTATAACGCATTGATAAATAACGCGTTATAAAAAAAATTAATTAATGGCATATTACTTGCTTTAGTCATCGAAACATATTTTAGTTGTTGTTTTAGAACGTGCCGAAATATTACGGGTAATAAATACTGGGTATTACGGTTATTTTTTTTAATCTTGGGAGATTATGGTTTGAAAACTTTAAATAAGAATATTTTATCTGTAAGTGTTGCAGCAGCATTGTTAGCTGGTACAAGCATAGCAAGCGCTGATACTACTGTAAGTGGCTTTGTTGACGTTATCTACTTCTCTACTGATGAACGATTTGATGGAACTGCTGCTGGTGGTAAGAATGGTGTTGAAGATAAATTCCTTGCTGATGGCGAAATTGATATTGTAAGCACAGTAAAAGGCGCAACAGTTCGTTTAGATGTGGATGTTCGTATTGCTGCTCTTGGTGGTGGTAACAATGCTGAAATTGAGCAAGCACATATCGCTGTTCCTATCGGTGGTGTAACCTTGATTGCTGGTGTATTCAATAACCCAATTGGTTATGAAGCTGAAGATGCACCTGATCTTGACTTTACTTCACACAACATCATTTATGACATTCTGAATGACCAGACTGCGCTAAATGGTAATAACCTTGCTGGTGCTGCGTTGGCTGGCGCGATTGGTCCTGTTACTTTAACGGGTGCATTCATTAACGATTTAGGTCATGCCCCTGAAGAAAATTCATTTGCTTTAATCGCTAACATGACAGTTGCATCAGGTCTTGATTTAGAGCTTGGTTATGTAACTCAAGATGATACAGCAGCGAGTGGTGCAGGTGCAGCTGGTTCTGCTGGTGACGTACTTGATTTCAATATTGTTTGGTCTAATAGCCAATTTACTGTTGGTCTTGACTACATGACGTTTSATCAGTTATTAGATGATGCCATGGTTGTTTGGGCTGGTGTTAACGTCGGTGGCGTTAATCTGAAAGTGCGTTACGAAACTGTTGAACTAGATGGTGCGGCTGTTGAATCTAAGCAAACAACATTTTATGCTAGCTATCCTTTAGCTGCAAACTCAAGTGTTGCTTTAGAAGTTAAAGATGGTGACTTAGATGCTGGTCTTGCTCCAGTATTGACTAATTCTGTTGACGGCACTATTGTTACTGTTGAGTTTATCGGTACTTTCTAAGCTAAGTTTTATTTATAGCGAAGGTGTAACAATAAGTTGTCAATATTGTTACTACCAATTTCGGATAGTGGTTTAGACGCCTGTTATCTGAAGTTAAGCGGCCCTAAGGGGCCGCTTTTTTTTGTCTTCAATTTATTCGTATTGGTTTTAATACTGATGTTTCGATAATTTAATTATGTCATCTTGAGCAGAGGGGTGGTTTTTATACAGCAACTTTTAAGATATTTCCCTCTTGTCTAATGATAGCCTTCGATTAGATTGGTTATTACATTCTTGTTTTTGTCTGTCAGGTGAAATGTGTATTTATATAGATTATTAGAAGCGAAACAATTTGTGTAACGGATGTTAGGATGAACGCAAAGAGGTGGAAAGATTCGTGCATGAAGATTTAACGATTGCTGTTAGAATTTTACTCTGGATTGTGCCTGTTATTTATGCGATTACGCTGCATGAAGTGGCGCATGGCGCGGTAGCATATTATTTTGGTGACAATACAGCGAAGAATGCGGGGCGTTTGAGTATTAACCCACTGAAACATATCGACCCGATTGGGTCACTGGCAATACCGGTACTTTTGCTTTGGTCTAGCGGGTTTATTTTCGGTTGGGCGAAACCGGTCCCGGTTAATCAGAATAACCTTATGGCTGGTAAACGTCATATGATGCTTGTGGCCGCTGCTGGGCCTGCGGCTAATTTTGTTATGTCACTGTTTTGGGCGTTGATAATGAAACTCGGTTACATCTTTAGTAGCACAGATGCTGATATTGGTCTGGTGCTAATTTATATGGGGGCCGCCGGTGTTTTTATAAATGCGGCGGTGATGATGCTAAACCTCTTACCGTTTCCGCCATTAGACGGTGGCCGTATTTTGATCGAATGGTTACCGGAGCGTTACAGTCGTGTTTTAAGAGCTATCGAACCCTGGGGTTTTTTCATCCTGGTGTTAATGATTGTTACAGGCCTGGTGGCAAAAATTGTTTGGCCGATGATGGTGCTAGAAATGGCAACGGTAACCTATATACTGGATACGCCAACAGGATTACTGATAAACGCATTGCGTGTGTTACTTGGTGAAGCTGGGCTGGCGGAGTAATGGTTGTATTGTCATTTCGACGAGAGGGAGAAATCTTTTTCTATTTAGCTCACAAATTGCTATGAAGGGTAAGATTTCTTGGTAATTGCTCCTCGGTAACCGCTCCTGCGTTACCCTAATAAGTTACATCCGTGTAACGATGCATTGCTCTACTTCCGTGTAGCAGTCCCTCTGGTCGAAATGACAGTTAATTACTGTTATTTGGTTAATGCCATAAATATTTTTGGTAATTGTTCCGGTAGTTTATCAACGTGATCAATCACGTTAAAATGACAACCAAAAATATCCTCTACGTATTCGTCGGCATGCGGATCAAGATTAATGCAATAAGTGTAAATACCGTCTTTGCGAAGTTCTTGTACCGCCTTGTGGGCATCCTGAATCAATAGTTGCGGGTCATTGTTATCGACATCTACATCGGACGGTTCGCCATCGGTAAGAATCAATAATAATTTTTTATCGGTCTTCTGCTGGCTAAGATAATGCCCGGCATGACGCATAGCGGCGCCCATACGTGTCGAGTAGCGTGCCTCGATGGCGGCTAGTCGTGCTTTGACATCGTAACCCCAGTGTTCGTCAAATTCTTTGATGTGTTTGTAATGTACTTCATGGCGTGTATTGGAACAAAACCCGGCAATAGCAAACGGGTCGCCGAGTTCTTCRATGGCCCATGCCAAAATGGACACAGCTTCCTGACTCAGGCTAAGAATAGATTGTTTGCAGCCTTTAGGAACGTCTTCGAGTGATGCGGATAAATCCATCAGTAACATAACGGAGATGTTTCGGCTATTATGCTTGTGGTCGACATTGATGCGCGGGTCAGGCGCAATGCCGCATTTTAGATCGATCAGCGAGCGTAGGGCGATATCAAGGTCGAGTTCACTGCCGTCTTCCTGGTAACGCACACGGCTGTGTTCCTGAGGTTTGAGCATATCGAGTAAATGTTTGAGGCGTTTGCTGAGCAGGCTATGTTTGCGTAATAAGCGATCGATTTCACTGCCATAGCCCGATGGGTGCTGAGATTCGTAAATACTGCACCAGTCAGGATAATAACTTTGTGTGTTGTAATTCCATTCGTGATAATACCGTACCGGAGGGATGTTGAGCACGCTAGCCTCTTCGGTGGCGTCATCATCGTCGAGTACAGCTTCTTCGCCGCCATCTTCCGTAAATTCCCATAGATGACGATTATCATCGCGATAGTCGATGACAGTGTCTTTAAGGTAAATGTCAGGGAGTTGATCAGATTGGCGTTTGGTGTGCAGTACAAAAGATAATGCGAGTGTGGCGATTTCCTTTGTGTTCGAATCGCTGGTTTTCATGAGTTCATGAAAGCGTTGGCTGTACTCGACAATGTCTTTATCCTGATAGCCATGGTGGGGGTTTAACAGGGCATATGACATCATCGTTGTGCGGTGGTGAATGCAAGATTGTTGTTCTGGGTTGCAGGCGCCTTCGATGGGTACCGGATGCTGGGCTAAAAATAGTGTACGTAAGCCAGGGTATTTTTTAATGGCGAGGTATTCAACACGCGCATCTTCAAAAATATCAACGGTGTTCAGTTGGAGTCGAGTATAACTGTCTGCACCTTTGACAACCTCGCTCCAGCGGCGATGTGCAGCCATATGTGCCAATTGCGTACGGTAGCGATCAAGGCCGCTTATGCCGTTTTTAGCGTTAGCCAGAGCATGTGGCAGGTAGATTCCCTGAGTATCAAAATAAGGCGCAGGTTGTCGGATTTTATTCGTGTCGAGTAAATAAGGAATTAAGTTGTCTTCATCCTGCCACAGTGCGCGTAGGGTGAGATGCAGTTTGCGTTCGATATCGACAAACTGAATGGTTTTTTGTTCGGCGGTATCAGGCGAGATGGATGATTGTCGTGCGTGGTTATCCATAGCGTTTCTTTACAATCATTTTTATTGTCATCAGCTGCAAATAGCACAGGGTGATACGGTACTGTTAAAAAGGCCGCTAACAGTAATGAGGCGCCGCAAGGTGTTATGTCGTCTATGCATACTTTTAGTTTGCTCTAGCACTGWGTGGGGCCCGTCAATAGTAAACTGATAACGTACGTACCCGTTTAACCGAAAATAGTATTGATGGAATGATCCAGGGTATTGCGAATATCTGCATCRTCGGTTATRGGTCGTACCAGTGCCATGCGGCAGGCAGCCTTGGGTTCAATGCCTTGATTCATTAAAATCGCTGCATAAACCAGTAGCCGGGTTGATATGCCTTCATCAAGACCATGGCCCTTAAGGTTGCGTGCGGCGTGTGCGACCTTAACCAGTTTGTCGGCACAATCGACATCGATACCTGTTTCGTTTTTAATGATTGATATTTCGGTTTCGATATTGGGGTAGTCAAAATCTAGTCCGGTGAAACGTTGCTTGGTGGATTGCTTCAGATCTTTCATCAGGCTTTGATAGCCGGGGTTATAGGAGATGACTAACTGGAAATCTTCGTGCGCATCAATGAGTTCACCTTTTTTATCTAACGGTAACTGACGGCGATGATCGGTTAAAGGGTGGATGACCACAGTGGTATCTTGACGTGCTTCAACAATCTCATCCAGGTAACAAATGGCACCTATGCGTGCGGCGATGGTTAACGGGCCGTCTAACCAGCGAGTACCATTAGTGTCCAGCAAATAACGACCAACCAGGTCAGATGCCGTCATGTCTTCATTACATGCTACCGTAATAAGAGGTTTGCCAAGTCTCCAGGCCATGTGTTCGATAAAGCGTGATTTACCACAACCGGTAGGCCCTTTTATCATGATAGGTAAGCGACCTTTATAGGCCGCTTCATATAAACTTATTTCGTCACCCTGTGCTTCGTAAAAGGGTTCTTTGTTGACTTTATATTGTTCGATATCAATATCAGACATGAAATTTTCCTGATTGTGTACGCGTAATCTGCGTCTAAATAGTTTTAGTCGAAAGGGTGCAAGTTTAAGTTTTGATGTTGGGCAATGTTTTCTATGTGGTAGCAAAAATACCTAGGGAGCCTCTGTTCAACGCAGGCTTAATCAGAGGTTCCCTAGCGAGCAGGGACGTGCTGATTATCAATATTGTGTACAAATACCCAGTTTATCTTCGCTCAGAGTATACCGTGAATATGCATTGGCAGGTAATGAATCGAATGTGGGGTCAAATTAATTATTGTTTTTTTACTGCTGATACTCGGTTGTATTTATTAATAAATAACAGGTCTGTTSATTNGTTAGTGTGNNTTTTTGTTAGTGAAAATTTATGACGGTAACTATTACAGAAATATTTTTTCTGTAAAACGAAGAAGATTGCAAAGACTGGTTTGTCGTTGATTAAAACTACTCAGTGCGACAAACTGCAGAAACTTATATTAGTTTTTACCGTAGTGCATGGCCGGTAATTCTTTAGGTGTATAAATGACTGGGTAATTCGTATAAGATAAATTGTTTTTTCTGCCAGAATTACAGGAAAGCATATGACACAACGAAACAGTACCAGAAAAATCGCTGTTGTTATGGGTAGCCAGAGTGATTGGCCAGTGATGAAACATGCTGTTGAACAGCTTGAAGCCTTTGGTATCGATTATGAAGCAAWGGTCGTTTCTGCTCACCGCACCCCCGACTTATTATTTCAATTTGCCGATTCAGCACGTGCTAATGGTTTTGCTGTGATTATTGCAGGTGCTGGTGGCGCGGCACATTTGCCGGGTATGTTGGCGTCTAAAACCACCTTGCCCATACTGGGTGTGCCCGTGCCTTCAAAATACCTCAAAGGAATGGACTCCTTACTCTCTATAGTGCAGATGCCTAAAGGTATACCTGTAGCTACTTATGCCGTTGGGGAAGCGGGCGCGGCAAATGCGGCGTTATCTGCGATAGCAATACTAGCGATAGAAGATGCTTCGTTAACAAAAAAACTGGCAGAATTTAGAGAGCAACAAGAGCAAGCGGTATTTGCCATGAGTCTTCCGCCTGAAGATAATTAATTAATCGAAACACATCATATGAGTATGAAGCAGATATTGCCCGGTGCAACATTGGGTGTTTTGGGTGGGGGTCAGTTAGGCCGAATGTTTTGTGTGGCTGCAAGWAMWWWRRGYWAMYKKRTTRWSGWSMWWRWWCYGSATCCWYAMKKTKKMSMGKSSCATATTGCTGATGTTCATATAAAAGCGGATTATATCGATCAGGAGGCGTTGGCAAAAATGGCTCAGATGTGTGATGCGATTACTCTGGAATTTGAAAACATTCCCTCTCAGAGTGTGCGTTTTATAGGCGAGAAAACTTTGGTTTTTCCTAATGCCGAAATATTGGAGGTTGCTCAGAATCGCGACCTTGAGAAACAGTTTGCAGAAAAATGCGGTTTGCGGCCGGTRCCGTACTGTGCGTTATCAGATGAAGATGCGTTGCAGCAAGCGGCAGATAAAGTAGGGTTTCCTGCGATTTTAAAAAGCAATACCCTGGGTTATGACGGTAAAGGTCAATTTGTTGTCAATGATATTTCCGAGCTTAAGACGGCCTATTGCGACGTGGGTAAAGTTGACTGTGTTCTTGAGAAAAAAATAAATATTCGCTGCGAGGTGTCTGCCATCGTTGCCCGAAATGCGGGTGCGGAACTGGCCAGTTTTCCGGTGTCGGAAAACCAGCACAGGAATGGGGTTTTACACATGAGTATAGTACCGGCACGTGTCGATGACGAAATCGCTCGGCAAGTTGTCGACGGTGCTTTGATGCTCGCAAACACCATGTCTTACATTGGTATATTGGCTGTTGAGTTTTTCCTTAGCGATGACAACATTTTGTATTTTAATGAAATGGCGCCGCGTCCACATAACAGTGGGCATTACACCAAAGATGCCTGTGTTACTTCGCAGTTTGAGCAGCAAGTACGAATGATGTGTGGTTTGACACCTGGTGATACTCGGCTAATGTCTCCCGWGGTTATGGTCAATATGCTGGGCGATCTCTGGACACCGTCTTGGGCGGAGATATTCGTGCAGAACAATATTAAGTTACATCTCTACGGTAAAACCGAAGCCCGCGCGGGTCGTAAGATGGGGCATTTTAATGTGCTCGATGAAGATGTTAATTCGGCGTTGGCCATAGCTGAAAGTGTTTATGTGAAACTATCCGCATAGTTGTGTCTCGCACAACGTCGACAGTAAGCAGCGGTCGCTGTATTATTGAACAGGTTTTTCCGGTGGTTTGTTTTTGGTGATGACCAGACGTTATCGTCTTCGGTCTCGATGATCACGGTTGCGATTCTGGTTTCGTTTATTGTTGCCGCCAGATTTATTACTACCAGGACGGTGGCGCCTTTCCATTTTAATGGGTGGTTTTGGTTCGATGAGTAGTTCGCTGGTCACCGCTTCTTTACCAATCTTTTGGTCGATGTATTGTTCGATATCCATTATGTAATGTGCAAAGTCTTCGCAGGCAAAGCTAATAGCAAAACCGCTTGCGCCGGCACGTGCTGTGCGACCGATACGATGTACGTAATCTTCACCCGATTGCGGTAAGTCAAAGTTAAAAACATGACTGACCTCAGGTATATGTAAGCCGCGGGCGGCAACATCCGTTGCAACCAGGGTGCTGAATTCGCCGTCTTGAAACTTTTTCAACAGGCTTTGACGTTTTTTCTGTGGGACATCACCGGACAATAATGCCGCTTTATAATCGTTGCCTTCCAGCCAGGCATATACTTTTTCGGCGACACGTTTGGTGTTGATGAATACGATACTGCGCGTTGGTTTTAGTTTGTTCATCAAGCCAAGTAACAAGGGTATTTTCTCTTCATTGCCTGGGTAATAAATAGATTGTTCAACGTTGTCTGCTGTTTTTGTTTCTGCCTGAATACGAACTTCTGCTGGGTCGTTCATGTGTACATAGGCAAGCTCGCCTATGCGATGCGAGAGAGTAGCTGAAAACAACAGGCTTAAACGTTTTTCTGGTTCAGGGCAGCGGCGCAATAAATAGCGCATGTCGTCGATAAAACCCAGGTCAAACATGCGGTCAGCTTCATCCAGTATTACAACGTCACAGGTTTTTAGGCTGAAGATTTTTTGTTTTAAGAAGTCGATGGTTCGGCCCGGTGTGCCGATTAAGATATCGACGCCGTTTTCCAGAATGTTACGTTGTTTGTCGTAGTCAGTACCACCRTMWNCTARRCCCAGTTTCAGATTCGTGTATTTACCTATGGCGGATGCATCTTTATGTATTTGGATAGCGAGCTCACGTGTTGGTGCGAGTATCATCGTACGTACTTGCGTTTTCTGGCGTTTCTCGTGACAGGCTTTGGTCAGCAGATGGTTCATGCATGCAACCACAAAGGCGGCGGTTTTACCTGTGCCGGTTTGTGCTTCGCCAGCAATGTCTTTACCCGTCAGTGCGATTGGAATACTTTGTGCTTGTATCGGTGTGCAAAACTCAAAGCCAATTTCGTCAAGGCCTTTTAGTAATAGTGGGTCGAGGTTGAAATCTTTGAAACGTGTTTCAGTTAGATGATTCATGGGGGCGTAGCATACAGTAATTTGCAATAAACATCACATAGGGGGTGTACAAAGTTAAAAAATAGACTAATATAGCCTCTATCAATATCTTGATTTTCAAATACATCGAACTTATATAGAATAAAAAAACATCCAGGATAACATCCAGTTGTATTACATAAAATCATTAACGCGATACTTGTAATACGTGTTTCAAATTATTAAAAATAAATGAGGTTTCACCTTGAGCAGCGATATAGTTTACGTAACAGACGATTCTTTTGAGAAGGAAGTCTTGCAGTCAGAAATTCCTGTATTGGTAGATTACTGGGCAGAATGGTGTGGGCCATGCAAGGTGCTTTCACCCATCCTTGAGCAGATAGTGGGTGATTACGCAGGCAAATTGAAAATAGCCAAGTTGAATATCGATGAGAATTCTGCGACGCCACCAAAGTTTGGTATTCGTGGTATTCCTACATTAATGATTTTTAAAGACGGTGATGTTGAAGCGACAAAAGTGGGTGCATTGTCGAAGTCACAATTAACTGCTTTTATCGACAGTAGTATTTAAGCAATAGTTTTTACCAATGATCCATGGGTGTGGATTTCCCGTCATAAAAATATGCACAGGCCGTGCTTTTGCAAGATAATCACTTGCCATGATGAAATAATAATAAGAGGCTTATCTGTTGGTCTCGTTAAACACAACGACAGATATCACGATAACGTCTAAAACCAATCTAACGACCTTCCTAATATGAATCTTTCTGAATTAAAATTAAAACCCGTTCCTGAATTACTGGAAATTGCTGCTTCGGTGAAGCTCGATAATGTCTCACGCTTAAAAAAGCAGGAGATTATCTTTGCGATTCTCAAAGCACATGCCAAAGGTGGCGCTGATATATTTGGTGGAGGCGTGCTGGAGATTCTACAGGATGGATTCGGTTTTTTACGTTCAGCGCAAGGTTCTTATTTAGCCGGCCCCGATGATATTTATGTATCGCCGAGTCAGATTCGACGTTTTAGTATGCGTACTGGCGATACGATCGAAGGTAAGATTCGACCACCAAAAGATAGCGAACGTTATTTCGCGATGCTGAAAGTGGATGAGATTAACTTTGATGCGCCCGAAAACACGCGTAACAAAATAGCTTTTGAAAACCTCACCCCGTTGCACCCGAATGAGCGTTTCATTATGGAGCGTGGCAATGGTAGTACCGAAGATATTACAGCACGTATCATCGACCTGATGTCTCCCGTCGGAAAAGGTCAGCGTGGTTTAATCGTGTCGCCACCGAAAGCCGGTAAAACCATGATGTTGAGTCATATCGCACAATCGATTGCGGCGAATAATCCAGACTGCTATCTCATCGTGTTATTGATCGATGAGCGACCAGAAGAAGTGACAGAGATGGAACGTAGTGTTCGAGGCGAAGTTGTTTCTTCGACCTTTGATGAGCCGGCAAGTCGTCACGTACAGGTTGCTGAAATGGTTATTGAAAAAGCCAAACGTTTAGCCGAGCATAAAAAAGATGTGGTGATACTACTCGACTCAATAACACGTTTAGCACGTGCTTATAACACGGTGATTCCTTCGTCAGGCAAAGTACTAACCGGTGGTATCGATGCACATGCGCTGCATCGTCCTAAACGATTCTTTGGTGCGGCGCGTAACATCGAGGAAGGTGGTAGCATTACTATTTTGGCTACAGCATTGGTTGATACTGGTTCCAAGATGGATGAAGTTATCTACGAAGAGTTTAAAGGAACCGGTAATATGGAGATTCATCTGGATCGTCGTATTACAGAAAAACGTATCTTCCCGGCAATTAATATCAACCGTTCAGGTACGCGACGTGAAGAGTTATTAACAAAACCAGACGAATTACAGAAAATGTGGATTCTACGTCGTTTGTTACAGCCGATGGATGAAGTCGGTGCGATTGAATTTCTCATGGGTAAGTTACAGGCAACGAAAACGAACAGTGAGTTTTTTGATTCAATGAAGGGTTGATGAAACGCGATTTATTGGAATCGATTAAGATTGAAATGCCCGCTCTTGCGGGCATTTTTTATGGCGAAGACGATAGATGAAAAAATATTTTTTATGGTTTATTCTTATTGCTTGTTTAAACACAGGGTTGTCTGCTGCTGAGCTAACGGTTGCTGTTGCCAGTAATTTTAAACCTGTCTTACAAGTTCTCGCCGTCGACTTTAAAACTGTAACAGGTTATGACCTGAGTATTAGTAGTGCCTCAAGTGGAAAATTATTTGCCCAGATAATGCAAGGTGCGCCTTTTGATGTTTTTTTATCAGCAGATGAAAAGCGTGCTGATTTGCTGATATCTAATAATATCGCCAGTGCTGCTAGTGCCTATGTTTATGCTATTGGTAAGCTGGTGTTAATTACCAATATTACAACAAGTAGTCATTGTATGGATGTATTGCACATGCCAGGTTTGCGGTATCTGGCCATTGCTAACCCGAAAATTGCACCCTATGGTCTGGCCGCTAAACAGGTGCTGGAAAGTCATAAATTATGGCGGCGACTTCAGCCCCGATTAGTCCAGGCAGAGAATATATTACAAGCCTTTCAATTTGTCTCGACCGGAAATGCTGACGCAGGATTTGTTTCACGATCGATACTTGATATGGCGCTTCTTAAAAAAGGTCATCTAATTCAGTTCGCCTGTGTTTGGGATGTTCCTGTTGAGTTTTATTCTCCTATTAATCAAAAGATGGTGGTGCTCAATAAAGCAAAAAATAAACGGGCGGTACAAACATTTGCGCGTTATATGAAATCGCAGCGTGCGAAAGAAATTATTATAAATACGGGTTATGATGTTTTGTAAGAAGGTTATAAGATTGCTTTCTCGTCTCGAAATGACAAACAATAAGCATTTTTTTACTTTATTTATCTAACAAAACTGAATGATGATGTTCCCGGACTTAATGCCTTTATTGCTAACCGTGAAACTGGCCGGTTTAACTACGCTAATACTGGTCATCATAGGAACCCCCGTTGCATGGTGGTTGGCGAATACCAAAACTAAAGTAAAACCCTTCATCGAAGCGGTCGTTGCTCTGCCTATTGTTTTACCGCCAACCGTTTTAGGTTTTTATCTATTGTTGATCTTAAGTCCGCAATCATCTTTCGGTGGTTGGTGGTTTCAATTAACAGGTCAGGCATTAACGTTTAGCTTTACAGGCCTTGTTATCGCTTCGGTCATTTACAGTTTTCCTTTTGTGGTGCAGCCGATTCAAAATGCATTTGAATCAGTGGGCAAAGATATGATGGAGACAGCTCATACCCTCGGTGCGAAACCGATGGATGCTTTTTTTAGTGTTGCCGTTCCGTTGGCAAAGCGAGGTTTCTTCACCGGTAGTGTGCTTGGTTTTGCGCATACATTAGGTGAGTTTGGTGTGGTGTTAATGGTCGGCGGAAATATTTCCGGAGAGACACGTGTTGTATCAATCGCGATATATGATCATGTCGAATCGCTCGAATATGCACAGGCGCATACACTTTCAATTATCTTGTTGGTTTTTGCTTTTACTACTATGTTGCTGATGTATATCATCAATCATCGCCTGAAAGCGCACGAATGATAATGGGTGAAAGTTTTGGGCGATGTCATATCCGCTGTGAGCGTGCTGATTTTGTTGTTGAGGCTGACTTTTCTATTCATGGTAAAGGCGTGTTGGGTATTTTTGGTCATTCTGGTTCGGGTAAAACAACATTGCTGCGTTGCCTTGCCGGGCTTGAGGAAAAGGTAGAAGGCAGCATCCAGATAGGTGGCATCACCTGGATGRRTGCWGMTAAAAAACTYTCTCCTCAGCAAAGAAAYATYGCCTATGTTTTTCAAGATGGTCGTTTGTTTCCTCACTTGAGTGTGTTAAAAAATTTGCGATACGGTGTTGATCGTAACGTAGTTAGAGGTGGTTTTAGCTGCATGGGATCTAAGAGTGTCGATCAAGATTTTTTAGTCGATTTGCTCAATATCGAGAATCTGTTAGACAGGTATCCATATCAATTATCCGGTGGTGAAAAGCAACGCGTTGCTATCGGGCGAGCACTGTTAAGTAATCCACAGTTATTGTTACTGGATGAACCTCTGGCGTCACTGGATAAAAAACATAAGCAGGAGATACTGCCTTATCTTGAAGTCCTGCATGAGACATTAAATATTCCGATGATATACGTCAGTCATGAATTGGATGAAATGTTACGAATTTGCGATTACATGTTAGTGATGGAACAGGGTAAGGTTAGGTTTAACGGTGATATTCATGATGCGTTGACACATCAAGACTCACCACTTGCGACGATTGATAACGCGGTTGTTATTTTAGAAGGTAGCGTTGCCAAGCAGGAGAAAGCGTTTGATATATCGACAGTCAATACTGTGCACGGTAATCAGTTTCAGGTGCCTGGCCTGATGGCGATTGGTAAACATGTGCGGCTGCTGGTTTTTGCCAGTGACGTCAGTGTGGCAAAAAATAAAGCAACAGATAGCAGTATTCTCAATATTATCGAAGGACGGATTTCAGCTATTCTGGAAAAAAAAGATGGTCGTGTGTTACTGCAAATTAATTGTAATCAGGATATATTGTTGTCGTTGATTTCGGTTAAATCGTTTCAGTTGTTACAGCTTACTGTTGATAAGAGAATCTATATACAGGTTAAGGCGGTTGTGACCTGAGGCCATTAATATGTTGATGAAAAACTTCTACGGGTTAATCTTGTTTATTGTTTTCTCTGCTTATCGCGCGATGCCCGATGTCCGTTCGATAGTACATGTTTTTCCAGCTGATTTTATTGACTAACTGGTAAGCGAGGTCTTGTGCTTCGGTAACGGAGTCGCCCAGTGCGACGGCGCATACAACACGGCCACCGTTGGTGACGATGCTATTGTTTTTTTCTGCCGTACCTGCT
>NVSH01000027.1 GCA_002401185.1 Gammaproteobacteria bacterium | reverse complement strand
CGCACGATCAGGGTTGGCGCCGTCACGGTCAATCTTGTTGATAACCACAATCGGTTTGAAACCCATAGCAAATGCTTTCTGGGTAACAAAACGCGTCTGCGGCATCGGGCCATCGACAGCATCCACCAATAATAAAACAGAATCTACCATAGAAAGAACACGTTCAACTTCGCCGCCGAAGTCCGCGTGACCCGGTGTGTCGACGATATTGATGTGATAACCATTCCATTCGATCGAGGTATTTTTGGAGGTTATAGTAATACCACGTTCCTTTTCTTGATCATTAGAGTCCATGACGCGCTCACCGGGTGCTTTACGCGAATCCAGGGTGCCGGATTGCTCCAACAATTTATCAACCAGCGTGGTTTTACCATGATCTACATGGGCGATAATGGCAATATTACGAATTTTAGCGGACACGATTATTCTCTTAAGATAGGAAAAAGGGTCGCATTATAGGCGTTTCTGAGCAAATAAACTGCATTAATTTTTACTTACTGGTTTTTATGAATTAAAAACCAGATAATTTTCGTCTAACAATGCATTCATTAAACCATGAAGAAGAAAAAAATAATCGAGGCTGTCACGACACTCATACCCATAGATTGAGATAAGCAACTACAGACCAATCCATTGGCTGACCGCATTTCGCGCCGCCTCATTGGCAGGCCTGGCAATTAACCCGGTACGACTAATCGCCACCGTGTATCTAGCACCATCAGACATCGGTAGAAACACAGCACTACCATAAGCGGCATCAACCCATTGCAGCCAGTTTCGATGCTCATGCGCAAATTGCCATAAATCGAATCGGTCATCCTCAATATAGACCGGGTTTTTCACTAGCGAATACACACTACGAGGACGTTGCTGCTCTTCATTGATATCGAGGTATCGCCCTGATATCCTGTGCAGTCGATAATTGGCATCGAAACCTATCAGTGTTGCCACGCCTTGCCAAATCAACACTTGTGCGTCGAGCTGCCATTCATCACCGCGTATCTTTACCACTTGCCGGAAATCCGAGTCCAGCGCCTTGATAGCTACACGGTATTCTTGATCAGCCAGTTTTTCAAATGCAATCTCCGCTACCGCCTGTTCAAATACCAGACGCTGGTAGGTATAAAGATTGGATGCCAGTAAAAACGAAGAAACCGCTAACGCCAGAATAAATAAACCCGAAAACCCCAGTCCGACACCTTTTACCATTCGACGCTGAAGCAACAGTTTACAACCAGCCAAGGTAAACACCAGACCGACAATCGCAATGAGCACACTGACCAAGTTAAGGGTAGACATCGTTGTTAAAGATTACGAATAATCAGAGGCTCCCTAGCGAAGATTACTCGCACGGTTACGCGCTCACAAAGATTGATTATAATGACTGATACGCTCACGTACCGCTTGTGCTTTTTCGGGCTGACCCGCAGCAACATGCACACGCGCCAAAACCTCCAGCACACGAACATTTTCCTTATCCACGTCCAGAGCCTGCTCACAATGGTAACAGGCTTTGTCAAAATCACCTTGCTGATGCGCCACCCGAGCCAGGCCCAAAATGGCATAGAGGTCATGCCCAACTTTAAGGCTTGAATGGTAATGACGCACCGCATCATCATACCGATTAAGCGACACCAGCGCATCGCCGACACGTGTCCATAGTGTTTGATTCTCAGGTTCCTGATCGAGGATTTTTCCCCACCAGTAAACCGCTTTTTCCATATTCAGCTGACCACGAAAACAGTCACCCATACCAAACAATGCAAAATTGTTTCTCGAGTCCAGTTGCAAAGCGTTCTCATAATGATCCATGGCACGGTCAAATTCTTTACGACGACGGTAGATGTTACCGATCATGGTCATCAATACAACATTATGCGAGGTATTTTTAGCCAGTAGTTTTTCAAAACATGAAAGGGCTTTTTCATCATCATGCTGCGCATAATAAACATTACCCAGACCCAGCAATGCAAAAGGGTCATAAGGTTTGATAGCCAAAGACTGCTCATAAAAATCGACGGCATTTTCACTGTCGTTCAGCTTGTGATAGGCGTCAGCAATACGCACCATGACATGGCTGTCTTTTTCGTTTATCTCAAGATATCGCAACCAGAAAGGTATCGCCTGTAAAGGCTGCTTCATACCACGGCGTGCATCACCTGCGCCGCGTAGCGCAAATATATTATTGTTGTCTGTTTTTAATACCGCGTCATACTGCGCACCAGACTCTTCAAATCGGCCGAGCTTACGATAAACATCGCCCAGGCCTGAGAGCACATAAGGGTTGTCTGGGTCGATTGCTTTTGCTTCCAGATACGCTTTTTCTGCAGCTTCCAGCTGCCCGCCACGAAACAGGCGACTGCCTTTCTTCGATAGCTCAATAACGGTTTTTTTAGATATTCCTGACATATTTTTTCATTTCATTTATTACAAATATTTATTACGAACACATGAAGAGCAAATATTACATTGATAGTTCATTTATTTATAGCGGATTTTGTGAGGACATTCTCATATTCTAAAGATAAAACGGTCAGAACCCCTGAATTTCATAAGTAATACCACCAGAAGATAGTCCCGAAGTACCTCGCTGTGAACTAAAATAAAGACGTTTGCCATCCGGACTAAACGCCAACCCGGTTATTTCTGAAAGCTCATGCCCTGCTAACTGCATTATTGGATATAACTTACCATAAGTATCTATCACCACTATCTGTAAGTCGCCACCATCTTCTGCCACATAGACATCACCTTTCTGCGAAACCGTGACATTATCAACACCGGTTAACATCGGCGCGGCATTATTAAACATGGCCGTATTACTAGCATCGTACATAATCTCGATTTCTTTAGTCGCTATGAGATATGACCAAACTCTGTTATCGCCTTTTGTGGTGAAAATGATGCGACCATCAAAATAAGCGATGCCTTCACCACCATTAAATTGCCTTAGTGACGGGACTTGATAACGTGTGGCCTTATGCCTCGCCAACGGGTCTGGCACAACGGCCCAATCTAATTGGCTACGCTGCCCATCATACATCACAGCCACTTCCAGGGTACCCGATGTCAAATCTGGAAAACCATCGACATTAAGTCTATCCGCAGTAAATCGATACAGGCCTCCGTCTTTTTCATCTTCGGTCAGGTACAACTGCAGATTAACCTCATCAACAGCAACCGCCTCATGATTAAACACACCTAGCGCAGGACATACCTTTGCTGGCGATTGCCCATTCGGATAACATTCCCAAACTCTACCCGTAGGCGTTTCTTCACAGGAAAGCCAGCTACGCCAGGGCGTCGCACCACCAGCACAATTTCTATCCGTCTTTTCAAGAATAGAATATGCCCGCCTAATCGCACCATCAGCACCAAAGGTTATCGCGCCCACACCGCCTGTATGCATGATTTCACTGTTTGAAACATAAACCCAGCCACCATCATTCGTCATAAAACAGGCGCCACCATCAGGCGCATCATGCCAGAGATAATTACCGCCGGTCATTACCGACTGACCCGACCTTGCAATAATACGCACCTGCAAACCTGCTCGCACTTTTACGCCATGCTCATCCGGCGCTTGTAAAACAGCTCGGCTAGTACAGCCACCAATAATGACACCCGACCAGATAGCACCAACACCGCAGACACTTAAACCAGATAATCCGCGTTTTAAAAACTGTCTTTTTGCCAGATCAATCATTCGACCACCATTATTTTTAACCACACTTCTGTTGACTCACGTACAATACTTAGCGATGCCGCACAATGATAGCAAACCAAAAAACAAACACGCTTACCTGATCGATAGCAGTATATATATCTTTCGTGGCTGGCATGTTTATGACGAGAGCATCGTCGATCGCGATGGCAACCCATGCAACGCAGTTTACGGTTTTACTGAGTTTCTTCGTGAATTACTGGAACTCGAACAGCCTGAATACATCGCCTGCGCCTTCGATGCCAAACAGACCAATTCCTACCGTCGAGAAATCTACCCAGAATACAAAGCCAACCGCCCACCAGCACCTGTTGAATTAAAAAAACAGTTTAAACACTGCCGGGATTTTTGCCGCGCGGCAGGAATCGCTGATTTTTCCAGCAACCGTTTTGAAGGCGATGACATCATCGGCACACTGGCAACACGGTTACGTGCCGATGGCTTCAGGATCACCATTCTCAGTGCAGACAAAGATCTTGCTCAACTTCTTCGCCCGGGTGACGTATGGTGGGATTACGCACGAAATAAAATTTTGCATTACCGCGATATAGAAAAACATTTTGGCGTCAAACCCGAACTAATTGCTGACATGTTAGCGCTAGCCGGCGACAAAGTGGACAATATTCCTGGCATACCTGGTATCGGTTACAAAATGGCATCCAACCTGCTAAAAAAATATCCCGGCACTGAAATCATCGTTGAAAACATAGATAAAATTTCCGAGATGAAATTTCGTGGTTCCAAACGCATACAGATGCTGGTCGAACAACATCAGCATATCCTGCCGATGACAAAACAATTGACCACGATTGTTACTGACGCCGACTTCAAAGGCCCTAAACAAGATCTTCGCTGGCACGGTATCAATGAAGACGCCATGATTTCCATCTTTAATCGCTTCGATGCGGCTAAAAGTCGACGTGAACGCTGGTACCGTTTGCAACCAGCTTAACAATCATTGACCTGCACCATCACCAACCAGCCCAACAGGTTTTATGATTATACTGTTTAACAAACCCTTCGACGTGCTCTGTCAGTTTACCGACGAGCACGGACGACGCACACTTGCTGACTTTATCAAACAAAAAGAAGTCTATGCCGCCGGCAGGCTTGACCGTGATAGTGAAGGTCTGGTGTTGCTCACAGACGATGGCAAACTACAAAACAAGATCGCTTCGCCTAAACATAAGATGCCGAAAACCTACTGGGTTCAACTTGAAGGTAACATCTCAGAAGATGCACTGACGAAACTAAAGACCGGCGTAAAACTTAAAGACGGCATGACCAGACCGGCTAAAGCAAAAATTATCTCCGAACCCGAGCAACTCTGGCCAAGAGATCCGCCGATTCGCGAACGCAGGAACATTCCAACATCATGGATAGAGCTAGTCATCAGCGAAGGCCGTAATCGACAGGTCAGACGTATGACTGCAGCGACAGGATTTCCTACGTTACGGCTAATCCGCTACAGTATCGGCGAATGGTCCATAGATAATATTGCAAACAGCCATTACACAACACAAAACTAACCCACCTCTTTATCGCATGATCAATAGCCACTAATTAATGTTTTTATATGTTTGATTGATTGCCATTTTTCACTCAACATCAAATACTCAAATTTTAATCAACAACGAGGCTTTACCGTGCATCATTTTACAATTCATATTTACCCTCGATGCTTACAGGTTTTAACTATCACCTTTCTGACCAGTTTTTTTCTTATTTCCGCATCGGGCTGCGCTGAAATATCAACCTCTCCATTAGCCAAACCCACAGGAATAGGTAACGCTCTTGATATCGCCCGCAACGATAAAAATGTTTTTTTCTTTGAAGATTTTGAAGAAGAGGATTATGCAAACCATTTCAGCCGTAGCACTCGCCCCAAAAACAGGCAGCTGATTACCGGTGATACTGTGTTCAATGGCAACAAATCTCTGCGAATTTCAGTCAACAAAAATTCAAACCATGGCAGCAGCCTGAATTATCGTTTTGCTGCATTCAAAATGGAGGAGCCCACAGAGCTATATGCACGATACTACTTACGTTTTGACGAGTCATGGAGCACCAGCAGAGGAAGCGGCAAGTTACCCGGCCCTGCAGGTAGATACCATAAAGGAGGCTGGGGAGGTAGAACCTCTGACGGCACCAATGGCTGGTCAGCACGAATGCTCTATACAAAATCATGGTTCGGCCCTGACTATATCGACATTGGCTATTACACGTATCACGCCAACATGCCTAAAAAATACGGTGAGAAAATGCTCTGGCATATCGACCATCGCGGCTCACTACAAAAAAATCGATGGTATGCAATAGAGACTTATATAAAGTTAAACACGGTCGGAAAAAGTGACGGTATTTTACGCGGCTGGGTCGACGGTGCTCTTGCCATGGAAAGGAAAAACCTGACATTCAGAACCATTCCAGAGCTAAAAATCGAGGAATTCTGGGTGAATATATACCATGGCGGAAGGAGCTCAGATAAAAACATGTCCCTCTATATCGATAACCTTGCTTTATCGACTAGTCGAATCGGTACGGCAACGCGTCAGAACAGTAACAAGAACCTCGCACGCTAAAAACAGACCATTAACTCAAACCAGGGCCAAACCAGCGCTTCACGGCATACTTCGTTTGCTACGCAACCATTTCGTTAATGGCTCCCAATCATCCAGGTCCTGATAAACCTGTGATGGCGCCATCTCGAATATACCGATGCCACGCTCTTCGGCGCGAATATAATTTTGCGAATCCCGCAAGGTAGCAATGTAAGGCAACCTCATGGTTTTAATGAAATCATACAACTCAGCAAAGATAATGGTATTTTCTCGTACTCGGTTGGCAACCACACCTATTTTTACTTCCTTACGCACAACTCGACCATTTTTTAAAACTTCCGCCATATACTTTGTCGCCGCTCGCATATCGATCGGTGATGGCAACACTGGAAATAGCACCGTTTCAGCCTTACGCATTAATTGCGTTAGCTCTTTTCCATGAACACGCGCCGGCGCATCCATAATAAGATAATCTGTATCCTTAGGCGCTCGCACAGGGTCTTTGTACGCAGCAATGCCTTCGATATAAGGCCACATCTCATCACGCGCCTTTAACCATTCGAGGCTGGATTCCTGCGGATCATAATCAGCAAGCACCACTTTTTTTTCAAGCTCATAAGCAAAGTAACTCGCAAGATTGGTTGCTATGGTACTTTTACCGCAACCGCCTTTGGCGTTTAAAACCAAAATAGTTCTCATACTTGCCCCCGACGAAAAGATTTAGGTATTGATTGTATTCGAATATGCACGAATTACAAAAAAAATTATCTATTTGTTTTTACTATAAAAAACACCTCGATATGGTCGAGGCGTTTTTTAAAGACTTCTAAAACAGAACTGTTTTAGCTAAATCTAAGGGCACCTCTATTAATTGCTTGTGCCCTATAGTTGTTTGATTCCTGCGATTAACGCTGCAACAGCTTTCTGGCCATCACCATAGAGCATCTGCGTGTTATCCGCATAGAAAAGATGGTTTTCGATGCCAGAGAAACCCGCACCTTTACCACGTTTAATAACGATGGTATTTTGCGCTTTATCTGCATCCAGAATCGGCATGCCATAAATCGGACTGTCAGGATTAGTACGCGCAACGGGATTAACCACGTCATTGGCTCCAATCACTAGCGCCACGTCCGCCGTTGGAAAYTCTGGRTTAATTTCTTCYAAATCCAGAATRTTATCGTAGTCCACGCCCGCTTCTGCCAGCAATACATTCATATGGCCCGGCATACGACCAGCCACTGGATGAATCGCATACTTCACATCAATACCACGTGCTTCGAGCAGATCGCCCATTTCTTTTAACTTATGCTGCGCCTGCGCCACCGCCATGCCGTAACCCGGCACAATAATAACTTTCTGACCATAAGCCATCATGATGGCCGCATCATTGGCCTGAATTTCTTTCATGCTGCCTTCAATATCTTCTTCGACCGCAGTACCGCTATCACTACCAAAGCTACTAAACAGGACATTGGAGATAGGACGATTCATGGCTTTAGCCATCAACTGCGTTAACAAGGTACCGGCTGCACCAACCACCGTACCGGCAATAATCATTGCCGCATTATTTAACACAAAACCTTCAAACGCGACCGCCAGACCTGTTAAAGCATTGAACAGTGAAATAACCACCGGCATATCCGCACCACCGATTGGCAACGTCACCATGGCGCCTAAAACCAACGCTAGAATGAAAAATATAACCACATACTCAAAACTTACTGGACTACCCGTCGCCACCAGATAACCAAAAACACTAACCGCAATCAACAAGCCAATATTAATGAACTGATGCAAAGGCAACCGCATGGTTTTCTTCATCAGGCCCTGCAATTTTGCGAAAGCCACGGCCGAACCGGTTAATGATATCGAACCAATGACCGCACCAAGTACCGCCAGTATCTGTATGGTCAAGCCATGCGACTGACCACCATCGGACAGCTTCACTAATTCTACCGCTGCAATGGCTGCTGCTGCACCACCACCCATGCCGTTATACAAAGCAATCATCTGCGGCATATCTGTCATCGCAACACGCTTAGCCGTAATATAGGCTACCGATGAACCAATGATGATAGCGACCAGCATCAACTGCAAATTCGCGCTGCCGATATCCAGGGTAACCTGCGGTGTACCAAAAGTTGCTAAGGATGCCACTACCATGGCAATACCAGCCCAGACGATACCGCGATGCGCCGTTACCGGCGAGGACATCTGTTTTAAACCGATAATAAAAATAGCAGCGGTGAGGAGATAAATGGCATCGATAATATAGTTCATGGTTACGCTCCTCCCTGATTGGTCGAAGCTTTAGGTTTTGTCTGAAACATCTCCAGCATACGAATGGTCGCTACATAGCCACCGACAGCATTACCCGCTGCCATAGCAACAGCGAAAAAACCGATGGTTAATTGCAACGTCCCTTCGGCCCCGCCCATGACAATCATGGCACCGACTAGAACGATGCCATGAATAAAGTTCGAGCCTGACATCAACGGCGTATGCAAGATAACGGGTACGCGGCTAATAACTTCGTAGCCGGTAAAGGCTGACAGCATAAATATGTATAACGCGGGTAGACCTTCAATCATAATTAATAACCTTATTTATCTTTATACTGCGCATGCACGATGACACCGTCACGGGTCAAGACACAACCGGCGATAACGTCATCTTCAAAGTTTAATTCCAGGTTGCCATCTTCAGTAATAAACGGCGACACCAGATTAAATAAATTCTTGGCATACATGCCACTGGCGTTTATCGGTAATTCACCTGCAACATTCAATGGCCCATGAATAGTCACGCGATCTTTATATTCGATGGTTTCGCCCGGCTGAGTCAGGACACAGTTACCACCACCTTCAGAAGCCAGATCGACAATTACCGCACCGGTTTTCATGTCCTCGACCATCGCCTCAGTAATAATCTTCGGTGAAGGCCGACCCGGAATGGCCGCTGTACTTATGATGACATCGGACATCGCGATATGTTTCGCCAGCACATCCTGCTGTTGCTGTTTTTCATCATCGGTCAACTCACGCGCATAACCACCTTCACCATCCGCGCTAACGCCAGTATCAACAAACTTTGCGCCTAATGACTCAACCTGCTCACGTGTCGCTGAACGTACATCGTACGCCTCGACAATAGCGCCCAGACGTTTCGCGGTAGCAATAGCCTGTAGGCCAGCAACACCGACACCGATAATCAAAACCTTGGCCGGGCGAATAGTTCCTGCCGCTGTAGTCAACATCGGGAAGAACACCGGTGCAAGCTGTGCAGCCATCAGCACACCCATATAACCAGCAATAGATGCCTGTGACGATAACGCATCCATCGATTGTGCACGGGTAATACGCGGCACTAACTCCATCGCCAATGCAGTGATTTTTTTCTCACACATCAACTGCATCATCTCAGCATTTTTACTCGGCACCATAAAACCGACCACGGTACAGCCGTCTTTCATCTGCTTGAGTTCGTCGAGCGTCGGCGGCATAACCTTAAAAACGACATCGGCGTCTTTATACAGTGCGGCTGCATCAGCGACAGTTTCCACATCGCTAAAATCTTCATCTTTAAAATAAGATGACAGCGCAGCGCCTTGCTGCATTGTAATGCTTACACCTGTTGCGTAAAGTTTTTTAGCTACTTCTGGTGACAACGCTATGCGTCTTTCACCTGACGAAATTTCTTTAGGTACAACCAGCCTTATTGGCATGGGAACTCCTGGAGCGTCTACAAAAATAATGGGCGACATAATACAGCAATCTCTATAGCATCTCCATGTTTCAGCCAAAGATACTGTGCCACACGGGGCAAAATAATGTTAATCCGCCCTGAGGACAACACTGAAGAATGAATAACTTGAGCATCCCGAATATTTCTGGCAGTCTTCTCACTTAAGTCACTCTCACTAATAACCATAAGAAACCGATATAATCGTGTCCGAAAAAATCAACCACCAACACGGCGCTCAGGAAAAACTGGGCATACTCCTGGTTAACCTAGGTTCACCCGATGCACCAACAGCTTCAGCCGTTCGCAGATATCTGGCGCAATTTTTGTCTGATCCCCGCGTCATCGAAAGTAATCGACTACTGTGGTGGTTTGCGTTGCACGGAATTATTTTACGCGTGCGTCCATCGCGATCAGCCAAAGCCTATAAAAAAATCTGGTCCGATAACGGCTCACCATTAATTCATTTCTCACGATTGCAAACGCAGGCGATACAGAAAAAACTGAAGAGCCGATTTCGCGGTCATGTAATTGTCGACATGGCAATGACCTACGGTACACCATCCATCAAAAACGGCCTCGAAGGACTACGCAAAGCTGGGGCGCGACGATTACTGATATTACCGCTTTACCCCCAGTATTCTGCCACCACCACCGCCGCCGTATTTGACCAGGTAACCGATGTACTCAAAGGCTGGCGCTGGTTACCCGATCTACGCATGATCAACCATTACCACGACCACCCTGACTATATAAAGGCACTAGCAAACAGCATTTCAAAACAGTGGGCCGAAAACAAACGCGGTGAATTGCTGCTGTTTTCTTTTCACGGTATCCCGCAGCGCTACATCGATAATGGCGACCCTTACTTTAGCCACTGTCAAAAAACTGCGCGACTGGTCGCAGAAAAACTGCAATTAAAAGATACTAAATGGAAAGTCGTGTTCCAGTCTCGCTTCGGACGCGAACCGTGGCTCGAACCTTATTGCAGCGTCACTTTACAAGAGCTACCTGCAAACGGCATCAATACTGTCGATATCATCTGCCCCGGGTTTTCTTCAGACTGTCTGGAAACACTGGAAGAGATTCAAATTGAGAATAAAACCATATTCGCACTCGCTGGCGGCGAAGCCTTTAATTATATTCCTTGTTTGAATGCTAACAGCGAGCATATCGACGCCTTATGCGAAGTGCTTACCGCTCACATGTTCGGCTGGCCAGAAACCATGCCCAACTGGGACGCCGGCAAACTTGCTGTAGCCGCCAACACATCCCGACAACGCGCACTAGATTTGGGCGCTAAGAAATGACCAAACTGAAAACCCTTGCAGCATTGTCATCTCGACAGAGCGTTATTTAGCGACGAGGGATCTTGTCAACAATAACCACTAAACCGCTTGTCGGCGTAAGCCAGTGTCTACTCGGCGATGCCGTACGCTACGACGGTCAGTCAAAAGCCAACAGCATCGTCATTAAAAAACTCGGCGGAATATTCGAACTCGTGCCCATCTGCCCAGAAATTGAAGCGGGCTTAAACGTACCGCGTCCCCCTGTGCAATTAACGGGAAGTATCGATAACCCCAGACTTACCGGCAGAGATAACGCCTGCCTTGATATCACCGACATTATGCAAGCTTATTGCAAAAACAAACCCACTGAACTAAAGCATCTCTCCGGTTTTATCTTCAAAAGTCGCTCACCTAGTTGCGGCCTAAACAGTACACCAGTTTATATTGATGGTCGCTGCGTTACTGAAAATAGTCGCGGCATTTTCGCTAAAGAATTCTGCGCAACCTACCCGAGCCTACCCGTTATCGAAGAGTCCGAACTAGAAATAAAAGATCAATTGACAGCCTTTATAATGGCAGTGAACCTAAAAAACTAATAGTGTATTGCTAACCAAACTGTTTCTTTTTCTAAATCCGTCCATGTTACTTTGTGTTTCACATGTGCAGGAATAGTCAGATAATCACCTGCGCCAAGGCTAAATTCACCACCATTGTCAAACACAATGATAGCTGCACCTTTCAAAATCAGTACCCACTCATCATTATCCTGGTCGTACCAACCAGTGGCAGGGGAAGTATGCCCTTTTGATATGATACGCTCTATTTTTATTTTTTTACTCTGAACCAGTAACTCAACAAGTTCATCATCCAGATTTTCTGGTATATGTTTAAAAATGTTTTCTGTATTCATACGATGGCAAACCTCAGACTACTCGTCACAACATAGCGACTATACGCTGGCGAATTTATCGACAAGAAAATCAACAAAAACTCTCACCTTGGCGGTCAGGTAYTGRCGATGCGGGAAAACAGCATACACGCCTATTTCGGGCTGTTGATAATCTTCTAGAATAACTTCTAAWRYACCCTCTGCAATTTCACTCTCACAGCAAAACAAAGGYACRCGWCCAATRCCTACMYCATTCACCATCATCGCAACKYCGAGYTCGGCATTRTTGCCTGTTAAACGCGRTTTGATATTTACCGTGGTGCGATTGCCGTCTTTCACAAATTCCCAGRCCGTTGGATTAGGTATTAATGAATAGGCCAGACAAGCATGCCRYGCTAACTCRCTGGCATGTTTCGGACGGCCATGTTTTTCCAGATARGCCGGCGAGGCCACRACCACACTTTTTGACAWSGTTAACTKRCGCGCAACCAGATTAGAATCTTTTATTTTACCTGCACGKATRACMACRTCGTARCCYTCYGCGACGACATCRATCATACGRTCGTTGAATTCCACTTCGAAGGTTATYTCAGGAAAGAGAYGCATGAAYTCCGGGAAGTAGTCGAGCAAGTATATCGAACCAATACTCAACGGCGCATTCACCCGCAACAAACCGCGTGGCCTGTCTTGCAACTGACTGATTGAGCGCTCTGCATTTTCGGCATCGATAATAATCTGGCTACAACGCTCATAATAGGATCGCCCGGCATCTGTCAAACTGATGGTACGTGTGGTGCGATTGAGCAAGCGGCTGCCCAGACGTTTTTCCAGCCGAGTAATCTCTTTACTGACATACGAGGTGGAATGCCCCAGTGCCTGTGCCGCTGCTGTAAACGAGCCAGTATTGATTACCCCGACAAAAACAGCCATGCCATCGAGAAGATTGGTATTAGCCATTTTTTGAACCATAAACCTGCCTCAATTTGACCTATTATTAAACATCATATGGAAACAGTTATTTTCTATTTACGCTATTTATTGTCATTTGGTAACAATCTACACTGTATCCAACACAAAGCAAATTCAAAAGCCAAGAAAACATTTAACAGAACCATTGGGAGCAACCATAATGAAAATACTCGCCTTCGCCGCCAGCAGCAGCCGGAAATCCATCAACAAGCAATTGATTAGCTATGCCAGCCGCATATTGCTTGAAGATGACATAAACCAGCACGAGAACAAACTTAAGGTTGAAATTCTGGACCTAAACGATGTTGAGCTGCCCTTATTTAGTGAAGACAGAGAAGCAGAACTGGGCCAACCACAGTTAGCCAAAGACTTCCTGGCCAAAATCGGCGAAAGTGACGCAGTGATCATATCCTTTGCAGAACATAACGGCTCATACACCGTTGCCTATAAAAATATTTTCGACTGGGCATCTCGCATCAACCCAAAAGTGTTTCAAAACAAACCGATGCTTCTACTTGCCACGTCACCCGGACCTGGCGGTGCCTCCAATGTATTAGCCATGGCAACCAATTCAGCACCCTATTTTGATGGTGAAGTTATAGCCAGTTTCTCGTTACCCAGTTTTTATGAAAACTTTGATAGCGAACAAGGCCGTATTACCAATGAAAAATTAAATAACCAATTAAAAAGCGCCCTCGATCAATTAACGGTAAGCAAACACACATTGTTAAATGCTGATAAACATCAAGTCGACAAACAACAGCTTGATAGTCAGCAAGCCGGTTCACTGTAGCAAGCCAACAACA
This sequence comes from Gammaproteobacteria bacterium, assembly GCA_002401185.1. Lineage (GTDB taxonomy): Bacteria > Pseudomonadota > Gammaproteobacteria > SZUA-229 > SZUA-229. The sequence continues at coordinate 3,584 of NVSH01000027.1, read as the reverse complement.
GCGGAGAATTTTATGAATAATCAAATAGAAATATTAAAACGAGACAGCCTTGCCGAAGGTGGCTTTGCTGGCTTAAAAGAGCATCGCCTGGTGAAAGATCCCGGGCTGTTTGGTGCAAACGAAAATAAGGATGGTAGCTGGCCTGGCCTAGGTCGCTTCGTCTATCTGGCGGATGCCCGTTTTATGCCACACGGTGAAACTGGCATGCATAACCACCATGAGATAGATGTTATCTCAGTATTAGTTGATGGTCGTATCTCACACCAGGGTTCACTTGAAAACGGTAACGACATGCAGCGCAATGATGTACAAGTGCAACGCGCCGGCGGCGAAGGCTTTTCGCACAATGAGATCAACCCCGATGACGCATGGAACCGGATGATTCAGTTATGGGTATTACCCGAACAAGCCGGGCAACCCGCGAGCTATAAAATGTATCAACCGGAAACCGGGAAACTCACGCGCATCTACGGCGGCGAAAAAAGCAATAATGCCGACTTTCCAGCAAAAACAAAAATTGATGTTGCCGTGCTCACCAGCGGACAAAGCATAAAAGTGGACGAACCTTTTCTGGCTTACATCACCCATGGAAAAGGCTTAGCTAATGGTCAAAAAATCGGCGATGGAAGTCTTATCCGTGGTGAGTCATTAGACTTTGAAGCAACGGATAACGTACAGCTTATCGTCATCCATCATTAAAACGTACATTGCGTACCCAGTGTAAACACAAGATCCGTTTCCAATTGCGGGCCATTTAGATCCTGATACACCGGGACGCCAATCTCTAGTGCAAAGCGGATGTTGTTTAAGCTGCGCGCTATATAGTTAATACCGAGCAACGCATCGACACGATGTCCACCACGTAATTCAGGATTTTTTGTTGGCACGGTCGGCATCGCCGCCAGCGTATTATCGGCGCCGTCAACATTTTCCCAGCGCAATGCATTTAATCGCACCGATAAACTCATATCATGACCGAGTGTTTTCGCCGCCCATAATGAGGCATCCAGTTTATTACCCAGAGTATAAGCATTGTCGTTGTCACTGAGACGCCAGGTATACAGGCCCTGCATACCCCAGGACCATTGCGGATAAATGTAGCGGTAAGTCAAACCCGGCGTTACATCGTAAGTGCCTGAACCAGTTTGCATTGGATACGGTAGCTGAACAGGCACACCCGCCGATACCGGCAAGACATCTTTTTCATCAATCGAGCCGGTAGATAAACTTAGCCTTAAATTAAACAACAAGTTACTACTTGCCGTGCTGTTTATAAGATACACACCCGCCAAAGAGATATCACCGACACCTTCCGACTGCGTGGTGAACTCAACATCATTCATATTGATTCGGTGATCCATAGAGATACTTAACACCGGCACCATCAACGATAGCGTTAACTCTTTAGTTGGTGCGTACATAACGCCAAACATGTGCATTTGCATATCCATGCTTAATGGGCTCACCATAAAACTGGGTAACGGCGTGGTTACACGATCTGTCCCTGTACGATTACCGTCCATCTGCATTTCCATATAACGGTAACTGAGCATGTATTCGCCCTTGTCCATTACATGGTCACCCATGACGCCGATGGGTGCATGTGAATCGGGCCGCGCGTGTACGTGCTCCGCACTAACATGTTTTATACAGCCACTGAGAAACGCCATAGTTACCACCCATTTAATAATGGATGCTCCATTGTTAAAACAATCTTGCTGAAATAAACGCATTACCTTTCCTATCGTCGACATTAAAAAAATATTGAAGCCGTAACGTTACCGTTTTCATGCCCATTATTTATAAACTAAAAATCGCAACGCTTATTAAAATAGCGTTACGACAACTGTGTGATATAACACAACCCGTAGGCATTCTTTACAAAATAAACTGACCAGCCATCACCCCTGGTTCATCTTAATTCAGCCAACACCTGCTTCAACATTTGAATAACTTGCGCGTGATAGCTACCGCCGAACAAGTTCAAATGATTAATCACATGATAAATATTATAAAAAGTCTTCCGTACGGCGAAACCATCATCTACTGGATACGCATTCTGGTAACTCGCGTAAAAGTCAGGCTCAAACCCTCCAAAAAGATACGTCATAGCCAAATCAGTTTCGCGGTCGCCATAATAAAAAGCCGGGTCATAAATTACGGGAACACCRTGACCCGTTCCAGCCACATTACCGCCCCATAAATCCCCATGCAACATCGACGGCATAATGTCTCTGCCAGCAAATAGTTTAGGTGTCTCCTGTTGCAGTCGCTCACCTAATAATTGTAGCTCGCCGCCATAACCCTTTTTTGCCGCAAGCTCGAGTTGCCTACCTAGACGTTGCTCACACCAAAATTCTAGCCAACTTTGCTGCCAGTCATTCTGCTGCGGTGTTGAGCCAATAGTATTATCCATTTCCCAACCAAATTGCTCTGCCTGAATACAATGCATGGCCGCTAGCTGTTCGCCCAATTGCACCTGATTGGCCGAACCCGTCAATGCCAGGTACTCCATGACGATATAACTGTGCAGCTGATCTTCGCCATAACACAGAGGCACGGGCACTCTTATCGTTTGGCTTGCTGCCAGAGCCTGCAAACCTTTGGCTTCAGCCTCAAACATGGCGGCACATCCGCGTTTATTTGTCTTAACAAAATATTTGCCGTTTTCCCCTGTTAGAATAAACGCATTGTTAATACTGCCGCCATGCAAATCCTTCTGTCCGGCCGAGACAAATGCTTTACCTGTCGAATGCTCAATATGCTCAACGATGGATTGCCATTGTTTCATTTCACCCTCTTGATTAACATTGCGACAACACCGCAGCCACATCGAATAGCGGTAAACATCTGTTTTAAGCGGTAAGTGTTTGTTAATTTTTTCAATTTCACGTCGTTTACCCACAAATAATTGACCAAGCCCTAATATACGAATAATCGATTTAATAAATAGCCGCTTATCAACAAGAAAACTCCTGCGATAACCTATAACCATATGATTTAAAACAAAAAATATTTATCGGTCAAAAAACAACCAATCTAACAAAAACACTCTGTTTATAGCAAGATTTAGCCTGAATATTTTTCTTTTCCACAGAGTTACCCACAGTTTCTGTGAGTAACTCGCCTTTTACCCTGTATTTTAATACCTTAGGACGCATAAGCTAGAAAAACTATTAAGTATTCAGCTTAAACAAACAGCAACGATATGGTATTAGTGAAAACTTATACACAACCCCTGACACATACTTTTTTTACCAAGTCAAGTGTAACGCGTAACCTGGTATAGCAAGGGCAGTTTATTTAACTAGTTGATAAATAAACATTTTAATTTTAACAAAAAAATAATATTTTTTTCAAATAAAAAACTAGCCAAATAATATTTTTTCTGGTTGGAATTGTTTCCACAGAGTTATCCACAGGTTAAAGCAAATAACGAGACACTTACCCACAAGCTCTTTAGGGCACCTCTATAATTGCTTGCGCCCTCTGGCTTTACCCCCGGCTCAGAATCAAGGCGCACTTTTGAAGCCATGCTCATTGCATATCAAGAAAGTGCAACGCTGCGTCTGAGTCGGGGCTAA
>NVSH01000026.1 GCA_002401185.1 Gammaproteobacteria bacterium | reverse complement strand
CAGCTAAAAATAGATAAGTCGTATATAGATGGTATAGGGGAGCATGGCAATGATTCGGCTATTGTGAACATGATCATCAGCATGACTCATCACCTCGGATTAAATCTTATTGCGGAAGGAGTGGAAACAGAACAGCAACTCAATTATTTAAAAGAAAATGGCTGTAATGAATATCAAGGCTATTATTTTAGTAAGCCGTTAAATGAAGATGCGTTTAATGCCTATGTTAATGGTTTGCAGAACTAGAAAACTTGGTTCTTTTTCTTGACCTTTATAACAGTCCGAATACAATAGCCATCCTTAAGCGCCAGTAGCTCAGCTGGATAGAGTACTCGGCTACGAACCGAGCGGTCAGGGGTTCGAATCCCTTCAGGCGCACCATACAATAAAAAAGCCCCTCATGTTTTTGAGGGGCTTTTTTATTGTTCGTTGTTTTGTAAGACTTGATTCGCTATTGTTCACACGAAAATCGACGATAATCTTTTCTGTAACAACATACAAATTATATTCTGGATAATTTAGATAAAATTCGCTCAGAGTATATTTGTTCTAAATYTTTTATAACGTAATACCATTCTTAGTTGGTGGTAATATTTAGTTACAGTGGCATTGTTGAGATGGCGTTATTTTTCGAGTTAATGGTGAGGTTTTCATTAAACCAGTATTTGAGAAGGAGGCATAAAAAATGAAACAGCTACCGAGAGTTTTGGTTTTGGGCTACGGTGAAATGGGTCATGCTATGGAATATCTTCTCAGCGATCGTTTACATATCGATATTTGGGATAAGTACCCACAGATTAATTTTAATTCAGCTAACCTTGAAACTGCGGCCGCTGCAGCAGATATTGTTCTGTTTTGCCTGCCAGTAAATCCGCATCGGAAAATTGCGAACCAAATATTTCCCTTTTTGAAGAAGACGTGTCTTTGTATCAGTATTGCCAAAGGTCTGGATGAATCAGGGCAGACTGCAGCACAAATATTTTCTGATGTGTTTTCAACGAATCAATTATTTGCGTTATTGTACGGCCCTATGATCTCAGAGGAGATTCGTGCGGGTCGATGTGCTTTTGCGCAACTGGGTTGTGATGATGTTGAGTCATTTAACAGCGTTCGTGAGTTGTTTGATGGTAGCGGTCTTTATATGACACAGACCGCAGATATCACCGGTATCAGCTGGTCGGTAATATTAAAAAATGTTTACGCACTATTGTATGGCATGGCGGATGAACTATCACTTGGTGATAACATGCGCGGCTATTTAACCGTTACCGCCCTGCGTGAGCTCGAACAAATCGTACGTGTAATGGGAGGGCAAGCTGGTAGCCCATATGATTTGGCAGGCGTGGGTGATTTGATTACTACTGGTACCAGTGAAAATTCGCATCATCATGAAATAGGGCGCAAGCTGGCAAGAGGGGAAGTCGATGACATCGAAGGCGAAGGTATTCATACGCTTGCGATGGTTAGTAAATACCAGTTATTTGATATAAAAAACTATCCTCTATTTCAATTGATACAGGCTATAGTTCAGCAGCCTTGTGCWGTGAGTGAAAAGATTAACGCCCATCTAAAACAGGTATATTGCTGATTGATGAGTAAGGGCGAACTTATCGGTCACACCATTTTGTGGTGAAATCACCTTGTGAATAGTTTTTCAGTACCCGTTCTGGAAAATTGGTAAACACACCGTCTGCGCCTATCTTTTGCATTCTGGCTATATCCTCCACGTGATTTACCCCATAGACATAAACTCGTAAGCATCTAGCATGTGCGTCATCAATAAATCGTTGGTCTATACATTCAAGTGATGGGTGAACAGAGAAAGCATCAAGGTCTTTAGCAAATTTGGCGTTATCGACAGGAAGCCCATGGATGAGAGCACCGATATTGATGTCTGGGACTAATTTTTTTATTTTTAATAGTTCATGATGACGAAACGAAGATACTAAAAACGATGCTTTATCCCAACCATTATCGATCATATCTGCTAGTAACTCGGCAACAGGCTCTGCGGTATTTTCCCCTTTGAGTTCAATGTTGAGACAGGTTTGTGCGTTAATCATCGCGCTAACCTCCTCGAGTGTCGGAATTTGTTGACCGTTTCCCGCATCGAGTTTGCGTAGATAATCAAAAGATTGCTCGTAAATATAACCTGTACCATTGGTTGTTCGCTCGAGTCGATCATCGTGAAAGATAACTAGACGTTTATCGACATAATAGGTGTCCACTTCTATACATAATGCGCCTAATGCTAGTGCTTTACGAACGGAAGCCAGCGTGTTTTCGGGTTCGTGTCCCATCGCGCCGCGATGCGCTATACATAGTAAATAAGAGTTTTTCATAAATGAAACATGTCTGTGTCTAAAGTAAATTTAGTATCGATTAAGTAAGCAGGGTTTTAGTCTCACGGGTAGAAAATTTGTTTTAATATGGAGCAGTGCCATCAGAACTGATCTTCTTCCGTAGAGCCCGTTAACGCCGTTACCGAAGATTGGCCACCTTGAATAACGGTGGTTACGTCGTCAAAGTAACCGGCACCGACTTCTTGTTGGTGTGCGACGAAGGTGTAACCTTTATCTGCTGCGTTAAATTCGGGTTGTTGCACCATGTCAACATAGTGTTTCATGCCTTCGCCTTGTGCATATTTATGCGATAGGTCGAACATGTTGTACCACATGCTGTGAATGCCGGCGAGGGTGATGAACTGATATTTATAACCCAGATCAGAAAGGTCTTGCTGAAACGATGCTATCTGTTTGTCATTCAGGTTTTTTCTCCAGTTGAAAGATGGTGAACAGTTATAGGCGAGTAATTGCCCCGGGCTGCTTGCCTGTACGGCCTGTGCAAATTCTCGGGCGAAACCGATATCGGGAACACCGGTTTCGCACCAGACCAGATCAGCGTAGGGTGCATAGGCCACGCCGCGTGAGATGGCCTGTTCGAGACCATTCTTGACGATGTAAAAACCTTCCTTGGAGCGTTTGCCTGTGCAAAAAGGTTTGTCATTATTATCGACGTCGGATGTTAGCAGTGTTGCTGCTTCAGCATCGGTTCGTGCGAGGACGAAGGTAGGCACGCCCATCACGTCGGCGGCCAATCGTGCCGAGGTTAATTTTTGTATGGCTTCTTGCGTTGGTACCAGAACTTTGCCACCCATGTGGCCACATTTTTTAACTGCGGCTAACTGGTCTTCGTAATGCACACCGGCAGCGCCGGCGGTAATCATGTTTTTCATTAACTCAAAGGCGTTTAAAACGCCACCGAAACCGGCTTCGGCATCGGCAACGATGGGTAGAAAATAGTCGATGCCGTTTTCGTCTTCGGGGTTGATGCCGCGTGACCATTGTATTTCATCAGCGCGTTTAAAGGTGTTATTGATACGACGAACCATGGTGGGTACGGAGTCGTAGGCGTATAACGATTGGTCGGGGTACATGGTTTCCGACGTATTGCCGTCAGCTGCAACTTGCCAGCCAGACAGGTAAACGGCTTCGATACCGGCTTTGGCCTGTTGCATCGCCTGGCCAGCTGTGATTGCACCAATGCAATTGACATAACCTTTTGTTGCGCTGCCATTAACCAGTTGCCAAAGTTTTTCTGCGCCACGTTTTGCAAGTGTGTATTCAGGTTGCACCGAGCCACGTAATCGCACAACATCCTCTGCACTGTAATCACGTCTTACATTTTTCCAACGTGGATTTTCTGCCCAGTCTTTGTCAAGTTGTTTAGCTTGCTGGTCTCTGGTCATCGTTGTATCTCCTGTTATGCCTGTTGTTATGCTTATTTTCAAAATTTCATTCGAACTATTGATTATCTGCGTACTGTTCTTTATGTAGACGTCGGTATTTATGTAAGACTAAATCTGTGTAACCGTTTACCTGGTCGCGGCCTTCGAAAACTAGTTTTAGTGCTGTCTGGTATGCCACGCCATCATAGTTTGGTGCCATCGCCTGGTAGTTAGGGTCATCTTTGTTTTGTTCATCGACGATGCTCGCCATACGTTGAAACGCGCTGGATATTTCTTCTTGCGTACAGATACCATGAAATAACCAGTTTGCCAGTAACTGACTGGCAATTCGTAAGGTGGCTCGGTCTTCCATCAGGCCAATGTTATTGATATCAGGCACTTTTGAGCAACCGATGCCTTGGTCGATCCAACGGACCACGTAACCTAGAATACTCTGTGCGTTGTTATCTAGTTCCTGTTTAATTTGCATTTTCGACAGGTCTTTTCTGTTTTTTAATAAGGGTATCGTTAGTATGTCATCGAGACTTGCATGGGTCCGAGTACTGAGCTGTGATTGCACAGCAGCGACATCAACTTGGTGATAGTGAGTGGCGTGTAATGTCGCCGCCGTTGGTGAAGGCACCCAAGCACAATTCGCTCCGGTAGTAGGGTGTGCTATTTTCTCTTTTAGCATCTGTGCCATCTCATCTGGCATGGCCCACATTCCCTTGCCGATCTGCGCCTGGCCTTGAAAACCACAGGCAAGTCCTATATCCACATTCCTGTCTTCGTAGGCTTTTATCCAGTCCTGGGTTTTTATCTCGGCTTTTGGCAGGAAAGGGCCAGCTTCCATACTGGTATGAATCTCATCACCGGTGCGGTCGAGAAAGCCAGTGTTGATGAAGATCACTCTTTTTTTTGCTGCTTTGATACAAGCTTTTAGATTGACGGTGGTACGACGTTCTTCATCCATTATGCCTATTTTTAAGGTGTTTTCGGGCAAGTCGAAAGCTAACTCAATACGTGCAAGGGTTTTGACAGCAAAAGTGACTTCATCAGAACCATGCATTTTTGGTTTGACGATGTAGACACTTCCGTTAGCGCTATTTTTATATTTACTTAAATTTTTAAGGTCGTATAAAGCAATCAATCCTGTCATCATCGCATCAAGAATACCTTCGGGCATCTCATTACCATCGGCCATGATTACTGCGGGTGTGGTCATCAAGTGACCGACGTTTCGAACCAATAATAAGCTGCGGCCAGAAAGGCGGTATGGTTCGCCGTTTACGTCAGTGTAATGTCGGTCAGGGGCTAGTTTACGAGTGATTATTTTACCTGCTTTGTTAAAGTGTGCTTTGAGATTTCCGCGCATTAGCTGCAACCAGTTTTTATAGATGAAGGTTTTGTCGTCGCCATCTACTGCTGAGACGGAATCTTCGAAATCACATATGGTGGTGATAGCGGATTCGATAATGATATCTTTTAACCCGGCATTGCCTAGTTTTGCTATTGAGTTGTTGGGGTCTTTGTGTAACTCGATATGCAAACCGTGATTTTTGAAAAGGATGACATCACCATCTTCGTGGCCAATGTATTGCCCAGCATCGACAAGTGAGACCTGCTTGCCGTTATGTAACGTAATACGGAGCTGATTGTTTTCGATTAGATACGTTTGTACATCGCTGTGTCTGCCGTTATTGAGCGGTATCGCGGTATCGAGAAATGTATTRGCCCATTCGATAGCGCGTCGTGAACGGTTAGGGTTTAGCTCAGTACCATGCGCCAGCTCACCGCTATTTTGTATCGCATCGGTTCCATAGAGTGCGTCATACAGACTGCCCCAACGTGCATTGGCGGCATTTAAGGCGAAACGCGCATTGTTCATGGGAACAACCAGTTGAGGGCCGGCGATGCGTGAAATCTCATCATCGATGTTGTTAATATCTATCTTAAAATCATCGACTTCAGATTCAATATAACCTATCTCAATGAGAAACTTTTTATAGTGGTCGGATTGGAATTTTGTACCTGGATGTGTACGGTAATAATGATCAATCTGGTTTTGCAGTTCATCACGCTGTACAAGTAGTGCGCGGTTTTCGGGGCTTAATTCATCGGCAATAGTTGCAAATTTTTGCCAGATATCAGCAACGTTTAGCCCCAGATCGGGGGCGATTTGCTGGCTGACAAGGTTGTACAATGGCTTTGCAATATGTAGTCCGTTTGATTGAATATAATCGCTCATGTGCACATGTCGTCAGGTTGATTAAATTAGATTATTTCTGGTCAAATCGTTTCATCGTTTATTTATTAGTGGTTGGTTATGACTCAATATTGTATTACACCAATGTAAGGAATTTTTTTAAAATTAGCAATACTCTAGTTGTAGCTGTATATCATTTTTTTGTTACTGATACTGACGCTTTCGTAATGTATAATTCGCATTCGTCAAATTTGATTCTAATACATAGAATATAGTTCAACTTAACACCTAACCTGTATTCTCAAACCAATAATTGCCTGGAGGCATTGTGGCTTCAAAAAAATCAAAAATTTTTTATACACTTACCGATGAAGCACCGGTACTAGCGACCTGTTCCTTATTGCCTATTATCAGAGCGTTTACTGCAGCGGCTGATATCAAAATTGAACTTGCGGATATCTCACTTAGCGGGCGTGTTTTAGCAGCGTTTCCAGAAGCCTTAACCGATGAGCAGAAAGTTGACGATGCGCTTGCGGAACTTGGCCGACTAACGCAGGCGTCGGATACTAATATTATCAAACTACCAAACATCAGTGCTTCCGCGCCACAATTAAAAGCGTGTATCAGTGAATTACAGGCTAAGGGTTACAACATTCCTGATTACCCGGAAAAGGCTGACAATGACGAACAGCTAGCGATTAAAAAAAGATACGCAAAAATTATTGGTAGCGCGGTTAATCCGGTGCTACGTGAAGGCAACTCGGATCGACGGGCACCGCCTGCGGTAAAAGCGTATGCACAGAACAATCCACATACCATGGGCAAATGGAGTCAGGCATCTCGTAGCCATGTTTCGTATATGCGTAACGGCGACTTTTACGATAACGAAAAATCGATAACCATGGATAAAGCCTGTAACGTCAGGATGGAACTGTTGACAAAAGACGGACAGACCMTCGTCTTAAAAGATAATACTGCTCTGCTTAAAGGTGAGATTATCGACAGTATGTACATGAGTAAAAAAGCACTCTGTCAATTTCTCGAAGAACAGATTGATGATGCTAAAGAAACCGGTGTAATGTTTTCTTTCCATGTTAAAGCAACCATGATGAAAGTGTCGCATCCCATTGTTTTTGGTCATGCTGTGAAGATATATTACAAAGATTTATTTGCTAAACATGGCAAATTATTTGACAGTCTGGGTGTGAATGCAAACGATGGTTTGAGCAGTGTATACAATAAAATACAAGACCTGACCGAAAGTAAACGTGAGGAGATTATAGCGGATATACATGCCTGTTATGAAACGCGGCCTGAACTTGCGATGGTGGATTCGGCGAAGGGCATATCCAATTTCCATACCCCAAGTGACATCATCATCGATGCTTCGATGCCAGCAATGATACGCTCCAGCGGCAAAATGTGGGGGCCTGATGGAAAGTTAAAAGATACCAAAGCCGTTATGCCAGAGAGTACCTATGCCAGGATTTATCAGGAGATTATTAATTTCTGTAAGGCTTATGGCGCATTTGATCCGGCAACGATGGGTACGGTTCCCAATGTTGGTTTGATGGCGCAAAAAGCAGAAGAATATGGTTCACATGATAAAACATTTGAAATTGAAACCGACGGTGTTGCGCGTATCGTAGACGATGAAGGCAATGTTTTACTGGAACAAAATGTAGAAGTCGGTGATATCTGGAGAATGTGTCAGGTTAAAGATGACCCAATCCGCGATTGGGTTAAATTAGCGGTGACACGTGCCAGACTGTCCGGCATGCCGGCTGTTTTCTGGTTGGATATCTACCGTCCTCATGAAAACGAGCTGATAAAAAAAGTAAATGTGTATTTAAAAGAGCACGATCTGACAGGTTTGGATATCCAGATCATGTCGCAAACGCGTGCCATGCGTTACACATTAGAACGTGTCTTACGTGGTAAAGATACCATATCCATTACTGGAAATATTTTACGTGATTACCTGACCGATCTGTTTCCTATACTGGAATTGGGCACCAGTTCAAAAATGTTATCTATCGTRCCTTTAATGGCKGGTGGYGGYTTGTTTGAAACMGGYGCWGGYGGYTCSGCNSCCAAASATGNTWCAACAGTTNGTTNGAAGAAAAYCAYYTGCGTTGGGATTCRTTRGGTGAGTTTTTRGCKMTTGSYGYRTCRTTSGARGAMSTAGGTATCAAACACGACAATGCCAAAGCCACTGTTCTGGCTAATGCGTTGGATAAAGCAACCGGTATGTTACTGGATAATGGTAAGTCACCGTCACGTGTAACAGGTGAGCTCGACAATCGAGGCAGTCATTTTTACCTTGCCATGTACTGGGCGCAATGTATGGCCGAACAAACAGATGACCTGGAACTGCAGGAAAAATTTACGTCATTAGCAACCGCGTTGACCGAAAATGAAGACAAGATTTTAGATAGCCTGATAGCCAAGCAATGGCATGCTGTCGATATAGGCGGTTATTACAAAACTGATCCTGAACAAACGAAGGCAGTTATGCGACCATCTAAAATTTTAAATGAGATACTTTCTTCTTTTAAGTGATAGTTACTTACTAAAGAATTAGAACTTACTTGTCATTTCGACCAGCGGGAGAAATCTTAAGGTTAGAATGCTTTAGATTTCTCTCGTTGGTGGAAATGCCGAAGCGGACATTTATTCGCCGTTTGTCAGCTAGTAATATGTTCTCGAATAGAGCTGACCAGTGAAGGCTTGATAAAGCAACTGGCCGTCACGAATATTATTTAACCGCGCGATTTTTTATTATATGCTCAACAACAGATGGGTCAGCCAAGGTCGAGGTATCACCTAAACTATTCAGTTCGTTCTCCGCAACTTTTCGCAAGATACGTCGCATGATTTTACCTGAACGTGTTTTCGGTAATCCTGGTGCCCATTGAATCACGTCCGGTGTGGCGATGGCACCGATTTCGCTGCGTACCAGTTTCACTAAATCCTTCTTTAAGTCTTCACTAGGTTCTATACCTACCATCAAAGTTACGTAAGCGTAGATGCCCTGTCCCTTAATCTCATGCGGGAAGCCGACCACGGCAGCTTCAGCAACAGACTTATGCAATACCAGAGCGCTTTCAACTTCGGCAGTGCCCATGCGGTGACCTGAAACGTTGATGACATCGTCGACGCGACCGGTGATCCAGTAATAACCGTCTTCGTCGCGGCGTGCGCCATCACCGGTGGTGTAATAGCCGGGGTACATGCTGAAATAGGTTTCGATAAAGCGATCATGGTTGCCGTATAATGTACGCATCTGACCAGGCCAAGGTTCGCAGATGACCAGATTACCGGAAGCCGCGCCTTCTAAAATATTACCCTGTTCGTCCATTAATGCAGGTTTAACGCCAAAGAAAGGACGTGTCGCAGAGCCGGGTTTTAGTTTGGTTGCGCCGGGTAGTGGCGAGATTAAAATGCCGCCGGTTTCTGTTTGCCACCAGGTATCGACGATGGGGCAACGTGCCTCGCCGATGACGTTGTAGTACCACTGCCAGGCTTCTGGATTTATCGGTTCGCCAACACTGCCCAGTAAACGTAGACTCTTGCGGCTGGTCTTTTTCACTGGTTCATCACCCTGCGCCATGAGAGCACGGATAGCAGTAGGTGCGGTATAAAAGATATTTACCTGATGCTTGTCGACGACTTGCCAGAACCGACTGGCATCSGGRTAGGTKGGYACRCCTTCRAACATSAGYGTKGTSGCGCCRTTGGCCAGYGGRCCGTAGACGATGTAAGTATGACCCGTGACCCAGCCGACATCAGCAGTACACCAGTAGATGTCGCCATCGTGGTAGTCAAATATATATTTATGTGTGATAGCGGCTTGCAGTAAATAACCACCGGTCGTATGCAAGACTCCTTTGGGTTTTCCTGTTGAGCCCGATGTATAGAGAATAAAAAGTGGGTCTTCGGCATCCATTTCTTCTGGTGGGCAATCGGTCGATGCCTTATCCATCTCATCGTGGTACCAGATGTCGCATTTATCATTCCAGGCGATGTTACCACCGGTACGTTTGACGACAAGAACAGTGTGAACGTTCGGGCATTGGGAAACAGCTTTATCTACATTGTTTTTCAGTGGGATAGGTTTTCCACCACGTAGACCCTCGTCGGCAGTGATGACCACCTGGCAGTCCGAATCGGCGATCCGGTCTCGCAGAGCTTCGGGTGAAAAACCACCGAATACGATGGAATGTATGGCGCCGATTCGTGTGCAGGCCAGCATCGCGACCGTCGCTTCAGGAATCATTGGCATGTAAATAGAAACGCGATCGCCTTTTTTTACGTTTCTTGATTTCAGTACATTGGCTAGTTTGCAGACCTCGACGTGCAGTTCGCGGTAGCTGATTTTTTTATCATCGTTAGGGTCGTCACCTTCCCAGATAATGGCTGTTTGCTCGCCTCGGGTTTCAAGGTGCCGGTCTATGCAATTATAAGAGACGTTGAGTGTTGCGCCTTCGAACCAACGAATATGGCCTTTTTTATAATCGAAGTCGCGTACTGTATGCCAGGGTTTTATCCAGTCAATAAATACTTCGGCCTGTTCTGCCCAGAAAGTATCAGGGTCTTCGATCGATTGCGTATACATCTCCTGATATTTGGCATCATCAATGTGCGCTCTGTTTTTTGCTTCTGGAAGAATATCGTAAACCGTGTTTGTCGCGTCGCTCATTGAAAATCACCTGTTGTTCTTATGGTTGTTCTTATGGTTTTTATTACGGTGGCTTCTGGGAGCCTCAGACTTAATCAGATGTTCCCTAGCAGAAGTACCGGCATCGTAATAGAATTATTTCAACGATACTATCGTCTATATTGGCGTGTAGTCAAAAAAATCTCTGTTAAAATCCAAAAGGTTTTATATCACCGAAAAGTATTTTATGATACATGTGATTCTGATTATAATCTTTACAATCATCACGAAGCGACTGGAGAATAATGATGGATGACAATATCCGAATACAGGCAGAAGCCGCAGCTTTCCGAGGTCTGGTTGCGCATTTGCAGCAACGCACCGATGTGCAAAATATCGACCTGATGAATCTATCCGGGTTTTGTCGAAACTGTTTAAGTAAGTGGTATATGGCTGCCATGAAAGACCTTGATAACGAGATTAGTTACGACGCGGCCCGAGAAATAATCTATGGTATGACTTTTGATGAATGGAAAGAAAAACATCAGGTAAAAGCGAGCGATGAACAAATGGAAATGTTTGAACGTAGCAAACCGAAGCATGCTGTTATCAGCGGCCACAAGTAAAAAAATAACGATTGTATCAATGGGCTTTTATCAGTGAAGGATTTTAAGACTGCGGATCTTTGTGATGACTATTCTGCACAGTTATCGATTGTTGCTCCAGGCTTTTTAAGTTTTGGGCAGTGCTCTCGTTTTTGCGGGCAGATCAGTACAGTAAAATGTTTTGAGGAAAACTCACTGGTACGTGAAGCTGTTTCAAGTGCTGGCAAAGGCCGGGTGCTGGTCGTCGATGGTGCAGCATCTATGCGTTGTGCCTTACTGGGTGATCAGCTTGCCACGCTGGCGATTAAGAATAACTGGAAGGGCATTATCATCAATGGCTGCATCCGTGATTCATACGATATTTCTATGATGCAAATAGGTATTAAAGCTCTGGCTACGCATCCGCTGAAAAGTCAAAAACGTGGTGAAGGTGAGCGTTATGTTACCTTGGAATTTTCAGGTGTGACTTTTCGTGAGGGTGATTATGTCTACGCTGATGAGGATGGTATTGCTGTAGCGGCTCGGTCATTATTCTAATTTTATTTAGGCAGTCTCTAAATTTATTGTCATTTCGACCAGAAATTATTGTCATTTCGACCAGAGGGAGAAATCTTGTACTGTGCAACCGCCGGACGGTATGGTGAAAACAAATTTCTCGGTAATTGCTCCAGACATTACCCCCATAAGCTACATTCATGTAACGATCACATTCGTTCGAAATGACAAAACATACATTGATCAAAAAAACTTAGATTAATTCAACCATTATCAATTCTTTCCTAATAGATGTTTTATCATTTCACGTTCTTCGAGCAATTCTTTTTCAGTGAGGGTCATTCTTTCACGACTAAATGCACTGATCTCAAGTCCCTGTTTTATCTGATAATCGCCATTTTCACAATTGACTGGGAAAGAATAAATAATGCCTTCGCTAATACCGTAACTGCCATCGCTGGGAATAGACATACTGCACCAGTCATGCGTGAGGCTGCCACGCGCCCAGTCGCTCATATGGTCGAGTGCTGCCGAAGCTGCTGATGCTGCGCTGGAAGCTCCCCGTGTCTGGATGATGACTGCGCCTCGTTGTTGTACCGCCGGGATAAAGGTTTCGTGCAACCAGTCCTCATCGATAAGATCAAGCGCGGGTTGGCCCTTGACCGTTGCGTGGGTTACATCCGGGTATTGGGTTGATGAATGGTTACCCCAGATAGCAATATGACGTACATCGTTGACGGACACGCCACATTTGATAGCGAGTAACGAGTCAGCCCGGTTATGATCAAGTCGTGACATGGCAGTAAATTGACACGGATTGATATCGGGTGCGTGGCTCATCGCGATTAGGCAATTGGTATTTGCCGGATTGCCAACAACCAGTACTTTTACGTCACGCGATGNGTTTTCATTAATGGCTTTGCCCTGTGGCGCAAAAATTTGACCATTATCAAGGATTAAATCTTTGCGTTCCATGCCTGGTCCACGTGGTTTAGAGCCAATGAGAAATGCGTAATCGACATCACGAAATGCCTCGTTAGCATCAGAGGTTACAATAATCTTGTGAAGCAATGGAAAGGCACAATCTTCGAGTTCCATCTGTACACCCCGAACAGTATCCATGGCCATAGGCACTTCCAGAAGATGCAGAATGACGGGTTGGTCCATGCCAAGAAAATCGCCTTCTGCAATCCTGAAAAGTATGGCATAACCAATTTGACCGGCAGCGCCAGTAATGGTGATTCGTACAGGTGGTTTCATCACGATCGTCCTATTTTAGATTCGACAATTTTATATGTATTTCAAAAGTTATAGCATAATATGTCAAATAGTTTGCTTATTGTTGTTGGTGTTCAGAGATAAATAGTATTTAACAATATGCGTTTTATCATGCGGTAAAGTTCGCTTAGTTAGAAGTTAATTAACGGCAGGTAAGCACTGTTTTGATCTTGGTTAATTACATAAGAGCCGGCAGTGATACGTAAACTTTATGAGTATGAACCATAGCCTGATATACTCTGCCTTTTGAATGTCTCGCTGGTGTGGATGATTGACTTAACGCTTCATCGTTGTGCGTAGAGGCGCCTTAGGTTATCAACCCTGTGAAGAATATCATTGGGAGGAGTATAAAATGCAAGTAGACGACATGTTATCAGCCAGTTTTCAGCTTTTAATAATGGGAATGGGCACGGTGTTTTTTATATTGTTGTTACTTTTTGTCTGCATCTCCTTAATGTCTGTCTTATCACCAGAGCCTGCGTCATCGGAAACGGCTAAGCCTGCCGAAGCTAATGCTGTTCGTAGTAGCTCAACGGTGTCAGCGACGATGGTTGCTGTTATACAGGCAGCGGTACATCAATATCGTACCTCGTCTAATCGTTAATCATTCTTTTTTTAAGTCATTTCTGTAGGTTATATGGCTAAACCAATCAAAATAACGGATGTTGTACTGCGTGACGCGCACCAGTCATTAATTGCAACACGTCTGCGTATCGAAGATATGTTGCCCATCGCTGAGAAACTGGACCAGGTAGGTTACTGGTCACTCGAAACCTGGGGCGGCGCTACTTTTGACGCCTGTATTCGTTACCTTGGTGAAGACCCATGGGAGCGATTACGCCTGCTTAAGGCAGCGATGCCTAATACACCACAGCAGATGTTATTGCGTGGCCAGAATGCTTTGGGTTACCGACATTATGCAGATGATGTTATACAAACATTTGTTAAACGTGCAGCCGAAAATGGTATGGATGTGTTTCGCATTTTCGATGCGATGAACGATGTGCGTAATTTAAAAACGGCTATCAAGGCAACGATTGATGTCGATAAACATGCACAGGGTGTTATCTGTTATACCATCAGTCCTGTTCATACCATCGATATGTTTGTGGATATGGCGAAGCAGCTGGAGGACATGGGATGTCATTCACTGATGATTAAAGATATGGCTGGTCTACTGCGTCCGTATGTCGCAGAAGAACTGGTTGGCCGTATTAAAGAAAGTTGCAATCTTCCACTGGCGATGCAGTGCCACGCGACGACAGGTATGTCCAGTTCGACTTATATCAAATCCATCGAAGCTGGCGTCGATATGATCGACACAGCGATATCGTCGATGAGTTTGACCTATGGTCATTCACCGACAGAATCATTGGTTGCCATGCTCGAAGGTACACAATATGACACTGGCTTGGATCTCGGGCTTATCGAAGAGATAGCCGCTTATTTCAGAGAAATCCGTAAAAAATATGCTGCGTTCGAAGGGGCTTTAAAAGGCGTGGATTCCCGAATTTTAGTGGCGCAAGTACCCGGTGGTATGTTGACCAATCTGGAAAACCAGTTACGCGAACAAAATGTCAGTGACAGGCTGGATGATGTATTAGAGGAGATTCCAAAGGTACGTAAAGACCTTGGTTATATTCCACTGGTGACACCAACGTCGCAGATTGTTGGCACACAGGCGGTGATTAATGTGCTTTCAGGCGAACGTTACAAAACCATCAGCAAAGAAGCTTCAGGTATTTTAAAAGGTGAGTATGGCGCCACACCAGCACCGGTCAATAGTGAATTGCAACAAAGAGCACTTGATGGCGCTAAGGTGATAACTTGCCGTCCAGCCGATTTGATCGAACCGGAAATGTCCAGATTAACCGAAGAGCTTGTGCGGATAGCAAAAGATGAGGCTATTACCTTAGCAGACAATATCGTCGATGATGTTTTAATCTATGCCCAATTCCAGCAGGTAGGCCTTAACTTTTTAAAAAACCGTGGTAACAGCGATTATTTCGAACCAATACCAACTGCGGAGGATGTGTTACCTGCCGCCGTTCAAAGCGGTGACAACAGGCAGGCTGAAAATTATAAGGTAATAGTTGACGGTAAGGCTTTTGATGTGGTGGTTGCGCCGGGTAATGGTGTTATTACTCAGGTTCAGCCTGTCGTTTCTAAAACGAACACACAATCAACGGCTACCCATTGTATCGAATCAGTACTGGCGCCGTTGGCGGGTAATGTCATCGAAGTCCTGGTAACTCAGGGCGAAATTGTTGAGGCTAATCAGGCGTTAATCTACATCGAAGCGATGAAGATGGAAGTTCAGATATGCAGTACCTGCGCAGGTGAAGTTGCCCATATCTTTGTTGAGAAAGGCGATAGCGTTGTTGCTGATCAGGAACTTATAACCATAGGACAGTGATGTGGATGATGGTCTGTTAAAACTTTGGGAATCTACCGGGCTGGCCAATTTCACCTTTGGTCAGCTGATTATGATTGTTATCGGTGGTGTGTTGATCTTTCTCGCGATTACTAAAAACTACGAACCCTTGTTGTTAATTCCGATAGGTTTTGGCGGTATCCTGGCGAATATCCCTATCGCCGGTATCGGTGGCCCTGACGGATTACTAGGCATGCTCTATCACATGGGTATAGAAACCGGGTTATTCCCACTGATAATTTTCATGGGGGTGGGAGCGTTGACGGACTTTGGCCCGTTATTGGCGCGACCGAGTTTGGTCATTCTCGGCGCCGCTGCTCAGTTCGGTATTTTTGTAACACTGATTGGCGCTGTATTAATGAACCTTATCCCAGGTGTGGATTTTAGTTTGGCAGATGCAGCGGCTATAGCG
The DNA here is from genome assembly GCA_002401185.1 of Gammaproteobacteria bacterium. Classification (GTDB taxonomy): domain Bacteria; phylum Pseudomonadota; class Gammaproteobacteria; order SZUA-229; family SZUA-229. Next base: position 1,832 of record NVSH01000026.1, on the reverse strand, counting down.
ATTATCGGCGGTGCTGATGGTCCAACGGCAATATTTCTTGCTTCGCGGTTAGCGCCCGATCTTCTTGGTGCTATCGCGGTTGCGGCGTATTCCTACATGGCGCTGGTGCCGTTGATTCAACCACCAATCATGCGTTTATTGACAACCGAAAAAGAACGTTCGACCTGCATGAAGCAACTGAGAACCGTCAGTCAGAAGGAAAAAATTATGTTTCCTTTATTGTTGCTCGGTATCGCTATCATATTGTTACCATCCGCTACACCATTAATAGGTATGTTGGCATTTGGTAATTTATTGCGTGAGAGCGGGGTGGTCGATCGTTTGAGTCATACGGCGCAAAATGAATTAATTAATATAGTTACTATCTTCCTCGGTCTCGCCGTGGGCTCTAAATTAGCAGCAGATACATTTTTGACGCCAGAAACACTGGGTATTTTAGTGTTGGGCATATTTGCTTTTTCAATTGGTACGGCAGCAGGTCTGTTGATGGGAAAAGTTATGTACCGAGTAACCGGCGGTCAGGTTAACCCGTTAATAGGCGCGGCTGGTGTTTCTGCGGTACCGATGGCGGCACGTGTGGCTAATCGTGTCGGTTTGGAATCGAATCCGCAAAACTTCCTGTTGATGCAGGCGATGGGGCCAAATGTGGCAGGTGTAATCGGTTCGGCGGTAGCCGCCGGTGTGTTGTTGGCTATTGTCGGCGGTTAGGGCACTTCAATTTAAGCACTGACTTTGCTGTCTGTGACAGACAGCAGGTAAATAACGAGATTTAAAGAATGCATAATAAAAAGTTAAGTAAATATTTTGATTACAAAGTTGATGAAAAAGGTAATGAATACCTTGAGGTGTACCTACGCGGCATGTCTTTATTACGGCTTTCTGCAACCAATAAAGGCACCGCTTTTAGTGAACAGGAACGTATAGATCTTGGTCTGGAAGGTCTGCTGCCGCCACATATCATTGATCTGGATAAACAGATTGAGCGCCTGTATTGTAGCTATCAGTGCTTATCTGGTGACATCGAAAAATACCAGTTTCTAAGGGCGGTACAGGAGCGTTCTGAAGTTACGTATTTTGCTTTGTTGGAAAATCATCTGGTAGAGATGATGCCAATTATATATACACCAACGGTCGGTAAAGCGGTGCAAAATTACAGTGCTTTATACCGTACGCCACGAGGCTTAACCCTGTCTCCCCTAATATTAGATCGCATCGAGCAGGCAGTGGACAATTACCCATGGAATGATGTTCGTATGATCGTAGTGACGGATTCTTCAGCGATATTGGGTATCGGCGATCAGGGCCATGGTGGCCTTGCTATATGCATTGGTAAACTTGCATTGTATACCTCGGGTGGTGGTGTTAGCCCTTACCATACCATGCCGGTAAATCTTGATGTGGGCACCAATCGTAAAGAATTACTGGATGATCCTAATTATCTGGGTGTGCATCTGCCACGAATAAGTGGCGATGAATATTTTAATCTGCTGGATCGTTTTGTCGAATCCATTCAAACACGGTGGCCACTGGCGGTAATTCAGTGGGAAGATTTTGCCAAAGACGTCGCTTTTTCTGTGCTCGAACGTTACCGTAATAAAGTACCCTGTTTTAACGATGATATACAGGGTACTGGTGCTGTTGTTTTGGCGGGTATATTGCGTAGAAAGGATTGTCAAAATATTGATTTTGAATCTTTGCTAAGTAAATTGAACCTTCAAAAGTCAGTTAAAGAGTTAAAGTTTAAACATATCGCCCAAGGCGAGCTTATCAATATTCTGAATTCTAAGAAGCTTAAATTGGTCTTTGAATGGATTTTAGAAAATTCAAATGAT
>NVSH01000025.1 GCA_002401185.1 Gammaproteobacteria bacterium | reverse complement strand
CGTACCTCCCCCCCGGTTAGTACTTTGAATACATTAGCCACCCAAACCAAGTGGTTAAACATAATGTAAAAATGATAAACAGAAATACCTGAACATCAATATGAACTATCGACGTCTACGAATTATTCTTTAACTTTTATATTAAATGATGAAATAACTTAAAAGAATTTTAAATTACTTTATGAAATATTTAACATCTTGTTTAAAAACCAGAAGCCATTGCCATTTGATCATCGACAAGAAATGCATCGACATCTATAATTATAACTAACCCTGTACTGTGTAATACTACACCACTAATAAACCGTGAACCCTCACTCATCTGTAATCTTGGATTAATATCTATAGATGTCTTCGGCACATCAATCACATCCGATACACTGTCAACAACGATAGCAGCTGTTTGCTCACCTAACTCCACTACTATCATCCTTGCGTCTTTGGTGTAATCAATAGATGAAAGAGTAAATCGTTTTCTTGCGTCAACAATGGTTACTACATTACCTCTGATGTTCGTAATACCAAGAACAAAATCAGGCGCGCCTGGAACTGGAAAATTATTATTTAATCTTAATATCTCACGTACCTTATTTACATCAATGCCATATATTTCACCATCGAGATGAAATGTTATATAACGTTCCATTGGTTCACTTATACTTTTATGACTATCGTCTTCAAAATCGTATATCATGGTATATTTACCTGTACTGTGTGTAATATTTAACGTTGATCATCAAAATGCATCTGTTGCAGTATCGAAAGATCTAGTATAGCGACTTGTTCACTCTTAATTATTCCAGATAACCATTGTCGATTACTATTTTCAACTTTCCAGCAAACAGTCTCATTATCTATCTCTTTTAAATCCATTAGTATTTTGCAGGATAATGCTATATTTTTATCTTTTAACAATAATAAATAATTTTTCTCGGGTGATAGTTGATTAGGCATAAACAAAATGGATATATCTAATTCATAGTATGTATTTTTACCATACTCAAATATGCCGTTATTAAGTGTCACATCAATGTAATTTATTATATTTAAAATTTCATACTGTTTAATTGTAAATTTATATTGTGAAATGGAAATAAACTGATATATATTTTCATTATCTTTACATATATTTGTTTCATCATTTATATTTTCTGAAGTTTCAAGCGTACTTTCTATAACTTCAGTTCCTGAACTTTCATAAAATAAACTATCTATGTATTGTAGTTCTATTAGTGCCTGCTGTGATTTTACGGCTGACATAATTAGGCAACCTCTTTGGTTTCCAGAGAGTTAGATGGTTCATCTAGTGAATGAACAAATCGTTTATATGCAATCAAACCCTTTGATTCGCCTTTCATATAAGAGAGAGGTTTACCATAATAACTCGCGTCACGTAACCTGGTATCTATTGGAATTATCGTCGTTGTCATTTTACTACTATGATCGGTCTGCAATCTCTCAAGACTACTCCTACATGCAAGTGTCCTCTGGTCATACATCGTTGGTAAAATTGTATAGTCAATATCTTTTTTTAACGATTGTTGTATCATCTGTAACGAACGTAACATCCTGTCCATACCTTTAATCGCAAGATGTTCTGTCTGTACAGGAATAATGACCCGACTACATGCTGCCAATGCATTGACCATCAATAAACCCAACATCGGAGGACAATCTATAATGACATTATCAAACTTTTGCCTCATCGTATTCAATGCTTGTTTAATAACGAGCCCCATACCGTTTTTAGTACCTAATTGCTTTTCAAGTGTTGCCACGGCTGTAGAAGATGGCATTATTGAAATATTTTCAAACTCTGTTTCCTGAATAATTCTGTCTGACCTGGCTCTTTGACCGTCTGCTATTTGTTGAAATAGCTCATAAACGCTATGTTCAACGATTTCAGGGTCAATATTCAAATAACAGCTTAACGAACCATGTGGGTCAAGATCGATGAGTAGCACTTTTTTACCATCCTGAGCAAGAATACCTGCCATATTTATCGCTGTAGTCGTTTTACCAACACCACCTTTTTGGTTTGCAACTGCCCATATTCTCATAGTATATTTCTCATAAGATTTTTTAATGAAGTCTCTGCTTTATAAACATGTAATGTTTTTCATAAAATAAAAATCGAATTAGTAAATTCTACTATTTGCAGCATAATTATCCATCATACTCGGCACATCAAGCACTAAGGCAATGCTACCATCACCTGTAATGGTAGCTCCGGCAAAACCATTTATATTAGTCAACATGGCTCCTAAAGGTTTAATTACAACTTCTTCTTGCCCAGAAATATTATCGACAACTAAACAAAATTTTTGATTTCCCATTTGTACAACAATGACTTTTTGTGAACGATGAGCACCCTCAAAACAACTGTCATTAACTAGCCATGGATTAAGAAAGTACAGTGGTAATGGCTTTTTCCTTACCTGTATAACTTGTTGGCCATCAACTACGTTGATTTTATCCGGTTCCATATTAAAGGCTTCAAGTACATTTGAAAGCGGTAATGCAAATTGATAATCACTCAACTTAATCATAAGCGTTGGTAAAATTGCTAACGTTAATGGCAGGTATATAGTAATTATAGAACCTTCACCAAGTACTGAATCAACTTCCACAGAACCGCTAAGCTCGTTAATACGTGTCATAACGACATCCATACCAACACCACGACCAGAGACATCTGAAACTTCAGTTTTAGTAGAAAATCCTGCTGCAAAAATCAAGTTATAAGCTTCTTTATTTGACATAGCATTTGCTACTTCTTCTGACATCATGCCTTTTTCTACAGCTTTACTTCTTAATACAGCGTGGTCCATACCCTTACCATCATCACTAACTGTCAATAGAATCTGATCACCTTCTTGTTTTGCACTAAGTGTTACTGTACCTTGGCGTGGCTTACCTGCTTCAAAACGTTCTTGAGGTGACTCTATACCGTGATCAGCAGCATTACGCACCAAATGAATCAATGGGTCCGCTAATGCTTCAACCAGGCTTTTATCTAAATCAGTTTCTTCACCGACTAATTGCAAATTAATATCTTTATTAAGCTTCCTTGCAAGATCTCTTATAACGCGTGGGAAACGACTAAAAACTTTTTTAATCGGTTGCATACGTGTCTTCATTACTGAATTTTGTAATTCCGATGTAACAAGTTCAAGTGTAGAAATGGCATGCTCTACATCTTCATCTTTTATGTTTGTTTTTAATGTCATGAGACGATTTTTAACCAACACAAGTTCGCCCACAAGATTCATAATGTCGTCAAGACGAGATGTATCGACACGAACGGATGTATCAATTTTAGATTTATCCGTTTTTTTCTTTACTATTTYYNTKAGTWTNTWYCWYYRTGWWTWWCTCMGTTTTTATAACCGTTTTTTCAGCAATTGATGATGCACTTGGCCCTTNACCTTTGCCATGCATTTTATCGAGAACATCATCAAATTCAGAATCACTAATTAGTTCAGATATATTAGATTCATTTTTTGACGATACGATGTTATCCCTCACTACAGCGTTATGTTTGCCTTTACCGTGAATCTTATCTAGTGCAGACTCAAACTCATCATCGGTAATAAGTTCTGACTGTTTTGAACTATCAACAGCTACTAGCTTGTGTTTGCCTTTACCATGAATAGCATCTAATGCTGCTTCAAATTCATCATCTGTAATCAAGCCAGAATATGATGTTGATACCGTTTTAGTGTCTTGACACATACCACTAGCAATCATAGACTCAAATTCATCGTCCATTTCAGATGCGATGTTTACAAACGTTGTATCATTGTTATCATTAATTATGGCTTTATCTGTTTGCTTTGTAATAACTGTTTTTTTATTATTTTCTATAGCTTCAGTTTGATTAGATAAAAGCTGATCTAGTTGTTGTATAAGATTAGGATCTGCATCTTCTAATGTTTCGCCATCACCTACCTTTGTAAACATGATGTCTAATGCATCGAGTACCTGAAACATAACATCGATCATTTTGTCAGTTACCTGACGCTTGTTTTGACGAAGTTGATCGATAATATCTTCAGCCCGATGACAAACATCTACCATAGCTGTTAGTTTCATAAAACCAGCACCACCTTTGATTGTGTGGTACGCCCGAAATATTGCATTTATTAAATCACAATCTTCACGATTATTATCTAATTCACTGAACTGATCGTTCAACTGATCAAAAAGCTCACCCGCCTCGACCAGGAACTCCTGCATTATTTCTTCATCGATATCCATTTTGTATTACCTGCAGAGTAAGTCTGCTTTTATGACTAATGTTGTAACGTTATTAAAAACCCAAGGATGACAGTAGATCGTCAACATCCTCCTGAGACTCGACGACATCGTCTGTACTAGTGCCAGGTATAGGAGGTCCAAAACCTCTATTATCATCTTTACCTTTGGTATCACTTTTATCTGAAACTGTATTATCTGCATGCACAGAATTCACTGATTGATTGCCTGTTGTGTGTTCACTGCTAAATTTTAATAATACCAGAAGATTATTCTCAACCTCCTGAACCAGTGTGCTCACACGATTTATTACCTGCCCTGTCAAATCTTGATAATTCTGCGCTAACATGATTTTATTTAAATCTTCATTAACTGTTTTAGCCGACGAAGTAACCAGATGTAAAAAAGCTTTTGTTTCATCATTTAAATAATCAGATTTGTTTTCACAGGCATCATGTTTTTTATATTGTTGTAATAATATTGTCGCGCGTTCACCTAACATTCGAATAAGAGGATTACTGTTCTCTATTAGTGACAAGGTCTCATGTGCAGATTTTTCCGTTAATTCGATAACATAATTTAATCTTTGCCGTGCATCTGGCATTGCATCATTAGTCATAGTTTCCAGACTAGCGTCATTTAAAAAGTTGTTTAAACTATCGTTCAAGTCACGTGTTAATTTCCCAACCTTGCTATATAGATTTTCATCAATATGTGGCTTCTCATCCTTTTTATTATGTAATTGTGTATTAACTAAACAAAGTTTAGTTTCATCATATAGTTGAGAAATGTTTTGCAATACGATCTCTGCCTCTCTACCTTCACCATCTTTAAAAAGCATCGCGTACTGTTGAATCATACCTATGATATGGTTGTTATCTAATCCTTGTTGAACATTGCTTTGCATTAACTACTCTCCAATCTGGAAAATACTTTATCTACTTTTTCTTTAAGTGTATCGGCCGTAAATGGTTTTACTACATAGCCATTAACGCCAGCTTCTGCGGCTTGCATAATTTGTTCGCGTTTCGCCTCAGCAGTCACCATCAAGACTGGCAATGAAGAAAGATTCGGATTAGCTCGTACCGCTTTTAGAAGATCGATGCCTGGCATTCCAGGCATATTCCAGTCTGTCACCAGGAAATCTATTCCGCCGTTTTCAAGTATAGGCAATGCCGTATTACCATCATCAGCTTCTGAAATATTCTTAAAACCTATTTCCATTAATAAATTTTTAACAATACGACGCATCGTGGAAAAATCATCGACCACTAATATATTCATGTTTTTATCCACTACATYCTCCTTATCTTAACTACCATTATTAATAAATTATTTGTTTTTATTCGATCGTTAAACATCATGACTCTTGTACCCAATCAGTCATACGAGCACGAAGTCTTATTAATGCCTGACTATGAWTCTGACATACACGACCTTCCGTTATACCGAGTATCTCTCCTATTTCTCGTAGATTAAATTCATCATCGTAATACAATGAAACGACAAGTTTTTCACGTTCTGGTAATGTTGATATTTTGTCAGTCAAACCATGCTTAAAACTTTCTTCCTGCATATTGTGATAAGGACCACTAAAATTACCTGATTTATATTCATCCTGACTACCACCTGCAAGCGCTATATCTTCATAACTCAATAATTGACAACCTGCAGCAGCCGTTACCATGTTGTAATATTCTTTCATCGTAAGATCTAGTAACTCAGCAACCTCACTGTCTTTTGCATCTCGTCCTTTTTCTTTTTCTATGGTTCTTACTGCTTCTGATATATCTCGTGATTTTTTATAAACAGATCGCGGTGTCCAGTCACAACGCCTTACTTCATCGATCATTGCGCCCTGAATTCTTATACGTGAATATGTTTCAAAACTAGCCCCTTTATTTTTGTCATAACCTTTTAATGCTTCGAAAAGGCCAATCATGCCAGCTTGTATCATATCTTCCAGTTGAATATGTGAAGGCAATCTAGAAACAATGTGATAAGCGATCTTCTTGACGAAAGGTGCATACTCTGTCATTAAAGCATCATAATTAGGTGGCTCTTCATCTAATGCACATACTTCGGTATAACGGGAGAGTTGCGTCATAAGTTTGTCTCCTGTTGTGTCGTATCAGAATGAATCATACGTTCGACAAAAAATTTCATTTGTCCTGTTGAGTGAACATCGGTATGTGTCCATTCATTAATGTTTCGCGTTATTCTTTTAAAAGCTAATGCAGATGGACTGCGTGGAAATGCATCAACCACAGCGCGTTGGTGCTGCACTGCTTTTCTTAATTGTTTATCGTATGGAATCGTCCCTATAAAATTCAACACCACATCTAAAAATTTATCCGTAGCCTTTGTTAATTTATTAAATAAGTTTTGCCCTTCACGAGAATCATGAGCCATATTCGAAAGTACATGAAAACGACTAACATTATGATGTCGACTCATTACTTTTATAAAGGCATAAGCATCTGTTATTGACGCAGGTTCATCATGTACGACAACGATCACGTCCTGAGAGGCTGTACAGAAGTTAATAACTGTTTCTGAAATACCTGCACCGGTGTCAACAATTAGTACATCTACTGCATTACCTAACTCACTAAATGCATTGATTAGTCCTATCTGTTCTTWTTGAGACAGGTTAGCCATACGGTGTTGACCTGTAGATGCTGGTATAATTTTTATATTCGAAGGTCCGTTTACTATTATCTCTTCAAGTGTTCGCTCTCCGCTTATAACATGCGAAAGATCATATTCTGTACGCAGTCCGAGTAACACATCAACATTGGCAAGCCCTAAATCTGCATCTAACAACATTACTTCTTTGCCTTGTTTTGCCATTGAAAGTGCTAAATTAACCGATACATTGGTTTTCCCTWCACCGCCTTTTCCACTACTTACCGCTATAATTTTCARTGGCCTTGGATTAATGATACGACGCATACCATCCGCCTGATCTAACATATTAATTTTCGTAAAGCCTTTATTTGTATCCATAACTGCATTAGATAATTGCATTGTTAACCATCCCGCCAAACGAATAAGCTAATTCTTCTGTTGAAAGTGATTTTTTAGAATGACGCATCAAATTAACAGCCTCTTTTACTAATAATTTACCTCGTGCTTGATAAATATCATCAGGTACTTTTTGACCATTACATACAAAATGTATGGGCAATTCATGTTGTATAAGAACAGACATGATTTCACCAAGGCTCGATGCCTCATCAATTTTTGTTATAACACAACCTGCCAAATTAACTTTACTAAATGCACAGATCACATCATCCTGTAAATTTAACTGACCCGTCGCTGACAACACTAAATAATTCTTAATATTCATATCTGTTACATTAAATGTTGCCAGTTGTTCAGTAAGGCGACTATCTTTCTGACAGATTCCCGCTGTATCAATCAGTGTTAGTTTTTTACTAGTTGAATTTGCTTTACTCTCTCTAAGTAGTGCTGTTAATTCACTAGAATCTGTAGCAACATGTACCGGCACACCCAAGATTCTTCCATAGGTACGTAATTGTTCATGTGCACCTATTCTGTAATTATCTGTTGTAATGAGGGTGATTCCACGTCGACCATGTTTTAATGCAAAGCGAGCAGCAAGTTTTGCTATAGTTGTTGTTTTACCGACACCAGTAGGACCAATTAAAGAAACGACACCACCATTTTCCAGGATATCTTCGTCATTAACAGGGATTTGATTCGCCAGTAGTTTTAACGCTTCTAACCACGCATGTTTATTAAGGCCTTGACTGGCTACACGCTTAGTCAGTTTTTTACTTAATGTAGCGCTGAGACCTAAAGTCATTAACTGCTTAAGTAAACTTGCGAATAACGGTTGGACTCGGTCAGTTTCACCCCATGCAATCTGCATCAGAGGTGCTTCCATTATCGTTCTTAAACCTTTTAATTCATCTTTTATTTTCTTTAATTCACTGGATCCTTCATCAGTGGAACGTTGTAAATTATCACCTATAACTGATGGTTGATTTTTTGAATTATTCAAATGATTTATGTCATCATTAAATAGCGAAAATGATGCTTTATCAGATAATGTTTTCGAATTACCTAGTGATGTATCAACCATTGCGTCTTCGTAATCCATCGCTGCGATTATCTCAACACCACCATTAACACGCCGGTTGGACAATATCACTGCATCAGGCCCCTGGTCATCACGTAGTTCTCGAAGTGCATGCCGTGAATCGACTGCAAAATACCTTTTCATTTTCATGTCTAGTCCCTACCTGTTTCAATGCTTCTATTAACTTCAAATATCTTTATCATTATCTTTTAAATTGATTAAATCGCATTGGCACTTTTGCCACCAATAGCAGCCACGACTTTTATATTTTTACTGTCAGGAACTTCGTTATATGAAAGAACATGTAAATTTGGTGCAAGGCTTCTTAACATTCTTGCTAATGTCGATCGTATAACAGGCGATACCAGTAACACGGCTACTTTGTTATCCATCTCCTGTTTCTGCACACATTCGTTTAGTTCTTTTATCATTTGTTCGGCCATTCCCGGTTCTATGCCCAGACCCTTATCTGGTGTACTTTGTATTGATTGTTGCAATATCTGTTCCAACTCAGGATTTAATGTGATAACAGGCATCTCTTCTTCTAAGCCATTGATATGTTGATATATTTGTCTGGATAATGCAGTACGTACCGCCGCTGTTAATACGTCAGAGTTTTGGCTATCTACGGCAACTTCCGCCAATGTTTCGGCGATTGTTCGCATATCACGAATAGGAACACCTTCTGCCAGAATATTTTGTAATACTTTTACTACGCCACCCAATGGTAATAATTTAGGCACCAAATCTTCAACCAGGGATGGTGATTGTTTTGCCAACATATCTAATAGGTGTTGAACTTCTTCATGACCAAGTAATTCGTGCGCATGGTTGTGTAATAAATGGCTCATGTGTGTAGCCACGACCGTACTACTATCTACCACGGTGTAACCCAAAGTCTGTGCTTCATCACGCATATTAAGTTCTATCCATACAGCTTCCAGACCAAATGTAGGATCTTTGGTTTTAATTCCCTTGATCTCACCAAATACCTGACCAGGATTAATCGCTAGTTCTTTTTCAGAGTAAACCTCTCCTTCACCGACAGGTACACCCATCAATATAATTCTGTAACCATTGGGTGATAACTCCAGATTGTCTCGAATATGTACTGCCTGTATAAGAAAACCCAGTTCCTGTGATAATTTTTTTCGTACACCTTTGATACGTGACATCATCTGTCCACCCTGAGTTTTATCAACCATCGGTATTAATCGATAACCGACTTCCAGACCGATAACGTCAATCGTTGGAACGTCGTCCCAACTAAGGTCTTTAAATTGTGGTTCTTCATCAGGTGTTACAACTTCGTCTTTTTCAACTTGAATGGCAGCTTCGTTCTGTTGTTTTACAATATAAGCAATACCGCCAGAGATAAGACCCAGTGTAAGAAAAACAAAATGTGGCATACCTGGAATTAAACCCAGACCAAAAATAATACTGGCGGTTATGGCAATAGGCTTTGGTTTATTAAATAGCTGCCCGATAACTTGCTCGCCCATATCTTTAGCAGCAGAAGCACGTGTAACGGCAATGGCAGCCGCAGTCGATAATATTAGTGACGGTATCTGTGCGACCAGACCATCGCCGATGGTTAATAAAGTGTAATATTCTGCAGCCTGTGAAAACTCAAGGTCATGTTGAATCATACCGATACCAAGACCAAAAATAAGGTTGATAAACAAGATTAGAATTCCCGCGATTGCATCACCACGTATAAATTTACTGGCACCGTCCATCGAGCCATAAAAATCCGCTTCACCGGAAATTTCTTGCCGCCTCTCACGTGCTTCATCCTGAGTAATCAAACCTGAATTTAAGTCCGCATCCACTGCCATCTGTTTGCCTGGCATAGCATCAAGCGTAAATCGCGCATTGACTTCAGAAATTCGTCCAGCACCTTTTGTTACGACTACAAAGTTGATAATTGTAAGAACGGCAAACACGACGATACCGACTGTATAACTACCACCTACAACAAATTCGCCAAATGATTGAATAACATTACCAGCTGCACCTGTACCTGTATGTCCGTCAAGTAATACCACGCGTGTAGAAGCGACATTGAGCGACAAACGTAACAATGTAGCAGCGAGTAATACCGTCGGGAATACACTAAAGTCGAGCGGCCGTATGGTATAAATAACGACCAGTAAAACCACTAAAGATAAGGCAATGTTGAATGTGAAAAACAAATCCAACATAATGGAAGGTAATGGCAATACCATCATCGCTAACATCGCAACCAGTAATACAGGTATGCCTAAACCTTTTAGAGATAGTGTATTGTTCCTCATTACAGCGCTATAACTCATTTTTATTCCTCATCTTTTACATCGATTTGTTGCAATGACATTAACTATTTATTCATCGTTTATTTCAGGTTTAAGCAGATCCTGTAATTCTTCAGGTATGGGTAAATCATTCGGTGTTTCCGGCAATTGGCCACCCTTGGTTGAAACTACTCTTAATTGATAAACATAAGAGAGTATGGTTGCTACTGCCACATAAAGACCTGCTGGAATTTCCTGATCTATCTCTGTACTAGCAAATAACGCTCGTGCTAATGGAGCTGATGAAACGATAGTTACTTTATTTTTACCAGCGATGATACGAATTTGCATGGCAATATTATCTGCACCTTTTGCAACGACAACGGGCGCTTTATTACCAAACTGGTCGTAACTCAATGCCACTGCATAATGTGTCGGGTTAGTTATAATTACGTCTGCCGTAGGTACAGCTTCCATCATGCGACGTTTGGATATTTCTAACTGCATGGCGCGTATACGACCTTTTACTTCTGGCCGACCATCCGTTTCTTTATTTTCATCTTTCACTTCTTGTTTGGTCATTTTCAGTTCTTTACTGTGCTGCCATAACTGAAAAGGTGCATCGATGGCAGCTATAATGATCATCACACTACTGCATGCCAGAAAAGCCCACCCACATAAACGGGCCACATGTGTTAGTGCAGACTCTATCGGTTCATTACCCAAACCAATCAATTCATCGATGACTGACCATATAATTAATGCTGACATGCTGGCTACCAGGATAAATTTTGCTAGCACTTTTACTAACTCCATCAATCCCTTTAATGCGAATATCCTGCCAATACCTTTAATAGGATCTAATTTTTCTAATTTAAAACTTATCGATTTAAGACTAAATGACCAACCACCTAAACCAATCGGTGTTAACAAAACAACAACGGTGAGTAAAATAAATAGTGGAGTGACGATAAACAAACTATTTAGAGCGGCATCTGCAAAGTGTTCCATAATTTCGTTTGCATCTAGCTGATGAGCATTTTTTATTATTAATCCATTTTTTAATAGATCACGTATACCAACAAGCATACTTTCACCAAACAATAAAAAGCCACCGCCCGCGGCCATTAACAAAGCCATACTGTTAAGTTCTTTCGAGCGCGGAACCTGACCTTTTTCACGTGATTCACGTAACTTTTTTGGCGTCGCTTGTTCGGTACGTTCTTGTCCTGTTTGCTCTGCCATTTCGTTGTCTTAGTGAGCTGATGCTAAAAATATTTCGATGAGTTCAAATGATTCCATCATCAAACGGCTGAAATGCGAGGTTAACGTTGGCAAGGTCAAAATCATAAAAGACAGGCCAACCATTATCATCACCGGAAAACCAACGGCGAAAATATTTAATTGCGGCGCAGCCCTTGTCGTTACACCAAAAGCAAGATTAACCAACAATAATGCAGCGACTGCAGGTAAAGCAATTAACATGCCTCCAGTAAACATATCACTACCCCAGTTAACTAATTGCCACAGCCCATCACGAGATGGCACCAACATGCCAACAGGAAGGTTGTGAAAACTTTTTGCCAACATTTCTATCATTATTAAATGACCATTAAGTGCCAGGAAAATTAGTGTGATCATTATTAAAAATGCCTGACTAATAACCGGTACTTGCACCCCATTTTGTGGGTCGATTATCGAAGCAAAACCAASWSMCAKCNGMMAWTRYWWKRYWKTGANYYTKYRAWARSMWRMGYWGMAAANNKASWRSTTGYRAGATAAAACCCATTGCAAGCCCTATGAGAACTTGATGAATACTTATAATAAGTGCCTGACCACTGATCAAATCAACAACCGGTGGTGCGGGAATAACAGGTACTAATAAAAAGGAAATAAGAAATGCCAGTAGTATACGAATACGTACTGGAACACTTCGTGCGGAAAAAATTGGCACAGCAGCAAACATCGCGCCTATACGCATAAAAGGCCATAATAAAGTMGCCAACCATGTTGTGATTTCACTGCCTGTAAAAGCGRTCACTTTACACCTTGCATCCTGATCGTCATCAACCAATCAACTCTGGAATACTTTGATATAAAGTAATCGTAAAATCAGTTAATAAGCCCAGCATCCATGGGCCGGCTGTTACTAATGCAAGGGCAAGAACAATTAACTTAGGAATAAAAGTTAATGTCATTTCCTGAATCTGTGTCGCTGCCTGTATCATACCTACAAATAAACCGATGGCTAATGCAGACAATAATAATGGCGCTGAAATCAGAGCTATCGTCCAAAGTGCATCACGTCCTACATCAAGTACCATCTCAGGCGTCATAATTATTTCTCTTTATCAGTTTGTGACTACACATAAAAGCTTGAGGCTATGGTGCCCATAACCAATGACCAACCATCAATTAATACGAAAAGCATTAATTTAAAGGGCAAGGAAATAATCATTGGCGATAACATCATCATACCCATCGACATCAAGACGCTTGCGACAACGATGTCGATAATCAAAAAAGGTATGAAAATTAAAAATCCAATCTGAAAAGCTGTTTTTAATTCACTGGTAACAAAAGAAGGTAGCAGTATTGAGAACGGTACTTTTTTATTTGGATCCAGTTGCCCATGGCCTGCGATATCTGTGAACATGATCAGGTCAGCTTCACGCGTCTGGTTCATCATAAATYCATAAAATGGTTCAGATGCTTTTTCAAAAGCTACCTCAGAACTCATCTCTTCATCTAAATAAGGTTGCACGCCTGCTATATATGCACTGTTAAATACAGGTGCCATAATAAAAAAAGATAAAAATAAAGCTAAGCCGAGGAGAATTTGATTCGATGGTGTCTGTGCTGTACCGATAGCCTGTCGTAATATCGATAGTACGATGATGATACGCGTGAACGACGTTGTCATTATCAATGCTGCTGGCAAAAGACTAAGTACTGTCATTAACGCAAGAATCTGTATGGTAACCGTATAGGTTTCACCGCCACCACTAGTAGGTGTCACAGTAAATGCAGTTAAACCCTGTGCTGACCATGCACTGGAAAAAGGCAGCATGAATAAAAACAACAACATCAATACTCTACCAAGAGTTCTATGTTTCATTTCTCACCTTCTTTTATTATGCTTTTTAATTTATTAGAAAAACTTTCTGATAARTTTTTTCCTGTAGAGACAGCATTACAATCGACGGGCATATCAAGTACATGCAATGTATTTATTCTTCCCGGTGCCACACCAATCAACAATTGTTGTTTGCCTACCTGTAACAACACTACCTTCTCACGTGTACCCATGCTTATACCACCGAGTATCGTCATCAAATCACCGCTGGTTGACTGTAAACGATTAATTCGTTTAGCAAACCAGGCGAGAACAACGATACAGGCTATTACAACAATCAAGCCAAAGATGAGTTGTATCAGATATTGCCCACTCATTGGATCTGCACTAACTGTAGATAAGGCATCCTTTTCTATTGAGTAAACACGTGACGAAGAAACAATAAAAAGAAAAAATACACAAATTATTTTATTGATATTTATTTTCATCTGATGATTACTTCAGTTTTTTTACACGTTCGGCTGGACTGATTACATCAGTCAATCGAATGCCGAACTTTTCATTAACGACAACAACTTCACCATGAGCTATCAATGTGCCATTAATTAATACATCTAATGGTTCACCTGCCAAGCGATCAAGTTCGACGACAGAGCCTTGATTGAGTTGCAATAGATTATGAATAGGAAGTTCAGTACGTCCGATTTCCATCGATAGCGTTACTGGTATATCTAGAATCACGTCAAGATTGGCATCTGACGTTGTTAATTGTCCTGACGGACTATTTAATTCTTTAAACGCTGCAGGTTTATAACCATCCTTTGATTGCTCATCGTTACCTACTAAAGCATCGCCCGTATCAGCGTTTTCAGTTACCGTATCGCCCTGTTCTGCCATGGCTGCAGCCCAATCATCTGGCTGTTCATCAGCCTGTGGTTGTTGGGTGTCTTCACTCATTTTAAATTCCTCTTTATCAAGTATCTATATAATTGGTTAGAAATCAGGACGTGAAATCGGTGCCACGTATTGGATAGAATTTTTACCGTTTGAACTACCTAACACACCTCTAAATATTGGAGTCTTAGCAGCACGTACTGTTACCAACTCAGGCATGTCGATAGGTATAACGTCACCTTTATTTAAATTCAAAACTTCACCAAGTGTCATCTTGGTATGACACATCGAACTATCTATTTGGATGACAGCTTGTTTTAATTCTTCTTTTAACGACAATGTCCATCTATCATCAACGGTGGCCTGGTCACTCTGCATACCTGTATCGAGTATTTCGCGTATAGGCTCTAACATTGAATAAGGCATAACGACATGAAATTCTCCCGCATTACCTTCAAGTTCCATCTTAAATTTTGATACCACAACAACTTCTGTTGGACTAACTATATTTGCAAATTGTGGATTGACTTCTGAATTAAGGAATTTGAAATCCAGTTCAAGAACAGGTTCCCAGGATTTTTTCAAATCTTTAAATAAAATATTTAGTAACAACTGGATGACTCTATTTTCTGTTGGTGTAAAGTCACGGCCTTCAATTCTGGTATGATAGCGGCCGTCACCACCAAAAAAATTATCCACCGTACCAAACACCAATGTAGGTTCAAGTACAAATAACCCTGTACCTCGTAATGGAAGTATGTTGACGAGATTAAGACTCGTTGGCATAAAAAGGCCACGCACGTACTCCGAAAACTTGATCATGTTTACGCCTGACACCGTCACTTCGATAGAACGATGCAACATATTAAACATACTTATTCGTAAATAGCGCACATACCTTTCGTTGATCATATCCAATGTCGGCATACGACCACGAATGATTCGGTCATGACAGCCCAATTCATAAGGTGCTACTTCACCATCGACCATGTCACTGGCTTCAGTATCAACTTCACCACTATCTACACCATTTAATAATGCATCAATTTCGTCTTGTGATAGATGTTCGTTCACGCTATTGCCTCTATTGAATTACGAATGAAGTGAAGTAAGCCGCTTCAACAGCAGCGTTTTCGCCGCTGTCACCAGCCATTTCGTCTATTGTTTTATTTACGTCCTTCGTTACTTCGATGAGCAACTGTTTTTTGCCATCACCTGTCGTCATCGCATCATAGCTTTGCTCATCGAACATCATCAATAAACTACTTCGTACAGCTGGCATATGTTCATCGATTTTTTTAATAGTGTCTTCACTACGTGTCATCACATCAAGTTCAAATTGCATGAAACGTGCACGTCTTTGATCACGAAAACTAATAACAAATTTAGGATCCAATGAATGATACATAGGTGGTCCTTTGGGTTCACTTTCCTCTTCTTCTTCTTCTTCTTCCTCTTCCTCTTCCTCTTCTTCATTTACCTCTTCATCATTACTTACCGTTTTTTCAGAATCCAAACCGGTTACGAAATACAATGTTGCACCAACGAGCGCGCCGCTTAATAAAACAGCTGCAATAACTGCAATAATAATTATTTTTATATTAGAATTATTTTTTTTACTACCCTCTTCCTGCTCATCCTTGTCTTGATCTTCTTTTGTATCTTTTGCCATTTTTTCACCCTTAAAAAATCATTCGTTAGATTTATTTTCTATAAAAGTAAAAGCAAAAGACGTGCCAACCCTTGGAATATAAAAATAAGCAATAAAATCAAAAGGTTAATAGAAATTAAAACGTGACGCTATTTTTTTGACAAGCAGTAAAGCTTAGGTGACAGTATTCCGTCCAGAAAGTGACAGATTTAGAATAAAATAATTCTACTATAAGAAACAACGATTATTGTCAGAGTTATTACCATTTATAAGGTGACAAAACCCCGGTTAGCAACAAATCAACCATTCGTTACCAGGTCAATATTTTTCTTTTTAAGCGAAAAAAATAATATGAGACCTTTGCGCGATACAGGCGCGAAAGAAAAAAGGCTAAAATTTTGCTGATTGAGGCAGGAAGTGCAGCTAATAGCTGGCTATTGGCAAGTTTTCTAACGAAAAGCAGGGGGATTTTAGACATTTTTACTCGTGTTTGTATCGTGCAAAGGTCTCAATATATAAATATTGAATTGTTAAATGACAAGAAAATCTATTAACGTACTTTTTGCTACTATAAAAATAATTTATATGTAGTAATCAACCATAGTCGTTGATGATTGTATTTGCTTTACGATATCGGCTTCAGCGTTACCTTGTTCATTTCTCCCTGTCAAAGATTCATGCAAAGCATCAGGTAGGTTTTCACTATCATGTTGACGTTGTTCTGAAAATGTATGTTGTGAAATATCAGCATCACTTAACTGTAGACCTTGACTGTCAAACATCTCACGTAGTTTTGGCAATGCCAATTCCATTGCTTCCCTTACCGCTGCATGACGGCTGGTTA
The DNA here is from genome assembly GCA_002401185.1 of Gammaproteobacteria bacterium. Classification (GTDB taxonomy): domain Bacteria; phylum Pseudomonadota; class Gammaproteobacteria; order SZUA-229; family SZUA-229. The sequence goes on along the minus strand of NVSH01000025.1, from coordinate 917 downwards.
ATGCCACATTAATTTGATCATCACTAATCTCCAACTTAACTTCTATTGGACCTAAATGTGCTGGATTTAATCGAAYTTCAGCACTTTTTATATTTTGATTTGCTAACCATACAATTTGTTTACCCATACCTTGTGACCAGCCAGTACGTCCGAATTGTTCGTTAATTTCGAACTGTGGCAATGATAGTTGGACTAACGATGGCGTAGCATTGGATGTTGTAAATATGGATGAAGGTATAAGATTAATATTGGTTTCTGTATCTGCGATAGAAACACGTGCTAATGAAGTAGACTGCTGCGAGACAAGTTCAGAAATAAAAGCACCTGACTGTTGACTGCTAATTAATTTATTCGAGTTCAAATAATCTAGCCCTTCAAGTTTTAACGATGTCGCATCAGATTGACTTAGTACATTATTTTCCGATGATGTCGTTACTATTGACGTACTGATCGTTGCATTACTTGATTCGTGTAACTTACCCTGTAATTTTGAATCAGACTGTAACAATTGACGTATCGGTGTCGATAACAAGCTAATTTTTACCTCATTGTTATTAACACCAGCTACGGTTACTGATTCAGCTAATATTGTATCTTGCCTCTGTCTAGTTTTAGTCAAGTCTTCTACTGATATATTGCCTGCAATTTCACTAAGTGCGTCTTTTGACGATAGTGAAAATACCTTATTACCTAATTCTTTACTGTTATTGTCTACCGGAATGAGTAAAGGCACGACTGAATTATCGACTTGTTGTAGGTCAGTTTCTGCCGTTAAGACAGTAACMTCAGCTTCAATCGGCAATTCATTGCCATCCTTTTTCATTAATGTTATTGATTGGCCAGAGGGTGATTCATCCAATGCTTTTTTCATTGATTCCTGAAAAGAACCACGCTCAGAACGTGAAGTAGCACTTAAC
>NVSH01000024.1 GCA_002401185.1 Gammaproteobacteria bacterium | reverse complement strand
ATAATCTTGGTGATAGCAGCCCTAGTTCATGCAGACGCTGTAAGGGCCGTTTACCACTATCGCTGAAGGCTTGGTCAACCTCGTGGCTGGTTTCGTGAATATGCATGTGAATGGGAATATCCATCTCATCGGCTAGCGTTCGTATTTTAGCCAGTGCTTCATCAGAGACGGTATAGGGCGCATGTGGTGCAAAGGCGGTGCTGATCAAGGATTCGTTCTTGAATTCATCGTGTACGGCGACACCTTTGCTTAGGTATTCGTCGGCGTTTTGTGCCCAGACGGTCGGGAAGTCGATTGTAATGAGGCCGATGCTGCAACGCATGCCAGCACTAAGGGCTACCCTTGCTGTGATATCCGGAAAAAAATACATATCATTAAAGCAGGTCGTGCCACTGCGAATCATTTCTGCGATAGCAAGCTCACTGCCGGTATGCACAAAGGATTCGTTGACATGTTCAGCTTCTGCCGGCCAAATATGGTTTTCTAGCCAGTCCATGAGATTCAGGTCGTCGGCCAGTCCGCGAAATAGATTCATCGCTGCATGGGTGTGCGCGTTTATTAACCCAGGAATTATCGCGTGCTGATCATAGTGATGAATGACCTTTGCGTTGTATTTTTTTTGAACTTGCGCACTGGGTAAGATATCGATGATTTTACCTTCGTGTACAGCGATACAATGTTTTTCGAGAAAACGTTGCTTGTTATCGACGGGGATAATCCATCGTCCATGCAGTATGGTATCGATATTTTTCATGTCGCGACCATACCCGTTGCATCGGCGGAGTGCAACTTCTTACGATGACTTTGAGTGCAGACAATCTTGGTTATCATATACGCTAGTGTCAATACTGTTGGTACAAGTAATGACTAAAATCTAGATGAAGCAGCAGATTGGGTAAAAGTGGAAATTTAGCTGGTCAACGTCGCTGCGATAGTGTTATATGTCCGCTAGTCGTATCGAATTTATACACATAACAGCTATTAATATAACGTTAAGAATATAAGGAGTAAGAGTATGAAAGTATCACTATTAAAAGCAGGTCAGTTATTCGTTTTGTCTGGTGTATTGTTTTTACTGGCGGCGTGTAGTCAAACCGTGACTCGGGTTGATTCTGATTCGGTGACCGACTTAAGTGGAAAATGGAATGATACCGATTCGAGACTTGTGGCAGAGGAGATGATTCAAGATGTACTGTCACGTGGCTGGTTATCAAAATTTAATCGTAGCGCAGGAAAGGCGCCAACCGTTATTGTTGGTACGGTACGCAATCTCAGTCACGAACACATCAATACACGCACTTTTATTGCTGATATGGAACGTGAATTGATTAATTCAGGTGAAGTCGAATTTGTCGCATCCGCAAAAGATCGTGAAGAAGTTCGCGGTGAAGTGAAAGATCAGGATTTGAATGCTTCTGAAGAAACAAGAAAAGTCCTGGGTCAGGAAGTTGGCGCGGACTTTATGTTACAAGGTTCGATCAATACCATCGTTGACGCGATTAGTGGAGAGCAGGCGCGTTTCTATCAGGTAGACCTGGCGCTGATCCAATTAGGTACAAACCGTAAAGTTTGGGTAGGTCAGAAAAAAATCAAGAAAACTATCGAAAAAGGTGGCTTCCGCTTTTAAGAGGGAATGTAGCGATAGTCCAGCCACTAAATACATGAGATACGGCGTGGCTCCATGTTGATATTTTTGACGGTAGTACATGATTATTTATGTTAATTGATCAGACGATTGTGCCCAACAAAAACATTTGTCAGAAGCTGTGTGTAAGAGCGGGACTGGTCTTAAGCGTCTGTCTCTTACTACAGGCATGTGCCAGTTATGGTAGTCACGCCACCACGATGCGTGACGGATTGCTTCAGGGTAGGCCAGAGCTTTCTCTTGCTATTGCAGAGTTGGAAGATCCTGATCAAACGGAAGTTCTTTCCTCTCTCGATAAAGGCATGTTGCGTCGTATAAACAATGATTATGTCGGTAGTAATCAGATATTTGAAGTTGCTAAGCAGGAGATTGAAAAGCTGTATGGTGTCAGTATTACAGAAAATTTGGCCGCAGTAACGATAAACGAAACCTTGCGTGGTTACGAAGGTGATTATTATGAACAGTTGTTATTGCACGCCTATATGGCGATGAACTATATTCAGTTAGGGCAAGTTGATGGTGCTCGCGTCGAGATGTTACAGGCAAATGTCAAGATGATGGAATGGGGGGATGAGCCGGAAGAAGATGCTTTCTCTCGCTACCTGGAAGGTCTGATTTTTGAGCATCTTGGCGAGCAAGATTCTGCGCTAATTTCTTATCGTAAGGCTTACATCGTTTATAAAGAGAAAGGTGGAGAGCAATACCCGGTAGCGCCTCTTGGTCTTAAAAAAGATCTGTTACGCCTATTAGCTGCGCAGCGATTATGGGGTGAATATAAGTCGTATAAAAAAGAGTTTAATATGGCGAAATATAAGCCTGTTAAAACCAGTAAGAAGTTTGGTGAGTTGGTGGTAATCTTAAATAACGGTCTTGCGCCAATAAAAAGTGAAACGGCCATCCCTATATTTTCGACCGAAGTGCAGCAAAATCTACGTGTAGCGTTTCCCATATACAGGCAGGCTAAAAAACGACTATACACACCAAAAATCAGCGTCAACAGTAAGCGTTATTCGATGGAAACGGTGGAAGATATTGATGCGTTGGCACGTTACTCGCTGGCGCAGGCTATGCCAGGTATCATGCTAAGAGCAACTGCGCGCGCTATTGTAAAGTATAATGCACAGCATTCGGCACAGGAAAGTAGCGCACTGGCCGGTTTTTTAATGACAATCACAAACCTGGTTACAGAAAGAGCCGATACTCGAAGTTGGGCGACATTACCGCAAGCGATAGAGTTAAAGCGGATAAGGTTACCTGTTGGTGAACATGAAGTGCAGATTCAAATGCATAATGCTACGGGACAGCTGGTTGACGTTATCCATGAAAATGTTGTTATCAAACCGCGACAATCCAGTTTTGTTATTAAACATTGGAATGCACCTGTACCAAAACTAACTCAGGTAGCCACACAGTGAACATAATAAAATCAGTATGCGGCATGAAAGTATTATTGGCTACGTTTTTAATCACGGCCTGCATGCAATCGACAGCAGTCTTGAGTACGGGTGATACACCTCAATGGGTTCAGGGCGAACCGGATATGTACCCAAATTTCAAGTACTTATCAGCCACCGGCTCTGCCTCGAAAGSAGAACAGGCAAAAGCAAGGGCCTTGTCTAATTTAGCCAAGRTTTTTGAAGTGCAGATACGGGAAGTTTCAACCACTTCGCAAGATATTCAAACGCACCAGAAAGAAGGTGTAGAGACCGTAGAAAAAAGTGCGCGGATATCCAGTACGGTTAATTTGAAAACAGATAAAATGATTGAAGGTGCGCGTATTGCAGAGCAATGGCAAAGCAGTGCCGATTTAACACATCATGCGCTTGCGGTGTTAGATCGTGCTCAGGCAGGTAATAATATACGCACTGAAATGCGTCAACTTGATGCCGAAACACAATATGCTTTAAATCAGAGGCGCAGTCGTGATGATGCTTTGCTTAAGATTTCAGACGCGCATAAAGCAACGAAGCTACAGCAAGATAGACAAATCTTGCAAAAAACACTGAAGATTATCGATGTAAAAGGGAAAGGCGTACCCGCACAGTGGAACCTCGCCGAACTTGAAGAGCAATTACAACAGGCTTTAAGAGCTTTACCGCTAAGCACCTCCGTAAGGGCCGATGATATCGGCGGCTTAATTAATATAGTACAGGGCGCATTGGCGAAAGCAGGTTTTCATATTGGCAGTGCGAATAAGCAGGCATATCAGTTAGCGGCAAGTGTGGAAGCAGAAGACGCGTTTAAGMAAAACGATTGGTACTGGTTACGTGCAACGCTAAAAATCGAGTTGATTGCGCAGGACGGTGAAACGGTTATCGGTTATAAATCCTGGCCTTTGAAAGTTTCGGGCAGTGATGCCTCACAATTATCATCACGCATGCGTAAAGCTGTTGACAAGAAATTAAAGCAAGAGTTATTAAGCAGCATGTTGGATTTTTCTACCTAATCCTTTTCCAGGGTTGTGTTATTCAWCTTTCAAAATGGCTTGTATCGTACAGAGTAGTCTTTAAATAGYTGTGATGCAGATAACAAGCCATTTATTTTTTGTGACGCCCTCTTAAATTAATAGAGGTGCCCTTAAGGCTGTTGTATTAGGTGTATCTATTGTAAAATCCATTATGTGGTTATGTGGTTATGTGGTTATGTGGTTATGTGGTTATGTTGTTATGTTGACGGTAGTTATCTTCGGGAAACGTTACGTACCGAGTTGCCGTCAGTAGATGTTATTTGACGTTTGTAAATGAAATTTTGTTGAATTTATTATTAATAAATATGATTCGTGATTTAGAAAAATTAAAAACTTTGTCCTACACTGAAGGTGGAGTTGTGAGTAATCACACGATGGATGTTTATCCCATTGTCAGTAATACGGATGATGGTGATCTGGAGCCAGATTATGATGGTGGACTTGCGGTTGAAGAAGAAAAGCCAAAGTTAAAACCACCAAAACAATATAAAGTTATCGTAATTAATGACGATTATACTCCTATGGAATTTGTGATTGAAGTGTTGATGACGTACTTCGCAATGGATGATGCAAAAGCAACACGTGTAATGATGTCAGTACACACCAAGGGTAAAGGTATTTGTGGTGTTTTTAGTCATGAAATCGCTGAAACAAAGGTGGACCAGGTAAACGAGTATTCACGATTAAGTCAGCATCCTTTAATGTGTACCATGGAAGAAACTTGATATCACGGTAGGAGAACAGTAGTCGTTTGAGCATACGAGAATCTTTTTGATTTGTGTGTGTCAAATAAAGGTAAGTTAAAAAGGTAGCGCCATGTTAAGTAAAGAACTTGAAGCATCATTAAATACGGCATTTAATGGTGCCAGAGAAAAAAGGCACGAATATATTACAGTAGAGCATTTATTGCTCTCGTTAATAGATAACAATAGTGCCAATGTCGTGTTGCAGGCTTGCGGAGCAGATTTAAATTCACTCAGTATTGAGCTTAAAGAATATCTAGAAAACAATACCCCGGTATTTGGTGATGTTGTAAGTAGTGAAGTGCAGCCAACGCTTGGTTTTCAGCGCGTACTCCAGCGAGCCGTTTTTCATGTGCAGTCTTCTGGTAAAAAAGAGGTTGTAGGTGCCAATGTTCTTGTGGCGATGTTTGGCGAGCAGGAATCACAGGCTATTTATCTCCTAAATCAACAGAACGTTWATCGACTGGATGTTGTCAATTATATCTCTCATGGCATTACTAAAGTGCCAAACGAAACAGAAAAGCTTGAAGACCATTCCGAACAAGCAACGCCGCAAGATACTGAATCGCAGGCGTTGGAAAATTATACTGTCAATCTAAATCAACGTGCCATGCAAGGTCTGGTGGACCCGCTGATTGGTCGAGACAATGAAGTTGAGCGAACAGTACAGATTTTATGTCGTCGTCGTAAAAACAATCCTTTACTGGTAGGTGAGGCTGGCGTCGGTAAAACAGCGTTGGCAGAAGGTCTGGCTAAASGTATCGTAGATAAAGAAGTCCCAGAGGTCTTATTAGACAGCACTATCTTTTCATTAGACCTGGGTTCACTCGTCGCGGGTACGAAATACCGAGGCGATTTCGAAAAACGCTTGAAAGGTGTTCTTAAACAATTGAAACAACACCCGGGTGCGGTTTTATTTATCGACGAAATACATACTATCATCGGGGCAGGCTCGGCTTCTGGTGGAGTTATGGATGCATCTAATCTGATTAAACCGATGTTGGCGAACGGCGAGCTTAAATGTATTGGCTCGACCACGTATGCAGAATTTAGAAGTGTTTTTGAAAAAGACCATGCGCTGGCGCGTCGTTTTCAAAAAATTGATATCGAAGAGCCCAGTGTCGATGAAACCGTTGAGATATTAAAAGGCCTTAAAACACGATTTGAAGAACATCATGATGTGAAATACAGTAACAATGCTTTACGTGCAGCCGTTGAACTTTCACAACGTTATATCATGGATAGGTTTTTGCCGGATAAAGCTATCGATATTATCGATGAAGCGGGTGCTAATAGACGGTTACATAGGCAAGCAGGTAAGGTTAGTAAGAAATCAATCAATGTGCACGATATCGAAAATATCGTTGCTAAAATCGTGCGTATACCTGCCAAGACAGTTAGTACATCTGATACTGACGCATTGAAGAATCTTGAGCGTGATCTGAAAATGGTCGTATTTGGACAGGACGATGCGATTAGCACTTTGGTAACCTCTATCCGTCTGTCGCGTTCAGGTCTGGGTGAACCAGAAAAACCTATCGGTTCGTTTCTATTTACGGGGCCGACAGGTGTCGGTAAGACGGAAGTTAGTAAACAACTAGCCAGTATCATGGGTATAGAGTTAATACGTTTTGATATGTCTGAATATATGGAGCGGCATACCGTTTCACGTTTGATCGGTGCGCCTCCAGGTTACGTGGGTTTTGATGAAGGCGGCCTGTTAACCGAAGCAATCAACAAAAAACCGCATTGTGTTTTGTTGTTAGATGAAATTGAAAAAGCACATCCAGAGGTATTTAATATCCTGTTACAGGTAATGGATCATGGTACCTTAACGGACAGTAATGGTCGTAAAGCAGATTTTAGAAATGTGATTCTGGTGATGACCAGCAATGCCGGCGCGCAATTAATGTCACGTCGTTCCATGGGTTTTACTGAACAACAGAACGAGCTTGATGGCGTCGAAGAGATTAAAAAAATGTTTACGCCAGAGTTTAGAAACCGACTGGACTCTATCGTTAATTTCGGCCCGTTGGATGCGCACACACTTTCTAATGTGGTGGATAAATTCTTGGTGGCTTTTGAAGCACAGCTAAATGAGAAGAAGGTAACACTGTCAGTTGATCTGGAAGCCCGTCGCTGGCTAGCTGAAAAAGGCTACGATCCTAAGATGGGAGCAAGGCCGATGGCACGTGTTATACAGAATCATCTTAAGAAACCCTTAGCAAATGAACTGTTGTTTGGTGATCTAACGAAAGGTGGTCACGTTGATGTGACGGTCTCTAAAGACAATGAGATAGTGATAGAAACCACCACGGATGCGGTTAAGGTGTAATACCTTAGTATTGTTCTTTAAAATTTAGAACTAAAAAAGCCTGCTGATTGTTAAAATCAGCAGGCTTTTTTTACGATACTATTTAGCGCGGTAGATGATGCGGCCTTTTTCAAGGTCGTATGGTGTGAGTTCAACAGTAACAGCATCACCTGTCATGATACGAATATAGTGTTTACGCATTTTTCCAGAAATATGTGCGATGATCATGTGACCATTTTCCAGTTCTACACGAAACATGGTATTAGGTAAGGTCTCTTTTACCAAACCTTCCATTTGTATTGCTTCTTCTTTAGCCATAAATAATTAATCTTGTAATGTATGAATTTAAAAAAGTCATATTAGGAGTCGTTCCTATGTGACCTTTTTTAAAGGTTGCGCAATTATCGTTGTTTCTGTATTAATCGCAAGCTTTTTTATCTATATAATCGTTTAAATTCGATTAATTAGGTGGTTTTTTTGAGATTTCATTCGTTGCCTGCTTGTTAAAGCTGTTGCCGCCTCTGGGTAGCATTAGAATGGGGTCGATTAGTGTTTGATTGGTAATGATAGCGAAGTGAAGGTGTGGGCCGGTGACGCGACCCGTTTGGCCAACTTCGCCGATGATATCGCCCTGATTGATGGCGTCGCCAGGTTTAACTAAAATTTTGTTCAGGTGCGCGTATAGGCTGATGACTCCCTGTCCGTGGTCGAGGTAAATCATGTTGCCACTAAAAAAGAAATCGCCTGATTCTATGACTGTGCCACTTGCCGCTGCTTTGATTGGCGTGCCTTCTTTGGCAGCGATATCCAGTCCACTATGTGGACGACGTTCCTGTTCATTAAAAAATCGACGCAGACCAAAGATGCTGCTTATTCGTCCGTTTACTGGCCAGATGAAATCCACATTGGGTGTTGTTTCACTGAAACGTTTTTTAGCGTTTTGCTTGCGTTTGCTCTCAGTAGTAATTCGTTTGCTGTCAGTTTTATTAGGGTTTACCTTGCGTTTGTTTTTAATCGTGAGGTGTTGTTCTGCATATTTTTTATGTTTGACGGTAACTTTAGTGTTGAGATTTAAACCATCTGCACGTCTGATCGAAAATTCGTAATCACCAGGTTTACTGGAAAGGCCAATGCCTGCCATCGCCACCCAGGTTTTTTTGTAAGGGAACACGGCGATACGACGGTTATTGAAAAATACTTTTGTGCCGTCCGTGTAACTGGTTAATTTTAGAAGTGCGATACCACCTGGCACTAACGCCTGTTCTGGTAAGGCTTGTACTGAATGACTACCTATAAATAATAAAATAGTTAAGCAAAAGCGATTTATATAGTGTGAGTACATGTTGTTTTATCGGGTCGTTAATTTTAATTGATGGTGAGGTGGGGGTAGATGTTCGCTATAAAAATTAATCATAGCTCAAGTTTGTTCTCAGTGTAAAATAAGTTATGCGACGAGCAATAAGGGTTAGCGTAAAACATTTTTTGTTTTCTATTAGTGATATTTCCTCAGATCGATGACACTTTCAAAACGAGCAAAAAATCTTAGCCCATTTCACGTCATGGATATACTGGCGCGAGCTAAGATATTAAGTCAACAGGGGAAGACAATCTATCATATGGAGGTCGGCGAGCCTGATTTTCCGACAGTGCAATGCATTATTGACGCGGGGGTAAAAGCATTACAAGAGGCCAAAACACACTATACGCCTGCTCTTGGTCTGCCCGATTTGCGCTCTGCGATTGCCGAGTATTATGAGACTAAGTTCTCTGTCGAGATTGATCCTCAACGTGTCATCGTAACGACGGGCGCTTCGGGAGCGTTGCAGCTGGCGTTAACCTGTTTATTAGATGCGGGTGAAAATGTATTACTGTCAGANCNAGGTWAWMMMNTGKAAKAAARAKANANCNCAAGTNTNGGMGKNCAGAWNCRAKAANGKTWCMCGTKMYWGSRKMMMKTTNTTMTYAWYTTWWYKYWKWWCTGGTGAGTAAATACTGGAATGAAAAAACCAGAGCAGTGATAGTGGCTTCACCATCGAATCCGACGGGAACCCTGTTGCCAGAAGATCAGTTGGCAGAACTGTATCGCATAGTCGACAAGAAAAAAGGGCGTTTAGTCGTTGATGAGATATATCAGGGGCTGGTTTACGGGGCGAACGATACGACGGCGCTGGCACTGTCGGATGAGATTTTTGTCATCAACAGTTTTTCTAAATATTTTGGTATGACCGGTTGGCGCGTTGGCTGGATGGTGGTGCCAGCACATTATGTTGATGTGATTGACCGTATCGCGCAGAATGTTTTTTTAGCGCCACCAACGGTATCGCAATATGCTGCACTTACCGCGTTAACATCAAAAACACAGGTTGAACTTGATCAGCGCCGTGACATATTTATGCAGCGTCGTGATTATTTGTTACCTGCGTTAGAGCAGTTAGGTTTTGAGGTTGCAGTGAAGCCGCAAGGTGCTTTTTATATATACGCCAACTGTGAAAAGTTTACCGATGATAGTTTTAGCTGGGGGAATCAATTGTTAACAGAACAAGGTGTTGCATTAGCGCCAGGCATTGATTTCGGTGACTATCTGGCAAACAAACATTGCCGTTTTGCATATACACAATCATTAGAGAAGCTAGAGCAGGCGATTGATAAAATCGATGCCTTTATACGAATGAAATGACAATGGCTGTTACGTAACTACATAATGATTAATTAAAAAGCAAATATGATGAATGGAAATATATTAAAAATGCAGACCAGGCTGGACAACGTTGTCCAGTATCAGTTACCTGTTGGTGACAAATTATTACCGTTAAACGAGCATATCGGTGCAACGATAAAGTTAACATATCTTAACGAGATCCATTGTGTTGCCTGTGGTCGTAAAATTAAAAAAAGTTTTGCACAGGGACATTGTTATCCATGTTTTCGTGACCTGGCTTCCTGTGATATGTGTATCATGAAGCCGGAAACTTGTCATCATGCTCAAGGCACCTGCCGTGAACCCGAATGGGGCCTGGCCAATTGTTTTATTCCACATTATGTTTATCTGGCCAACTCATCAGGTATTAAGGTAGGTATCACACGGGGAACGCAAGTGCCGACGCGATGGATGGATCAGGGAGCTGCACAGGCCTTGCCGGTTTTTCAAGTAGCTACGCGTTTGCAGTCGGGTCTATTAGAAGTGATTCTGAAGCAGCATGTTTCAGACCGCACAGATTGGCGAAAGATGTTAAAAGCCGATGCGCAGCCACAGAATTTAAAAGAAATACGTGATGATTTGTTGGACAAATGTTCGACAGAAATTGCTAATATTCAATCTCAATATGGCGAGGATGCAATACAGGCAGTTGATGAGGCTATCGTTGAAATAAAGTACCCAATACTGGCATACCCAGAAAAAATTAAATCACTCAATTTTGATAAACAGCCAGAAATAGAAGGAACGTTGCAGGGGATAAAAGGCCAGTACCTTATTCTTGATACAGGCGTACTGAATATCCGTAAGTTTTCAGGGTATAACATTAACGTTGAATTCATATAATATTGTCACTCAATCATATAATTTCAATTTGAGGAAAAACTCATCAGCATTCGTGAAGATATAAATTGTGTTTTCGATCGTGACCCAGCAGCAAGAACAACCTGGGAGGTTTTGACTTGTTACCCCGGCCTCCATGCAGTGATTATGCACCGCTTAAATCATGCTCTATGGAATCTCGGGTTTAAATGGTTGGCGCGCTGGTTCTCGCATGTCTCACGCTGGTTGACGGGTATAGAAATTCACCCAGGTGCGACCATTGGTCAGCGATTCTTTATTGACCATGGAATGGGCGTGGTGATTGGCGAGACAGCTGAAATAGGTGACGACTGCACACTGTACCATGGTGTTACATTGGGAGGTACGAGTTGGGATGCGGGTAAAAGACATCCTACTTTGCACAATAACGTGGTCGTTGGCGCTGGTGCCAAAGTCCTGGGGCCGATTACCTTATCTGAAGGAGTACGTGTTGGCTCCAATTCTGTGGTAACAAAAGATATAGAGAAACATTCCACCGTCGTTGGTGTTCCTGGCCGTGTCATACATCATTCTGATACGTCACAGAAAAAACGCGATGCCGTCGCCGAAAAACTTGGTTTTGATGCTTATGGTGCAACCCGTGATGCGCCTGACCCAGTCGCTACGGCTATCAATAAAATGCTAGATCATATCCACGCTATGGATGAAAAAATGGAAACGATGTGTAGTGCGCTGAAGCAATTTGGTGCTGAAATTGACGTGGCTATCTTGCCAGATCTCGATGAATGTGCCATTTCTGCAGCAACTGACAGTAAAGATGAAGCTAAAAAAATTGAGACAAATTAAAGACTGCCACACATATTAAGAATAAATCAATAGTTTACCTTGTATATATAATAATTTAGATTAAGTTTTTAGTCCATTGGTAATACTTGAGTAAATTACTGGGTTTTATACTTGACTAAATTAGTAGGAATTAAGTAAAATTTCATTACTTTCTTAATATAGGTGTTTGAAATGCGCTTAACCACCAAGGGTCGATATGCAGTAACTGCCGTGCTTGATCTGGCTTTACATCAAAATGATGGGCCAGTGTCGTTGGCATCAATATCGGAACGTCAGTGCATTTCGTTATCCTATTTAGAACAACTTTTTGCAAAATTACGTCGCAACGGAATTGTTACTAGTACCCGTGGTCCTGGTGGTGGATATGCACTCACCAACAGTGTCGATGAAGTGAGTGTATCGGACATTATTTTAGCGGTCGATGAATCATGTAAAGTGGTTGATTGTGATGAGACAGAAGGTTGTCATAGCGGTTATCAATGTTTAACTCATGATTTGTGGCAAGAATTAAGTAACGAAATTCGTAGTTTTCTGGATGGTATTACATTGTCTGAGATCATGGCCAATGATACCGTGCACAATGTACGAATTCGTCAGGATAAAGCCGTCAGTGAAGCGGCCAGCGCGTAGTCTAAAGACACATCTCATGGCCGCTTATCTTGATAATAATGCGACAACAGCTCTGGATGAGTCTGTGCTTGACGCTATGTTGCCTCATATGGGGCAGGTGACGGGTAACCCATCAAGTGTGCATCGATTTGGGCGCATGCAAAAAGATGCGATAGAACAAGCCAGGGAATCTGTTGCACAATTGGTAGGTGCCAGAGCCGAGCAGGTGGTATTTACCAGTGGTGGCACCGAATCGAATAATTTATTGTTGAACGGATTTTGCAAAAAACTTGCAAGGCAACAGGCCTGTGGTCGTATCGCCGTTAGTGCGGTAGAACACATGTCGATACTCGAGCCTGCACAACAGCTGCATTTACATGAGGGCAGCATTACAGTTGATGAAATTGCGGTCGACAAAATGGGTAACGTTAGTCTACAGTCTCTAATACAGGCTTACACCGAGCAGACGTCATTGATATCAATAATGTCTGCGAATAATGAGACAGGTGTGATTCAAAATTTATCATCACTGATAGATTTTGCAAATGAACGTGGATGTTATTTTCATAGTGATGCGTCGCAGGCAGCTGGAAAAATCCCCTTGGATTTTATTGGTAGTGGTATGCATGCAATGACGCTTTCGGCACACAAATTATATGGGCCGATTGGCATAGGCGCGTTGATTTTAGATAAGCGCTTACCGATTGAGAAATTGCAATTTGGTGGTCCTCAGGAGAAAGGTATACGAGCGGGTACTGAAAATGTACCGGCCATTGTTGGTTTTGGCAAAGCGGCTGAAATGGCAAAGCAAGATTTACAATCTCGAGACGTGCATGTCCGTACGCTACGAGATGCTTTAGAAAAAGGATTAAATAGAATTAGTGCGGTGAGCATCTTTGCCCAAACAGCAGAGCGTTTGCCGAACACAGTACAGTTTGGTGTCGATGGTTTCGACGGTGAGACACTACTGATGCAGTTGGACAGAAAAGCTATCGCAGTTTCCAGTGGTTCTGCCTGTACCAGTGGTAAAACGGAGCCTAGCCATGTTTTAAAGGCGATGAAAGTGCCTGTTACATTAGCTAATTCTGCGATTAGAGTCAGCTTGGGTAAAAATAACACAATGTCAGATGTGGATGCATTGCTTAGTGCATTAAATGATATAATTGAAGTAAATCGGCGCTCAGCAGTGATGATGGCTGCGAGTGTTTGTTAGTAGTATTTAAAAGGTTAAGGTGAAAAAAGTGAGCGAACAACAAACGAATTTAAATGTAGTAGATAAACCAATATATSTAGACTATTCAGCGACTACGCCAATGGACGAACGTGTCGTTGTCGAAATGATCAAGTATATGGGTCCTGAGAGTAGTTTTGGCAACCCGGCATCGCGCAGCCACAGTTTTGGYTGGGCAGCAGAAGCTGCTGTAGAGGCTGCACGTAAACATGTTGCTGAACTGGTGGGTGCTAATCCGAAAGAGATCGTCTTTACTTCGGGCGCTACCGAGTCAGATAACCTGGCGATTAAGGGGGCCGCACATTTTAATAAAAAACGTGGCAAGCATATCGTCACCTGTAAAACAGAACATAAAGCTGTCCTGGATAGCTGTCGACAGTTGGAGCGTGAGGGTTACGAAGTTACTTACCTTGATCCAATGCCAAATGGTTTAATCGATCTTAAAGTGTTAGAAGATGCATTGCGTGATGATACGACGCTGGTTTCAATCATGCATGTCAATAACGAGATCGGCGTCATTCAGGATATCGAGGCTATCGGAAACCTTTGTCGTGAAAGAAAAATTATTTTTCACGTCGATGCTGCGCAAAGTGCAGGCAAGGTCCCAATGAATCTTGAAAAACTGCCTGTCGACCTGATGAGTTTTTCAGCACATAAAATCTATGGGCCAAAAGGAATAGGTGCGTTGTATGTGCAGAGAAAACCACGTGTTCGATTAGAAGCGCAGATGCATGGCGGTGGCCATGAGCGTGGTATGCGTTCGGGTACTTTAGCTACCCATCAGATCGTTGGTATGGGCGAAGCGTTCCGTATAGCCAGTGAAGAAATGGCAACTGAGAATGAGCGCTTATTAATATTGAGAAACAAACTCTATGATGGTGTAAAAGACATGGAAGAAGTCTATGTTAATGGTGACATCAATCAACGCATCGCAGGCAACATAAACATCAGTTTTAATTATGTCGAAGGTGAGAGCTTATTAATGGCATTAAAAGAACTGGCGATTTCCAGTGGTAGTGCCTGCACCTCAGCAAGTCTAGAGCCCAGCTACGTATTACGTGCTCTGGGCCGTAATGATGAATTGGCGCATAGCTCGATCCGTTTCACTATGGGTCGATACACAACAGATGAAGAGATAGACCGAACCATTGCTTATGTCCGTACTGCGGTCGAGAAGCTGCGTGAGTTATCACCGCTTTGGGATATGTATAAAGACGGTATCGATCTGGATAGTATTGAATGGGCGACGCATTAAATCAGTAATAACTGAATGATGAATTGCGTTATTTATCGAACGAATAAATTAATATCGCATCTAAATAGATGCAAAAGAATATAGAGGTAGTAGACATGGCTTATAGCGATAAAGTATTGGACCATTACGAAAACCCACGTAACGTAGGTAGTTTCGAGAATGAAGAGAATGTAGGTACAGGCATGGTCGGTGCTCCAGCTTGTGGTGACGTGATGAAGCTGCAGATAAAAGTGAGTGACGAAGGTATAATCGAAGATGCAGTATTTAAAACGTACGGTTGTGGTAGCGCTATAGCCTCTAGCTCCTTGTTAACAGAATGGGTAAAAGGTAAGACACTGGACGAAGCGCAGGCGATAAAAAACACACATATTGCTGAAGAACTTGCATTGCCACCAGTAAAAATACACTGCTCAGTATTGGCAGAAGATGCAATCAATGCTGCGATTGCTGATTACAGGCAAAAGAATTGAGGCGCCACTGATTCACTCGTGCTTCCTGAATAAATTATTGAGATATCGATATGGCAATTACATTAACCGAACCAGCTGCTGACCGTGTTAAGACTTTTCTCGCTAACCGCGGAAAAGGTTTAGGACTTCGACTGGGCGTGAAAACTATGGGCTGCTCAGGCATGGCTTATGTGCTCGAGTTTGTCGATGATATGAACCCTGAAGATGAGGTTTTCGAGCACTCGGGTGTTAAAGTTATTGTCGATCAAAAAAGTTTGGTTTACCTCGATGGCACTGAACTGGATTACACAAAAGAAGGTTTAAACGAAGGTTTTAAATTTAATAACCCTAAAGAGAAAGCAGCCTGCGGATGTGGTGAAAGTTTTACCGTTTGATCCCTCGATAACTTACTCAATAATAAAACAAACGTTGTGTCCGAAGAAATTCTAACCAGCAACTTTTTTCAGTTGTTTGGTCTTCCTGTCTCGTATGATGTGGATCTCGATCAGATTCAGCAACAATATATGTTGTTACAAAAGCAGTTTCATCCGGATAAATTTGCCAACGCTTCTGATCAGGCGAAACGTTTATCGATGCAACAGACCTCATGGATTAACGAAGCGCAAACAACCTTAAAAGATCCGGTGTTACGAGCCAGTTATTTATTAAAATTAAATGGCGTTGATTTTAATTTCGAAAATGAAACCACGAAGGATGTGGCGTTTCTTATGCAGCAACTGGAAATGCGTGAAAAACTTGAGAATATTAAAAATGAACCCGAGTCCCTGGAAATCCTTGATGATCTGGCGAAGGAGCTTAAGGTGTCAGCCAGTGTCTTGATGGAAGGGTTTGTGAAATCCTTTGAAGTAAACAATATGGATGATGCGCGTGAGTGGATTCGTAAGTTACAGTTCATGCAAAAAGCTAAAATGGAAATTACTAAATTAACCGCAGATATAGAAGACGAATTGATGCGTTAAGCAGTTAAACATCGTCTCAAAGTTAACCTCATGGCATTAATACAAATAGCAGAACCTGGAGAATCGACCACTGCACATCAGCACAAACTGGCGGTAGGGATAGATCTCGGTACGACAAATTCACTGGTGGCGACTGTCCGTAGTGGCGATGTTAAAACATTACCTGATGCAGATGGCCGGCATCTATTGCCTTCCGTCGTGCATTATGCTGAAAACGAAGTCCATGTCGGTGTAACTGCGCAGCAGTTCAGTGTGAAAGACCCGCTAAATACCATCATTTCTGTAAAACGTTTCATGGGCAGAGGCATCGATGATATTGCTGTAGAAGATGCGCATTACTCATACAAGTTTACTAATCCTGCTAGTAATGCTGATAGCGTTGTGCCCAGAATAAAAACACGTGCGGGTGATTTGAGTGCTGTAGAGATCTCTGCGCAGATTCTTAAAACTTTAAAGCAGCGTGCTGTTGAGACGCTAGGTGATGACTTAACTGGTGCTGTGATTACAGTACCCGCTTACTTTGATGATGCGCAACGTCAGGCTACAAAAGATGCTGCCAGGCTTGCTGATATAAATGTTTTACGTCTATTAAATGAACCTACGGCAGCGGCAGTGGCTTATGGCCTGGATAGTGGTAACGAAGGTGTCATTGCCGTTTTTGATCTGGGTGGCGGGACGTTTGATGTTTCCATCTTACGTTTGCATAAAGGCGTCTTTGAAGTTTTGGCAACCGGTGGTGACAGCGCATTAGGTGGTGATGATTTTGACTATGAGATTTCCAGATGGATCATCGCGCAGGCAAAGTTCAGAGATGTGGATAGTCCGGAAATAAAACGTTACCTCATGCAACAGGCACGGTCTGCAAAAGAAGCGCTAGCTGAACAGGACATTGTCGACATAAAAATAGACATCGAACATTGTCAATGGACGGGTACGCTAAATCGTGACACATTGAAATTGTTATTAACACCGTTAGTGAAAAAAACATTACTGTCCTGTCGTCGTGCGTTAAGAGACGCTGAGGTAGAGAAAAAAGACATCAATGAAGTGATTATGGTTGGAGGCTCAACACGAACATTGTTAGTTCGTGAGATGGTCGCTGATTTTTTTGAACGAGAACCTTTAACCAGTATTGACCCTGATAAAGTTGTTGCTACGGGTGCGGCTTTACAGGCGGATGTACTGGTTGGCAATAAACCCGATGATGAAATGTTACTGCTTGACGTTATTCCGCTGTCATTAGGTATTGAAACTATGGGTGGACTCGTCGAGAAAATCATCCACCGTAATACCGCCATACCTGTAGCAAAAGCACAGGATTTCACCACATACAAAGATGGACAAACCGCGATGGCGGTCCATGTTTTACAGGGTGACCGTGAACTGGTATCGGACAGTCGATCACTGGCACGGTTTGAACTACGTGGTTTTCCGCCACAGGTTGCTGGTGCAGCACGGATACGGGTTACGTTTCAGGTCGATGCTGATGGCTTGTTGATCGTCAGTGCTTGTGAAGAAAACAGTGGTGTCGAAGCCAGTATCGATGTTAAGCCATCTTATGGTTTAAGTGATACAGAGATCGAACGTATGTTACGTGAATCGATGGAGCATGCAGAAGATGATATGCACTCGCGAAGCTTGCGAGAACAACAGGTGGAAGCCGAACGTGTTCTCCAAGCATTGGATGCTGCCATGGTGGTAGACGGTGATCAGCTTTTATCGGTTGTGGAAAAAGCCGAAATTATGCAGGTGCGCCAACGTCTGATAGATATAAAAGCAGATTCAGATAAAGAAATAATCAAACAAACAATAAAACAATTAGAAGATACATGTGAAGATTATGTCGCTCGACGCATGAATTCAAACATCAAAACTGCAATGCAGGGCCATTCAATTGAAGAATATGCTACTGATAAAAAGTCAGCAGCTGAGGAGTCGTAAAGTGCCACAAATTATTTTTTTACCTCATGAAGAAATTTGCCCAGACGGTCTGGTCATCGATGTTGAGCCTGGTATCACTATATGTGATGCAGCATTGAATAATCATATTGAGATAGAACACGCCTGTGAAAAATCCTGTGCCTGTACTACCTGCCATGTTTATATTCGTGAAGGTATGGACTCTCTAAATGAAAATACAGAAGACGAAGATGACATGCTAGATAAAGCCTGGGGGCTTGATCCTGATTCACGGCTCAGTTGTCAGACGGTTATCGGTGACGAAGACCTGGTCATAGAAATACCAAAATATACCATTARCATGGTCTCTGAAATTCATTAAGCACAACGGCCGTGAGGAGTGATGTTATGACATTAAAATGGGTAGATACATTAGATATCGCGATTGAACTTGATGAAACGCATACTGATATTGATCCGAAATTTGTTAATTTTGTTAACCTTCGCCAATGGGTGATGGAGCTGGAAGCGTTTGATGATGACCCGGAACATTGTGGCGAACGAATTTTAGAAGCGATTCAGCTGGCGTGGATTGAAGAAAAAGAAGCGTGAACGAAGATAATTAGAGCGTTAAGTGACTTTATCACTTGTAGGCTCTTCAACTATAATCATGTACTATTTCCCTTTATATAATCAGGTTTTACGAGCAATAGATAACGCATGAGTGAAGCACGAACACAATCAGAAAAAAAATTGGCTCAGTTGGTGAAAATCGATTCATCGACGACTAATTTATTGGGTCTCGACAGAGAAGGGCTGGAGGCCTTTTTTGAATCTATCGGTGAAAAGAAATTTCGCGCCACCCAGGTCATGAAATGGATACATCAACTAGGTGTTATTGATTTTCAAGCGATGAACAACCTCTCAAAGGATCTGCGCAATCAACTTGCTACATCAAGCTGTATACAGAACCTGGAAGTCTCACAAGATCTTATTTCAAAAGATGGCACACGCAAATGGTTACTGCGTCTGCCAGATGGTAACCATATAGAAGCTGTTTTTATACCGGAAAAAGAACGAGGTACATTGTGTGTTTCATCACAGGTAGGCTGCGCACTGGATTGCAGTTTCTGCGCCACCGGCAAGCAGGGTTTCAATCGCGATCTCAGCGCGGCGGAGATCATCGGCCAGCTGTGGATCGCCCGGCGTGCCCTGGGCGGCTTTGCGGACGATGGCGAGCAGCGTATCACCAACACGGTGATGATGGGCATGGGTGAGCCCCTGCTCAACTTTGACAATGTTATTAGCGCGATGCACATCATGAAAGATGATGTTGGTTACGGTGTTTCCAAGCGGCGCCTGACATTGAGCACCTCTGGTGTTGTGCCAGCGATGGATCGGATGGGTGATGAAATTGATGTTGCTCTCGCTGTGTCGTTACATGCGCCGAATGATGCGTTGAGAAACCAACTGGTTCCGATTAATAGAAAGTATCCTTTGAAAGAGTTGCTATCAGCCTGTAAACGTTATCTCGATAGATACGATAGTAATCGGCGTCGCATTACTATGGAATATGTAATGATCGACGGGGTAAATGATAGTCCTGAGCATGCGAAAGAGCTTGCTAAATTGTTGCGTAACGTTCCTT
>NVSH01000023.1 GCA_002401185.1 Gammaproteobacteria bacterium | reverse complement strand
TTGTACTAACTATTGCGCTGATATGTTGTGCCGATATTTTAGACACCATAAATTGGGCACTATAATACCCTGAATTACCGATAACTTAAATCTTACACACGCAATAAAAACGCTTCCCATGCAGCACTCGACTAAACCCTTTACCCCCACAGGTAAAATAACGGTGGTTACCGACACCGCCTCTCTCACCCCCCCTTCTGATTCCGTCTGGAAAAAAGAACTATCGAACGCCGTTACATCCGTTGCCGAACTACTCGAAAAACTGGATCTTAGCCATCGTCTTGATACAACTAATCTAAGGCCCGACTTCCCATGCCTTGCCACCGAAAACTACATCAACAAGATGCAGGTGGGAGACTTTAATGACCCACTGCTGCAACAAGTATTACCACTGGACGCCGAAGTTCATTCACCAAAACAACAAAAGGGTATTTTTGACCCTGTTGGTGATGTTAACGCAATCGCCTCTCAAGGCTTATTGCATAAGTACCACGGCCGCGCCTTACTCATCACAACCGGGGCATGCGCTATTCATTGTCGCTATTGTTTTCGCCAACATTAYCCTTATCAGCAAGCATCTATTTCTAACAAAACGCTCGCAGATACGCTGCACTACTTAAACAAGCACCATGAGATTGAAGAGATCATACTCAGTGGCGGCGAYCCATTAGTCCTTGACAACGAAAAACTAAGTCACCTTATTAACAACCTGGAATCTATCGAACATCTACGTACCTTACGAATACATACACGTTTACCTGTCGTGTTACCGAGTCGTATTAATGACGGCCTTTTAACACTATTAAAAAGCTCAAGGTTTCAAATCGTCATGGTCATCCATGCCAACCATGCCAATGAATTACATGAACTCGAAAAAAATAAATTAGGACGATTACAACAGGCTGGTGTCTTATTACTGAATCAGAGCGTTCTCCTTAAAGGAATAAACGACACGACCGATAGACTAGTAAACCTTAGTAAACGATTATTTGCATGCCATACTTTACCTTATTACCTACATTTACTTGACCCGGTAAAAGGTGCAATGCACTTTGAAGTAACGAAACAAAAAGCATTGCTTTTAAAACATGAAATAGAAGAAAAACTACCTGGTTATCTGGTGCCAAGACTAGTACAGGAAATAGCAGGTAATCAATCTAAAACGGCAATTTTTCGTATCTAAGCTACAATTAAGGGCATTACAATAAAAACTACAGGCAATGCGATAAGTTTCTTTTTTTTCTATTAAAAACAGAAGCTTATTTAAGTATTAAACAACAAAAATATGATGAAATTAAACCTGCCAGAACAGAAACCACCAACCAGGGAGTCAACACCGAGCAACCCTCGTAAATTAAAAAAGGTTTTATCTGCGCTGCCAAATGCAAATATGGGCGAACTAACCAAACAAATATTTCAGATTTTACGTGACCAGAACCGCCAGCCGATGCCCAATAAGCACCGACTGGAAAATTTAGAAATGTTACGTATTCAAGCACGTAATGTTTTTAACAATCTTAAAAAATATTTTATCAACCGGACGTTACCATTGCCTGAAAAAAGTCAAAAAATCGTCAATTTAAACCAGTTGATATTGCAAGAACTGGTCAATGGCTACCAGATTATTACCTATGAGTCCGCAAATAATGTCGATAAGAGCATCGATGACAGTACGTTGAGCACAGCTATCTACCGAGCGATCAAATACCTTTCTGAGATGTTTCTTCGCGCGAGTGAGATTTATGCACCATGTCCAGAAAACCTTTGGCAAGAAGCTCATCAACTCTTTATTTATGCTGAAAGTAAAAACCTGGCTGACAGCATTATTATCGATACTGAAAACACGCCAGAAAAAACAACCATTGAAAATTGTTATAAACAGCTTCTATTATTTGCACTCGCACGTCCCATTGCCCTAAGACAAAGCGACAGTGAACGTATTTATAAAAAACTTTTTCAATGGTCACAATATGCGAGCCTGCACCGCGAAGCATCAGAAAAGATGATAGATCATGTCTTCAGCATTAAGGTCCATGATGATGCAGCGCCAAACTATCTGAGTAAAAATGATATTGAGAGCGGCGTAACACTCCGTATTTTAGATGCCACTAAATTAGTCGCCCATGTTCGAAATGTAATCACCGAACAAAATAAATTAAAACCCAGGCTTACTGTTGGAGACGACATCCCCGTTGAAACATTAACTATTCTTGCCAATACATGGGCAAAAAATACCAAACGACGATTCTCTCGAGCAGAGCGCCTTGGTCAAATCAATGTTGCCATCGGTTTAAAAAATGCGGCAAAAGCTATTCGTGATTCCCTCAAAAAAAATGACACGATAGATACAAAATCTGGTCTTGCTCGCACCTCAACGTCTGCAAATCATGAGCCCGCATTTACCCTGGAAAAAATCGTCGGCGAACATGACAAACGTGAGCAAGGATATATGACACACACGGAAATAGGTGCTGGAGAAAATAATTCGTGGGACATGGTCGCTAAAGGGCGAGTATTAACTGAAACCTACGAAAAAGAAACGCAACATATCGCTGAACAAAACCTTGGCATAAAAAAGAATAACGAGGAATCACACTGGGAGATTGTGAATATTAGCGCTGGCGGCTATTGTCTACACTGGATTTCAGATGAAACATCCAAAGCGCAAATAGGCGAAATTATCGTGCTAAAAGAATTTGATGCTACCAAGGATTTCGAATGGCGTATAGGCGTTATCCGCTGGATGCAATTTA
Source organism: Gammaproteobacteria bacterium (assembly GCA_002401185.1). Taxonomy (GTDB): domain Bacteria; phylum Pseudomonadota; class Gammaproteobacteria; order SZUA-229; family SZUA-229. The sequence goes on along the minus strand of NVSH01000023.1, from coordinate 17,215 downwards.
CTCAAACATATGGCCTGGAAATTGGTGTACAAGTGATATCACCCAAAATCATTGCTGCAACGGCACAACGTGTTAATCGACCCGAAGAGCCCCCCTTTGATTGTTTAATGTTACCTGGAACAAAGGCATTAAAACAAGCAGCAAGCACCATACTTCCTTCACATGCCTTTAAAACAAATGATAAACTTGTCGTTCAAATACTTGCAAACAAGTTCAGCATTACCTTAGAGGCGACAAGAAAACAGACTGGTTCATTTACCCAGTTCACATACAAAAGCACTGAAGAAGCAACGCGAATAAAAAAACAGGCGAAAAAAGAACTAGCCACTAAAAACAAGGATGACTTTGATGAACTCTGGTCATCACTATAACACGGGAAATTTTTCTGATTCTACCGTCAATTGGTAACCTCAGATCTTGAGAGATATTCATAAGTGGACGAAAAAATAATCAACTTAATCGTTATCGATGATTCATTTGATAGCGAAGAACTAATTGTCAGCAAGCTAAGGACCGCTGGCTTCACTGCCAGGTCAACTCGTGTCGAGGATAACAAGGATTTTCTCGATGCTTTAAAAACTCAGATTCCTGACCTGGTTATCTATTTCGAAGGCATGGAATTAATCACACTAAGACAGACCATCGACTGCCTGAATAAAGATAAACGCACAGCAATCTGCCGGGTTATATGTGTTAACAAAAATGAACAACCTGATGTGATTTCAGCTTTACGTACAGGTGCTGTCGATGCCACATGCTTTAATAATTCTGAGCACCTCTTATTGGTTATTGCGAGAGAATATGAAGCTTTAAATAATTCACGAAGAATTGAAAAACTCAAAAAAGATTTCCACGAATCAGAAAAACGCTGCACTTCTTTACTCGATAGCTCACGAGATGCGATAGCCTATATACACGAAGGAATGCATGTCTACTCCAACCAGACCTATCTCGATTTATTTGGTATCGAAGAGTCCGATGATTTGGAGGGTTTGACCGTACTCGATATGGTCACCAATGAAAACCGTGACGAATTTAAATCATTTTTACGAAATTATACCAATGATCAAGACAGTACGTATAAACTAGACACAAAATTACGCAAATCTGATGGCACTGAATTTGGTGGTGAAATGGAATTTTCGCCTGCACAAATCGACGGTGAACCTTGTATACAAATCGTTATCCACAAAGAAGATGCCAGCTCTGAAGAACTTGAGCACCAGCTCAAGTTACTTGGCCAACGAGATCCATTAACGAGTTTATATAATCGTCAATATTGTATCGATAAATTGGAAAATATAATCTCAGACTGTTCACAGGAAAAATATACGGCAGCTTTCCTGGAAATACAAATCGACAATTTCGATGAGATAAAAAACTCGGTCGGTGTGGTCGGCGCAGACCAGTACATCGTTAATGCTGCAACAACGCTATATGATGCCATCGGTGCAGATGACATCCTATCGCGATACACGCATGACTGCTTCACTGTCATCGCTATCGATTACAATAAAGACAACATCGAAAGCTATGCTACCGAATTACAAAAAACGATATCTCAACTTGAGGCGATGATTAACAAGTCGTCCATTAATACGACATGCTCTATCGGCATCACACTTATCGACAATGACACACCTGACTACAACGATATTCTGGCTCGATCAGAAAAAGCTATTGCATCTGCTATTAAAAAAGGCGCTAACCAGATACATACTTATACGCCAGGCAAAGGCGAGTTAACCAGAAATGAAGTTGATGCAAAATACAAAGATCAATTTACTGACGCATTAAAAAACGACAAATTCCAGCTTCACTACCAACCTATTGTTAGCCTGCATGGTGACACTGCCGAGCGATACGAAGTATTCGTGAGAATGCAAGGTGAGACTAGCGAGCAACTCATAATGCCAAAAGACTTTTTGCCAGCGGCTGAACGTATTGGCATGTCGATTGCTATCGACCGATGGGTATTATATAAAACCATAAAAGAATACAAGCTAAAGGAAAAAAATGGCCATAACACGCGCTTCTTTATAAAGCTTTCAGCGTCGTCTATTAAAGATCCGACCTTGATCGACTGGCTTGCTTACCAGATAAAAGATAAACAGATTCCGGCAAACACATTAAATTTCGCGGTAAAAGAAACCGATGCAGTAACCAATTTAAAAAATGCTAAAAGTTTGTCATATAGCCTGAAAAAATTAAACTGTGGTTTTATTCTCGATGACATAGGCGCCGGCAACAACCCTTTCCAGCTACTCGACCACATCCATACCGAGTATGTTCGCATTGAAAGCAGCTTCATGGAAAATCTTTCAGAGAATCCCCAGAATCAGGAATCGATAAAAATACTTGCAGAAAAAGCTGCCGCATTAGGCAAACTGACCATCGCACAACATGTTCCCGATGCCGCCAGCTTGTCTATCTTATGGGGCATGGGCGTCAACTTCATCCAGGGGTATTTTTTACAGGAACCACTACCAACGATGGAATACGACTTTACCGAAATGTCCAGCTAGCACTAAGTGTTTCGTACCCGTCTAGTTTGCTCGTAACGCAGAAATCCGTTCTTCCAGAGGTGGGTGACTTAAAAATAACTTTTTAAAACCTTCAGCAAAACCACCGTTTATACCAAATGCTGCCATCTGCTCTGGCAGCTGTGCAGGCTGATTCATCGCCTGCAATCGCTGTAATGCCGCCACCATTTTTTCACTACCTACAAGTTCAGCTGCACCCGCATCAGCTTTAAATTCTCTAACTCGAGAAAAATACATCACTACTGTACTCGCTAAAATACCAAAAACCACCTGTGCAATCATTGAAGACACAAAAAAACCAATGCCATGACCACTCGAATTTTTAAGGATGACGCGATCAACAATATGACCAACAACACGTGATGCAAAGATAACAAATGTATTAACCACGCCCTGAACCAGGGCCAGTGTCACCATATCACCGTTCGCCACGTGGCTTATCTCATGGGCAAGAACCGCTTCTACCTCATCCATCGTCATAGCATCGATCAAACCCGTACTCACAGCAACCAGTGCATTATTACGGTTCATACCTGTAGCAAAGGCATTCACGTCCACTGATTCATAAATAGCAATTTCAGGTGTTTTTATACCCGCCTGTGATGCTTGCTGTTTTACGGTGGAAAGCAACCATTGCTGTGTTTTATTCTGCGCAGATGTTATGACTTTGGCACCCGTCATACGTTTGGCAGACCACTTCGACATAGCGAGAGAAATAAATGATCCCGCCATACCAATAACGGCAGAAAACACTAACAAGGCTCGCAAATCAAGATCGACACCATTTTCTGCCAGTAAAGAATCTATCCCCAGTAAATTGAGCACGATACCAAGTACGAACATAACCGCTAGATTGGTTATCAAAAACAAAGCTAGTCGTTTCATGGAGACCTCTTATATAAAATCAATAACAACAAACACAGACCAAAATACAATAGAGTCGGTGATTATTAATAATATGGCGGCTTTCGTTGACTATTCAAGAACCAGCATCGATCGTTTTTTATCGTAAATATTTGGGCAGGCGGTAAATATTTATTTAGCAACAAGCCTATCAACCTGTCGATATCCCTGAGACAATTTTAAACCACGCCGTCCACGTTCACCGGCGTAAGTTTCTAACTCCGTTGCTTTCATGGTTTTATATTTCTTACCCGAATGTATGACCAACTTGCCACCTTCTTGCACAACAGCCATTGCCGCAACCATTTCATCACCGGCTTTCAATAACTTCGACGGTATATTGATAATCTTATTACCTTTACCTTTTGTCATCTGCGGTAATTGCACGACAGGTGTGACCAGGATATGACCCGCCGAACTCACGACAGCAATCTTATCTGTTTTCACATCTAAAACTTTCACTGGCGGCAATGCGACGGCCTGCTTACCTACATTAAGTACCGCTTTACCTTTTTTTGCATTCGCCTGCATATCACCTAAACGCACCACGAAGCCATAGCCAAAATTACTGGCCAATAAATACATGTCATCCGCATTGCCTATGACAACACCGACAAAATGCGAACCCGGGGTTGGCGTGAAGTAACCACTTAAGGGATCACCCTGGCTTCTAGCCGAAGGCAATTTATGCGCAGGCATCGTATAAGCACGACCGGAAGAATCAAAAAATACGGCCAGCTGGTTAGACTTACCCTGCGCAGAAAAAAGAAAGTTATCACCCGCTTTGTAGTTTAGTTTTTCACCATCGATCTCATGGCCTTTGGCAGAACGCACCCAACCTTTACTCGATAATATGACAGTAATCGCTTCACTAGAGATAAGTGCAGTAGCATTCATCGCCTGTGCCGCATTTCGCTCAACAATAGGTGAGCGCCTTTCATCACCGTATTTTTCTGCATCCGCAAGTATCTCTTTTCGGATTAACGTCTTTAAACGTTTGGCAGAACCAAGAATTTTTTCCAGGTAATCACGCTCCTCGGCAAGCTCTTTCTGTTCACCGCGTATTTTCATTTCTTCAAGCTTTGCCAGATGACGCAATTTAAGATCAAGGATAGCTTCTGCCTGAGTATCCGTAATCTTGAATCGTGTCATCAACACCGGTTTTGGCTTATCGTTTTCACGAATAATAGCGATAACCTCGTCAATATTAAGAAACGCAATGAGCAATGCATCCAATAGGTGTAAACGTTTATTAACTTTATCCAGACGCCATTGCAGACGACGTCGTACGGTAACCGTGCGAAACTTCAACCACTCTTCGATCAATGAACGCAGGTCTTTTACCTGTGGCCGGCCATCAATGCCAATCATGTTCATATTGACACGGTAGCTACGTTCCAGGCCTGTGGTCGCAAACAGGTGCGCCATCAATTCATCGATATTCACCCGGTTAGAACGAGGCATAATGACCAGACGTGTCGGGTTTTCGTGATCAGACTCATCACGTAGATCTTCAACCATGGGCAATTTTTTCGCCGTCATCTGCGCGGCTATTTGTTCTAATATTTTGTTACCCGAAACCTGGTAAGGCAGTGCTGTAACGATGATGACACCATCTTCCATCTCATAACACGCACGCTGCCGTATACCGCCGCGACCTGTTTTATAAATCTCGAGAATATCCTCTTTAGGCGTGATGATTTCAGCCTCGGTCGGAAAATCTGGCCCCTTGATATGTTCACACAGTTCTTCCAGTGTCGATTTCGGGCTTTCTAATAATCGCACGCAGGCGCTCGCCACTTCCCTTAAATTATGCGGAGGAATATCCGTTGCCATACCAACCGCAATACCGGTACCACCATTTAATAAGACATTAGGCAGACGAGCGGGTAAGGTCTCAGGTTCTTCCATGGTACCGTCGAAATTAGGTTTCCAGCTAACCGTACCCTGACCTAATTCATTGAGTAAAACTTCAGCGTACGACGCTAATCGGGATTCGGTATAACGCATGGCGGCGAATGATTTAGGGTCATCTGGTGCCCCCCAGTTTCCCTGCCCATCAACCAGAGGGTACCGGTAAGAAAAGGGCTGCGCCATCAATACCATCGCTTCGTAACAGGCACTGTCACCATGTGGGTGATACTTACCCAGAACATCACCGACCGTACGCGCCGATTTTTTATGCTTAGATGAAGCGCTTAAACCCAACTCAGACATCGCGAAAACAATGCGGCGCTGTACAGGTTTTAAGCCATCGCCGATATAAGGCAGTGCACGGTCAAGGATGACGTACATAGAATAATCAAGATAGGCGCGTTCAGTAAATTCAGACAACGGCATTTTTTCTACGCCTTCAAATTCCAGTTCTGCTTGTGAGCTCATAAATTTTTTAGTAGGTAGTCAATAAGATTTGATAAATAAACCATTGCTCTAAACTGCTGCCAATGCGCCTTTCTTCTCTAACCATGCTTTTCTATCAGCAGCACGTTTTTTTGCCAGTAACATATCAAGCATCATATGACTCTCGTTACCTTCACCAAGTGTTAATTGCACTAGCCGTCTGGTATCGGGCGCCAAGGTTGTAACCCGCAGTTGCATTGGGTTCATTTCACCGAGGCCTTTAAAACGTGTCACCATAACTTTCCCACGTTTCTTTTCGGCTTCGATACGATCGAGTATGCCTTGCTTCTCTGCTTCGTCCAGTGCATAAAAAACGTCTTTCGCAACATCGATACGAAACAAAGGTGGCATCGCTACATAGATATGGCCGGCTTCGACTAAAGAGATAAAATGCCTGAGGAATAATGCACATAATAAGGTTGCGATATGGTAACCGTCAGAATCCGCATCCGCCAGGATACATATTTTTCCATAGCGTAAATCCTTCAGGTCAGAGGAGCCGGGGTCAACACCGATAGCAACTGAAATATCATGGACTTCCTGTGAAGCTAACACCTGATCAGGTTCGACTTCCCAGGTATTTAAAATTTTCCCACGTAACGGCATGATTGCCTGAAAGACTCTGTCACGCGCCTGCTTCGCACTGCCTCCCGCTGAATCGCCTTCCACCAGAAATAATTCTGTACGCGCCAGATCCTGCGAAGAACAATCCGACAACTTACCCGGTAGCGCTGGGCCACTGGTTATTTTTTTACGGATAACCTTTTTGCCTGCACGTAGACGCTTCTGTGCATTTTCGATGGCCAGCATGGCGATAGACCCGCCGGCCTCTGTATGCTGGTTCAACCACAGGCTAAATGCATCTTTGACCACGCCAGATACGAAAGCGGCACATTCACGCGACGATAAACGTTCTTTGGTCTGCCCTGAGAATTGTGGGTCGGCCAGTTTTACGGACAGGACATAACACACTTTATCCCAAACATCTTCCGGACTGAGTTTCACACCACGCGGCAGTAGACTACGAATCTCACAAAACTCACGTAGAGCTTCGGTTAGACCCGTGCGCAGACCATTAACATGGGTGCCGCCCAACGCTGTCGGTATCAGGTTAACGTAGGACTCAGTAGTCAATTCACCTGCATCGATCTGCCAGGTCAATGCCCAATCGACGGCCTCTGTCGTACTAGCCATGCTGCCGACAAAAGGCTCAGCGGGTAGACATTCTGTTTCAAATAGATTCTCACCCAAATAATCCGCCAGCCCACCTTCATAGAGCCAGCTTTGCTTCTCAGCTGTTTTTTCCTCAGTAAAACTTACCTCTAAACCCGAACACAATACCGCTTTTGCGCGCAGCACATGTTTTAATTTACTGATAGAAAAAACCGCTGTATCGAAATATTTTTTCTCTGGCCAGAAATGAATCTTTGTACCCGTATTGCGCTTACCAACGCTACCGGTTTTTTTTAATTTTTTCGTCTTGGCGCCATGCTTAAATGACATTTCATACACCGCGCCTTCTCGACGTACTTCAACATCAACATGCGATGACAATGCATTGACCACCGACACACCAACACCGTGCAAACCACCAGAAAACTCATAATTTTTGTTAGAAAACTTACCGCCCGCATGTAACCGCGTGAGAATCACTTCAACACCGGGAATACCCTCTTCGGGGTGAATATCCACTGGCATTCCACGACCATCATCCGTCACACTGACTGAGCCATCTTTAAACAAGACGACATCGATCTTACTGGCATGGCCGGCAATCGCTTCGTCTACACTGTTATCGATAACTTCCTGCGCCAGATGATTGGGTCGGCTGGTATCGGTATACATACCCGGTCGTTTTTGAACTGGCTCAAGACCAGTTAATACCTCAATTGATGAGGCATCGTATTTGCTCATTGAAATGGACTCACTGTCGGTGCACACCCTGTTTTATTCGAATTATATGGGTTTGGTTATTCAAGCTACTTTACCATCGGAATATTTTTGCAGCAATGCTCACCTGACACCTGGTCGTCTTCATTAGGAATATCTAAACAAGTCCAAAACACTATAGCCTGCACTGCCATCAGCCTATAAACTCCTAACATGCCAGTTATCAACAACCCGACAAACAGCCTCGACGCCTGTAACCCAGCACTAAATGCAACCGTATCCGCCTCTGCAGGTAGTGGTAAAACCTGGCTATTAATCACGCGAATCGTTCGGCTGCTCATTGATGGCGCTGAGCCAGGCAATATCATCGCCCTGACCTTTACCCGTAAAGCCGCAGCTGAAATGCAACTTCGGCTGAATCAACGCCTGTATCAATTAGCGACAGTCGATGATGCAGAACTCAATGATGTTTTACAATTAATTGGTAACAACACAGACGAGCAATCACTCACCATCGCACGTGGGTTATACGAAAAACTGATGCACAGCCTTTACCCAATACGCATTCAGACGTTTCACTCTTTTTGTCAGGACATCCTGTCACGTTTCCCACTCGAAGCAGACATCGCACCAGGGTTTGAGTTAATGGAAGATAGTAGCCTACTCGAAAGACAGGCCTGGCAGACGCTATTTGATGATGCCGATAAAGACAATAAACTCAATGATGCTCTGGATTTTATCATGCAGGTCTGCAATGGCCCGGACAGCACGCACACCGCTTTACACAACTTTTTATTACACCGTAGTGACTGGTGGGCTTATACCGCACACCAGACAAACGCGGTTAAATTCGCTAGTAATGAACTAACGAAAACGCTAAAAATCGATGTGAACCTTCGTCCGATCAGCACGTTTTTTAATAAAAAAATCAGCCAAGACCTACAGGTTTTTAGCAACCTTCTGCTCGAGGTTAACAACAAAACCAGCCATAAACACGCTGCCAGTATCAATGATGCATTGCATCAAATCCTTGATAACAACGGCGATGAAAACGCCTGCTTTGCGTTAATAAAATCAGCCTTTATTAAAAAAGATGGCGATATTTTAAGCCAGGGCCGTAAACACACCGCTGCGTTAGAGAAGAAACTAGGCACTGAAAATATTGAACGTTTTATCGCGTTACATCTGGCTATTGCTAATGATGTACAGAATGTTATCGAACAACTAAAACGCAGTCTTACCTTAGCAATAAATAAAGCATGGTACCGAGCTGGCTCACACTATATTGCAATATTTCAACGCCTGAAAAAAGAGATGCGACTGCTCGACTTTACTGACCTTGAGTGGAAATGCTACCAATTATTACAACATGCAGATAACGCACACTGGGTACAATATAAAATTGATCAGCGTATCGATCATTTACTCATCGACGAGTTTCAGGACACCAACCCGACGCAATGGCACTTATTGTCACCGATATTAGAAGAGATAGCCGCTAACCCCGAACAACGCCCACGCAGTGTTTTTCTGGTCGGCGACGAAAAACAGTCCATCTACAGTTTCAGACGAGCAAACCCTGCTCTACAGGCACAGGCCAGTAAATGGTTAGCAGAAAATCTCGATGCCAAGTCGACACCACTCGATTTTTCACGACGTTCATCGTCTGCCATCATCCATTGTGTTAACCATATTTTTGAACAAACGCACATCAAAGACATCATGCCAGGTTATACAACACATAATACTTATCTTGATACATTGCCTGGTTATGTCCAGCTTCATGACTTATTTGAAGAAGACGAAAGTGATAATAAAGAAGAAAAAGTAATAGATGAACCGGTTCATTTTCGAAACCCTCTCGAACATGCGCGAGAGATTTCACTTATAACGTTAAGACATAATGAAGCAGACTATATTGCTCAACAGATATTACAAATCGTCAACACGCCAACACTCATCACCGACGACGATGGAATACGACCTGCTAAATTCGGCGATATTTTGATATTGATGCGTAACCGTCTTCATGTCGACATTTACCAGCACGCTTTAAAACAGTTAGGCATTCCTTTTATAGGCAGCAAAAAAGGCGGCCTACTGGATAATCTCGAAATACAGGACCTTAGCTGTTTACTTAACACCCTGGTCACACCTTATAACAACCTGGCATTAGCTCAAGTTTTAAAATCACCTATTTTTAATGCCAGTGATGAAGATTTGATTCTGCTGGCACAAACTAAACAAATAGACAGTAAAAACATAACACACTGGTACGAACGCTTATTACTGCTTAGCGATAGCACTGATAGTAAACTCAGCAAACCTTTACGACGTGCTGCTCATCTATTAAAGCGCTGGCAGACCTTTGCTGAAAAACTACCGGTTCACGATTGTCTGGATAAAATATTTCATGAAGGCGATATTATTCACCGATATGCTTATGCCAATAAAGATGAAAACAAGCAAAAAGTTACCGCAAACTGCCAGCGATTTCTTGAGCTATCACTAGAAACCGATAGTGGCCGCTACCCAAGTATCACCCGCTTTCTACAACAGTTAAACCATCTGAAAAACCATTCCATGAACCCGCCTGAGGAACCCTTAGCAAACAGTAACAACTCCCGGGTAAGGCTGATGACCATCCACGGCAGCAAAGGTTTAGAAGCACCTATCGTATTTTTAGCCGACTGCAACAGCACGTCAAACAATAATAACGCCTATACCAGCCTCGTTCGCTGGCCGGCAAATGAAAGCCGTCCAATAAATTTTCAGTTACAACTCAGCAAAGAGAATACCGACCAGGTCACACGAGATTTACAACAAGAAAAACTAAACGAACAAAAACGCGAAGATTTAAATTTACTTTATGTTGCACTTACACGCGCACGTGAGCAGTTATTTATCAGTGCTGTTGCGAACAAAACAAACAGTAACAACAGTTGGTACCATATTATCGCAGAGGGTTTAGACAGTATCACAAACCATGAAGTAGCTATCGATGGTAAGAACTGCAAGGTATACCGTCATCTGTGTTATCAGCAAAAGACAGTCATTAAAACCAAAGAAAAGATCACGAAAACAACAGTAAAAGCAGACCCACGACTATTAAAACCGATAAAAAACTCGCCAATAACACCCTATATGATTGCTCCCAGCATAAGCTCGAAAAGTCTCCCCAGCAATCAAACACAGAGAACCACTCAAGACTATACCCAGGAAATAGCGAAATGGCGCGGCACGATTATCCACCGTGTCCTCGAACAATTGTGTTTAGACAAAACATGGCCCGCTACTACACAAACGATAAAAAACATACATCAGCTATTAGCAGCAGACACCTGTCTAAACAATCCTGAGTTTAATGCGTATCTTGATGATAGTGTGGACGAAGCTATTAGCACATTTAATAATAAAAAATTAACGGCTATTTTTAATCCTGGCGAAAAGATACAAACGTTTAATGAAATGCCATTGATGTATCAACAGGGAAAACAGGCTGTCTATGGCATTGTTGACCGAGTGATTAAATCTGAAGAAAAAATCATTATTATCGATTACAAATCTCATCAAATTGATAAGTCAGAATCAATACTAGCGTCTGCTCAGCAGTATTGCGAACAACTTAATTATTATCGATGCGGCATCAGAAAATTATGGCCTGAGCAGGACGTAGAAACAGGTATTTTATTTACTCACCACAAAAAAATAATCTGGTTAAACTAAGAACCCTTTTTGACCCGCCATGCTTGGCTCATCATGTTCCTGCCTAGTTACGAAGCTCAGCAACCAACTTATCAAAAGGTACATACCCTGGCAGCAGTTGACCATCCTCCAATATGATGGCTGGCGTACCACGAATACCAAGTTTACGCGCAAGTCTTAAATGAGCCTGAATGGGGTTTTTACAGGTTTTATCTTCCACTTCACCACCTGCTTTTGCAATATCAAGTGCCAGTTGTTGATCATCAGAGCACCAGACACTAACCGTTTTTTTCAAGTCCGCCGAACCTTTAAGAGGCATAAAGACATACCTAACCTGTACGTTATTTTCCATATAATCAGGAACTTCACTGTGTAGTCGTCTGCAATAGGGACAATCGATATCAGTGATAACGGTTATCGTATTTTTAACATTGTCTGGTGTATAAATTATCATATTCTCAGCACCGAGACCTTCAAGTGCCGACAGGCGAATTATGGATTTAGCTTCATCGCTAACATTACGCTTTGTTTGCAGGTCATACAGATCACCCTCAATTATGTAACGGGCATCTTCACTCATATACACGACCTGTGAGCCGACGATGACCTCAAACAATCCCGCTATTGGGGTTGTAGAAATTTTACTGGTTTTAACACCAGGCATATTTTTAGCTAAAGCCTGCTTTAAATTTTCGACAGCGCTACTATCAGCCGCCGCATATGCGCTATAAGAAAAGCCTGTTAATAAAGTAGTGATTAAAACGAATAGAGATAAATTTTTCATAAGACACATGGGCAATATAGTTAAATTATAGGTATCGAGACAATAGAGAGTATAGTTAATTCCATGAAATGTTTATATTAGGGCACCTCTATTAATTCAAGATTGGCGACTACACCCTTGAGAAGCCCGATAACTTCGTTGAAAACTTGGCAAATAGCTCACTATTTACTGCAATAATCACCTTATCCTTAGGTCTCTCAAGCACATAGCCCCTCAACCAGAATTAATAGAGGCACCCTTAGTTGAATTTGAATAGCGCATTTTACAACGCAAGTTATTCCCACATTTAAGCACGCGGATGATGAACTTGATATAAGTCCCTTAATCGCTGGTCAGCAACATGAGTATATATCTGGGTTGTAGAAATATCACTATGACCGAGTAACATCTGAACCACACGTAAATCGGCACCATGGTTGAGTAGATGGGTAGCAAATGCATGTCGAAGTGTATGAGGAGACAATTGGTCGGTCGCAATACCCGCAACCAGAGCATATCTCTTTACCATATACCAGAATGCCTGACGAGTCATCGACTTACCTCGCCTGGTAACAAAAACATCAGAACATTGACTTGAGTGTTGATTGCTTTTCGATCGTTYTCGCAAAAGATTCGGCCGAGACTGCTGATAATACTTCAGCAACCAATCAAGGGCAATCTCTCCAACAGGGACTAATCGTTCTTTATCGCCCTTGCCTACTACACGTATGACGCCTTGCTGCATTGAAACCTGTGATGTATTTAAACTTATCAACTCACTAACGCGCAACCCGGTCGCATATAAAACTTCCAGCATGGCTCTGTCTCTTAACCCCAGATCATTTGAAATATCTGGCGCCGCCAATAACTCTTCGACCTGTTTTTCATTGAGAGTAACAGGTAATGACACCTCGCCTTTAGGTGACTCAAGCAAAAGCGTGGGGTTTTCACTGATTATGTTTTCACGAAAAAGATATAAATAGAAACGACGTAACGTCGATAGCAGTCGAGCAACCGAGCGTCGCTTTTTTTGACGATGGTAATTAAAAGCAAGAAAATCTTGAATGAGACTCGTGTTTACTATAATTAACGACTGGCCATTTACCTGTAGCCATTGCGCAAAAATAGCAAGATCATTTCTATATGCAGACAATGTATTATCACTTAAACCATTCTCCATCCAAAGATGATCTATAAATTTCTCAATAATTATTTTTTCAGCGGTAGTTAACTTATCGAACGTAGACATAACATAATTATAAACGAAAAAAGCCACTCACAAAAGTGAGTGGCTTTTACAAAAAAGCTTAGTAGAAGTTAAAACTAACGACGTTTCCGACGTTTTGGTTTAAGGGCTTTATTAATCTTAGCCATTTCTTTCTTAGACCAACTTTCCACAAACCTGGCAACGGCAGCCTCTTTCTTCTCAGCCATCTTAATAAGAAGATCCTGTCGTTTGTGCGTCAGTGCTACTTCAGCTTTTGCCGCAGCAAGTGATGATGCAGCTACAATTACGCGATCACGCAACTTTTGTTTGGCAGCGGCCGCATTCACTCTGGCCTTTACTTTTCGCTCGGTCGCTACTTTTTTCTTTGCCGCTATTACTTTACGCTTAGCGGCTACGGCTTTTTTTTTGCTGTAGCCGCCTTTTTCCTGGCTACGACAGCTTTTTTCTTAGTCGCTGATTTTTTCTTAGCAGTAGCAGCCACCGTTGTTTTCTTCTTAGCCACTTTCTTTTTAACTGCTTTCTTCTTTACAACCTTTTTAGCCACTTTCTTTTTAACTGCTTTATTCTTTACGACCTTTTTAACTACTTTCTTTTTAGCAGTCTTTTTTGTGACAGCTTTTTTCTTAGCTACTTTTTTCTTGGCCACTTTCTTTTTAACTGCTTTTTTCTTTACGACCTTTTTAACTACTTTTTTCTTTACAGCTTTTTTAGCCACTTTCTTTTTGACAACTTTTTTCTTTGCAGTTTTTTTCTTAACTACCTTACGTTTAACTGGTGCTTTACGTTTAGCAACTTTTTTCTTCGTTTCTTTTTTTTTCGTTGTACGAGCCATCTTGAAATTCCCCTTTTGTGAGTTACGTTCAAAAGTATAAAACGAAATTCTAATTTAGCAAACTTTTTATACTATTTACAAACATTTTTATTAGTTAAATAAATAACTTAACAACGAATATATTATTAAATAAATTTATTTTCAAACATTAAATATAACAATATTTAAAAAAACAAATTAAAACCTGAACCCTGTTTGCACAAAACCACCAACAGAATTATCAGTTAAGGTGGCTGCTATGTCAAGATTGAACCCCAACCAAAAACCTAGCCCTGCAGTATATACTGTATCTTTCGCGCCACCAGAAATCCCACCTGCAAGATTTTTTAACGCGCCAATACGTAGTTGCATAAAATCAAAAGCATTAAACTCTGCGCCAACTGCAACAAACTGTGTTTTTAACCCATCAAATGCATTATTCGCTAACAATGGTTCATTTTCGATTAGATCATAATCCACTGCAACCGTTAACATTTGATTATGATAAGCAATACCAAGACGTGCTTCGGTATCGAAGTTTAAAGTCTGACCACCTAGATCAAAATTATCTGAAATTAAATTTCTAACATTCAAACCCAGACGAATGGACTCTGTCAATTCTACAGCCACACCTAAATCGAAACTGGTAAACGTACCAAGATCAACTTTATTATCTTCATCAGTAACATTGTCGAAACCTGCGGAAGCAGTCAAGATAGATTCACGAAAAGTAAATGCTTGAAGGTCAAMYWYTTTTGNNGWWTTWTACYSATWKMAACNNYKCTATCAAACCACCAAAACTTTTTAGCAAAAGACACACCAATCTCTGTTGCCAAAACACCTTCTATATTTAAAATATTAAACTGATCACTCACAACATCCGTCGGATTACTTGATATATCAGTAATGACACCACCTGCGATAGCATCACTGCGTATACTAATCGCCATGGCAAACCTGTCATCAAACGCGATGCCCATAGCAACAACTGCCGTTACTTCAGGCGCAATAACTTTTGAGTCAACACCACCGATAATCGCACTCATTTCCGATAGTGCCTGTGCTGCGCCGGGCRCATCACCATCATTGATAGCTGTTTGCCTGCGATTATCAGCTTCCTGAAAGTCATCGATATCTGTTATCAGATCATCATTATCCCTTACAAATGCACCAATACCGATAAGCAAGGAAAAATCATCACTAACTCGTTGATTGGTTAACATCGCGGGGTTTGCCCATGCTGCTATCGCCAAATCTGCGGTAGCGACAGAAACACCGCCCATAGCTAAAGAACGTGCGTCAAAGGTGAATGGAATAGCGCCAGCCACTTGTGAAAGCACAGATAACGCAACGACTGCCATAATTTTATTTTTTAGTTTCATGTTTTCTTCTTCTCGCTAAATGTCCTGTACTAAAAGGTAGCACCGACAAAATGCCTAAATAAACGATAAATAACAACCTATGGGAAATATCCCTATTAATGAGCATATAACATGCTTAATCAATTACAAGTATTCCTGTTAATATGCGTTTTCAATTCAAACAACACGCGCATCACCTTTAACTATTTTTCATTCAGTAAATACAAGAAAATGACCGATACAAAAAGCCTTCAATCGACTCAGGACTACTCGATACAAAAATTACCTTGTGTAGGTTTATTTCGACGCTTACTCGCCATTCTTTATGATAGTTTTTTATTGGCCGCAATTTTGTTCATTGTTTCGGCAATAGCCACCACGATAAACCATGGCAAAGCAGTTGAACCGGGCGATATACTCTACCCCTTTTTAGTCATTACCATTTTCACCTTAAGCTATTTATATTTTGCATGGTTCTGGATCCATAACGGCCAAACACTGGGCATGAAAACCTGGAAAATTCAGTTAACTGCCGAAAATAATAATAAGATCAACTGGAAAACTACGGCCATTCGTTTTGTTAGCGCATTTTTTTCCTGGGGGGTTTTTGGTTTGGGGTTTTTATGGTCGCTCTTCGACAAAAAAAAACGGTGCTGGCATGACTTAATCAGTAAGACCATGTTGGTCGACCTGAAAGATGACTAACGTTGGGACCTAAAAAAACTCTGCTCAAGCCTGACTGGAGAAGATTATGATTACATGTGCTAATTCAAGGCATAAAAAATGTGTGATTTCAGGCCTATTGCAAATTTTCATCACGTGGAAGCCGGACAAGTTAGTTGCGAGTTATCGATTCGTGATGTACTCAGTATTACCCTAGCGAACCTTACTCAAAAAATACAAACTAACGAACACGACAACAAAAAGAGGTAATGAAGCACTTATTACCGGCATAATATCCATGGCAAGCCCTAGATGATTAAMCGAACGATTAATCACAAAATAGACGATGCCAATAATTACCGCTAACATCACCCTCTTCCCTGCCCCACCACTTCGTGGCGTGGTGGCAAAAACGATGGGCATCGCAATCATCAACATAGCAATACAGGTGAATGGTGTGAACACTTTTATCCAGAAAGATAACAGGTACTGTCCATTGTCCACATTGTTTTTTTGTAAGTATTGGCTATAAGTCAGTAACTCTAACGCCGACATATCTTTAGCCTCTAACTCCAGCACCGAAAACAGCTCTAACAAAATAAGCCGCTTTAAAATGAGCTCTTGTTGGTATGTTGTTTTTATGCCTGTAGGCGAAATATCTGAACGCTTGATATTATTCAAAACCCACACATCATCTTTATATTGTGCGCGCTCTGCATACGTAATCGACGTTAATTCACGATTTTCATCAAGTTCATATAAACGTATCTGACGTAACTGGCGATCTGGTAAAACCCTTTTCACATTGATATATCGATTATCATCCCGAGCCCAAATGTCACTAGAGCCACCGACAATAAGTTTTTTCTCGATGGCTTCCGCACGATATGTTTTAGCTGATCGGGTTGCTGAAGGCACGATATACTCGCCAAGTAATGCCACTAAAAT
>NVSH01000022.1 GCA_002401185.1 Gammaproteobacteria bacterium | reverse complement strand
GGCATTAAAAATTATGATGGTAATATCCGTTTCAAAGATCTGAGAAAAGATACACCGTATAATACCTATACACGCCACGGCTTACCTCCGACACCTATTGCACTTGCAGGAAGAGAAGCCATTCACGCTACATTACATCCCGATAAAACTGAATACCTGTATTTTGTTGCTTATGGTGATGGTAGCGGACGTCATGTTTTTTCGACTAACCTGAAAGATCATGAAAAAGCTGTTGATAAATACCAACGTAAAAAACACTAATTTTGATCGGATATTCATTCCAGCCATTAGCCAGTGTAGATGAAATACAATATGTGTACATAGAGGAAAACAGGCAATATGAAAATATTAACGAACAGTTATAAAACTATCATTGAAGCGCTGATGCATGGCTAAATTTATTACATTAGAAGGCATCGAAGGCGTTGGTAAGACCAGCAACCTTCAGTATGTAAAAACATTGCTTGAAGCTGCAGGGCAACAATGTGTCGTAACCAGAGAGCCAGGAGGTACAGAGCTTGGTGAGGCCTTGCGTGGGCTCTTGCTTAGTCATTCTGACGATAACATGAGTGCAGATGCAGAGTTATTAATGATGTTCGCAGCGCGAGCAGAGCATTTAAATAAGGTTATCAGGCCAGCACTGGAAAACAACCAAACTGTGTTGTGTGATCGATTTACTGAGGCGACATACGCATATCAGGGAGGCGGACGGCAGCTCGATGTTGATAAGATTAGTAAACTTGAGACGTGGGTACAAGAAGAATTACGTCCTGACCTAACGCTTATTCTGGATGCTCCTGTTGAAATTGGTCGGGCACGCGCAGGCCGGCGTAGTGAACCAGACCGTATCGAAAAAGAGCACGATGATTTTTTTCAACGCGTACGTAAAACGTACATCAAATTGGCACAACGTTATCCACATCGTATATGTCTGATTGATGCATCTGTCGAACTTGAAGCTGTACAAGTACAAATTCACGAAAAGTTACGTGAGTACGAGATTTTGCTTAGTTAATTGTTGTTTACCAACAATTTATATTGTGACTCGATAACATAGAAAATAAACAACGACGAATAAAATTGATGATATATCCCTGGCAGGCGACACAGTGGCAACATATAACGCAGTTATTGAATACTGAACGTCTACCGCACGCCATGATGTTGCATGGTAATCAGGGTTTAGGTAAAGCAGACTTTGCAATCGCTTTAGCGAACGCATTATTATGTCAAACACCTTTGGTTAATCATCAGGCATGTGGGCAATGCAAGGCGTGTAACTTGCTTAATGCCAAAACGCATCCAGATCTTTATTTTCTGGAGCCTACAGCGTCTAAAACTTCAAAAAGCAAAAAACCGGTACGCAATATTCGGATTGATGATATTCGTGACTTATGTGAAAAGTTAAATCAGACAAGTCAATTGGGCGGTTATCGCGTGGCCATCTTAAACGCTGCAGAAAAATTAACAATATCAGCCGCAAATAGTCTATTAAAAACACTTGAGGAGCCAGGTCAAAACGTTCTGATTTTACTGGTAACTTCACGTACCCATTCTTTACCGGTAACCATACGTAGTCGTTGTCAACAAATACGGTTCTCTGTGCCAGAACCACAACAATCTTTGCTGTGGTTAAAAGGTAAACAACCGAAGCTAACGGACAATAGGCTAAAACAATCTCTTAAATATGCGAACGGATCGCCACTTGAAGCTATTTTGTTACTTGAAGAAGTTGAACATCAGGAGGTGCTTGTACAAGCGATGACCGCATGCATTGAGGGTAATTGCCCCCTGGAATATGCGCCTCAATTGGTAAAATTCACCAAGGTTCGTACACTCGAATGGATGATGAGTTGGGTATCCGATGTATCCAGGATACAGGCCTATGGAACGCAGGCTGAAATTACAAATACACAGTATCGCGATAAGTTACAGGTGCTAGCCAATAGCGTAGATAAACATCGTGTGTATAAATTTTACGATCAATTAATATTCAATTTACAACATAATTCAATTGCAGTGAACGAACAATTATTATGGGAAAACCTGCTATTATCATGGGACGATTTAGGCAATCGCTGACTGTTTTAAACCTTCCTCAGCATAGGGAAACATTGCTATTTTCGATGATAAACAAATCATTGATGATGAATAAATCGATAAAATTGCATATAACAAATTTATGCTCTGAAATTCATCAATGAATTAATCTGAGCTTTATTAACATATTTACAGATGGAACAGATATGAGTAGTCAAGCGGCACGCCCAGGGATGCTGTCATTGAGCATCAAAGATAAATCATCGCTCTATGCGGCGTACATGCCTTATGTTATTAATGGTGGTTTATTTATTCCTACCAATAAAATCTATAGCCTTGGTGACGAAGTGTTTATGCTTTTATCATTGATGGATGATGGAGAGCGACTACCGGTAGCCGGCAAGATAATATGGATGACACCAAAAGGTGCACAGAGTAATCGCGCGCACGGTGTCGGCGTGCAATTTTCAATACAGGATAAGGGTGCAACTCGCGGTAAAATAGAAACCCACCTGGCGGGTGCGCTGAAATCTGAGCGTATCACCCATACGATGTAACGCTGATTACTGGAAACGTCAGTGTTAGTAGATTCACATTGTCATCTCGATTGTATCGACTTATCTGAATTCGATAATGATTTTGATAAACTGATACAACACACACATAACGCGGGTATCGAGCATATGTTATGTGTATCAATCGATTTAAAAACATACCCCACAATGTTGGAAAAGGTTAGAGACTATTCGACTATTTCTGTTTCAGCCGGAATGCATCCGATGGCAGATGAAAACGATGCTTTTTCAGTTGAACAATTAATTGAGTTAGCTTCGGATCAAAAAGTTGTCGCTATTGGTGAAACCGGCCTGGATTATTATTACCACAAAGGCGATCCTCAATGGCAGCGTGAACGTTTTCGCGCGCATGTGCAAGTTGCCAATCAACTTAACAAACCCCTCATCATTCATACGCGTGATGCGAGTCAGGATACCCTTGATATTTTACGTGAAGAAAATGCGGTTCGATGTGGTGGCGTTATACATTGTTTTACTGAAAGTCAGGCGTTTGCAGATCAAGTGATGGAAATGGGATTCATGATTTCTCTTTCAGGTATCGTCACCTTTAGAAATGCTGACGMGYNTMCGWCNNAGGTRSCAANNAMRAYMTMCSWNGAKSMKCSKYYSWYAWYASAGACCGMKNNACSKKRTCTCGCACCTGTCCCGCACCGTGGCAAACAGAACCAACCAGCTTACGTACAATACGTTGCAGAAGCATTGGCTGTACTTCGAAATACCAGTGTAGAACATATTGCAAAGATATCGCGTACTAACTTTTATCATTTATTTGATCTGGCACACTAGAATTGTATGTTACTATGTGAAATTTTAATCGGCACTGAACCTAAACAAGTATTGCGAATGCATAGGCATTTGTTTGCTGTGCTTTCTCTGATGGTTTTTACGTCTATTAGTTTTCTGTTTTATTATTATGGTTTGTTTACAGTTGAAAAAGAGACCTTCTTTAACATAGCCAGTTTCTTTTGGGCAGGCGTAATTTTTTTCACGATTGCAATACGTACAGGCTTAAATAAGAGGTATTACGACCCAAGTCTGACGGTGCCGCAGTTACTCTGGAGTACGACTTTTTTATTGGTGGTTACTTACTTACTTAATGATTGGCGTGGCCTGACTCTGATGGGTTACTTTGGTATGTTAAGTTTTGGCTATTTTAAGTTACGCTTCCGAGAATTTTTAACAGTATCATTGTATGCAGTGCTTGGTTATGGCCTGATTATTTTGTATATATTTATTAACCAACCAGAACGGATAAACATTAACCTTGAATTGTTACAACTACTGGCATTCAGTGGCACCATTGTTGTCATGCTGTATACCGGCTCATCGATCGATCGATTAAGGCAACGAACTAAAAAACAGACCATCGATTTACAGGAAGCACTGGAGATTAACAAACGATTGGCRACCACTGATGAGTTAACAGGGTTATATAATCGTCGCTACTTTATGGATAAATTAGCAATGCAAAAAGCATTGTCAGAACGTAATAAAGCAGACTTTGTGATTTGTTATTGTGATCTGGATAACTTCAAACGAATCAACGATACTTTTGGTCATCATMCGGGAGATATCGTACTACAGAAGTTTTCACAAATTCTTAAGTCATTAATACGTGAGGTTGATTTTGCAGCCCGTTTCGGCGGAGAAGAATTTGTTTGTCTGTTAGTCGATACCGATCTGAAAAATGCCAAAAAAATCACTGAACGTATTCGCATCAGTTTGGCTAACTATAATTTTAATGATATTGCACCTTCACTTCGAGCGACGGTTTCTATAGGTATTACTAACTTCAAGCAATTTAATACTATTCAGGAAACGTTGATGAACGCGGATAACAGGATGTATCTGGCCAAAAAACTTGGCCGTAATAAGGTGATTGCTGTAGATGAAGAGGAACTGAAGGCACAGATAAAATCGTCAAACATTGTCAGGTAATCTCTGACCAGCCATCATCTTTTTTAAATCGACTACCAAACTTTGCTTCTAATGTGGCCAGTGACTGGCTTAATTTATCAATCCCCGTACTACGAATATACTCAAGTGGCCCACCTCTAAACGGCGCAAAACCCGTACCGAATATAACGCCGGCATCGATTAGATCTTTATCTTCTACCAGACCTTCGCGCAAACAAGCGGCAGCTTCATTGACTAAACGTAGGACGAGTCTATTTTGAACTTCTTGTTTATTTGTGTAGTTAGCCGTTTTATCTTTGATAGGTTTATTGTTTTTGTATTTATAAAAACCTTCTCCTGTTTTCTTACCGAGTTTTTTATCTGAGAGCGTTTTTAAATTGTCCGGCAGCGGCATATCAAGTGCCTCTGAGAGAATTTTAGCAACCGATTGACAAATATCCAGACCGACGGTGTCGGCTAATTCGATGGGCCCCATCGGCATACCAAAATCGGTTGCTGCGGTATCGATAACTTCTACCGGAATACCTTCATCAACCATAGTGACCGCTTCCAGTATATAAGGCATTAATATTCTGTTGACCAAAAATCCTGGTGAGCTCTTTACTGCTAACGGTAATTTGCCAATATTTTTACCAAATGCCAGTGCCTGTTGTACGACTTTTTCATCGCTTTCATCACCGCGGATAATCTCAACAAGTGGCATCAGTGCGACAGGGTTGAAGAAGTGTAGACCAACAAGTCGACCAGGATTTTTCAGGCAAGAACTCAGGTCTTCGAGTTTGATGCTGGAAGTATTGGTAGCCAAAATAGCATCCGGTTTCATTAGTGGTTCGATGGACTCATATAAAGCACGTTTAACAGCAACATCTTCAAAGATGGCTTCGATGATGATATCCGCGCGGTGTATGCCTGTGCCACGGTGATCAGCCATCAGTCGATCATTTGCATCTCTAATCGCACGTCGATCGCGTTTGAATTTTTTCTTAAACGAATACTGAGCGCGTTTTATTGTTTGCGCCAGTCTAGCAGGATCCTGATCCTGTACAGTAACAGAGTAGCCCTGAATGGCGCACCACGAGGCAATATCACCACCCATGAGACCACCGCCGATAACATGAACATGTTGCACATCAAAGGGTGTTTGCTTACCCTGGCTTTTTAAACCTTCCTGTAAAAAAAAGACACGTACCAGGTTTCTCGCCGTCTGTGTCGTGGCTAGTTCGGCGACTGCTTCAGCTTCTTTTTCGAGCATCAATCTTTTATTGTCTGCGTATTTTAGCCAGAGATTAATCAGAGAGTAGGGTGCTGGGTAATGTTCGGGTTTAGCTTTGTTCGCGACCGTTTTACGCATCTTTGATGCGATTAAGGGGCGTATAAGTGCATGGTTTGTCAGTCGTATTAACAGCGGTAACTTATTACGTTTTGGTGCGGTCAATGCATATCTTTCTGCTGCCGTTTTTAATTGTCTGAGCGGAACCATTTCATCAATCAGCTTTATTTTTTTTGCTGCACGTGCCGTTAGTGCTCGGCCTGTTAGCATGATATTCATCGCAGCGATGGGCCCACAGCGTTCAATCGATCTTGCTGTACCACCATAACCAGGATGGATACCAAGTTTAATTTCAGGTAGTCCTATCTTCGTTTTTTTATCATCTGTGGCGATAATGTAGTTACAGGCTAGTGATAGTTCCGTGCCACCACCAAAACAAAGGCCATGTATCATACAGACGGTTGGACACGGTAAGGCTTCTATACGATTCATCAAGGCGTGGCCTTTATGCATGAAATCTAGCGCCTGTTGCTGATTGTCCAGTGCGGTGAATTCTTTTATATCGGCGCCAAAGATAAAGCTATCTTTTTTGTCGGAAAGAATGATTACGGCCTGTGGCATATTGTTTTTAAAGCCTTTAACGATATTATCAAGCTCTTTGATGGCCGCCTGAGATAAGAGATTTGCCGGTGCACCAGGGTTGTCAAAATGTAGCCAGGCAATATTATTGGCGTCTGTCTCAACATTCCAGTGGTTTACTGCGTCGTTATTAAGCATGTGTTGCCTCAGCTGATTTATATGTTGAAGACTCGTTTTGAATTAGCATCGCACCACCCTGGCCACCACCAATACATAAACTGGCTATACCTTGATGGCTATTGGTACGTTGTAGCACTTTACACAGATGTAAAATTATACGCGCACCACTGGCACCAACGGGGTGGCCCAGGCTTACACCACCACCATCGATATTTAATTTGTCGGAAGGAATTTCGCCCATCGCGTTTTCAAGATTAAGCTTTGTCTGACAATATTCATCTTGTTGCCATGCTTTGATGCAACCCAAAACTTGCGTGGCAAATGCTTCGTTAATCTCCCAATAATCGATATCGTCGATAGCTAGATGGTTACGTTGCATGATGGGTGTCATCGCATGTACTGGGCCCATGCCCATTACGGAAGGGTCAAGTCCCGCCCATTGRSTATCWGWRATWGARGCYARTACCKGTAGATYGTATTTWTTRACAGCWTCTTCACTGGCAAGTAAYAACCAYGMKGCRCCATCGGTAATTTGTGCGCTGTTACCCGCRGTAACTTTGCCGTATTTTTTGTCGAAGGCTGGTCGCAATTTAGCAAGACTTTCAAGGCTAGAGTCTGCTCTTACGCCGTCATCGTGATCATAATAATTACCTTTGCCGTCATACAGTACTTCGATTTCATCGAGATACCCCGCTTTCTGTGCGTGTGCCAGACGATGATGGCTGTTCATCGCATACTCATCCATCTGTTCACGCGAGATATCAAATTCTTTGGCGATAATCTCTGCCGTTTCACCCATGTTTAGACCGACGGTGTCATCGGTTAGTCCGTGGATAAGAGCGATAACAGGCGTAAAGTGTTTGCCACGTAATTTAAARATGGTTGARATTTTTTGTCCGATCGAACGTGAGCGCATGAAATCACCCAGCCAGTTGACCATGGTATGATTGAATAATACCGGTGCGTGGCTCATGGCTTCAACACCACCAGCAAGGATGAGATCGGCATCACCATTTCGAATATTTTTATATGCTGAATCAACAGATTGCATACCGGATGCGCAATTACGTTGTACCGTCCAGGCGGGTACACTCTGTGGAATACCCAGTCGTAAGGCGACAACGCGCCCGATATTCGCTTCGCGCTCTCCCGGCATCATACACCCGAGGATGACTTYATCTAGAGCTTTCAGTGGAAAGTTGTTTCGAAGTAAAAGAGGTTTGGCTGCCGCTACCGCTAAATCACCCGCAGAAAAAGGTCCGACTTTACCGCGTGATTTTAATTGCGGCGTTCGACTTCCATCGACGATATATACTTTACGACCAGGTTTGTGACTCATCAGGTGTTCTCACTAATATTGTTACAGTTATTTATAGTTAAAAGTATTTGTTACGGTGTTTTTATCTCCCAACCACTAAATGAAAACTCATCGACTTTAATTGCATTCTGAATCGCTTTTTCAGCTTCAATCAATAAATTATATTCACTTTCAGAGATGATGTTTTTTTGTTCTGCCTCAGCATATGCATCACGATCACGATTTTTTAGACGGCCATTTTTAAATGCATCACGTAATTTATGCTGTAGGTCATTGGTTCTTAGAACAAGAAACAACGCATGTTCTAAACGTCCCGTAGCATCGTCTTTATCATCACTCTTATAGATACCACTGGATAGTCGGTCTAATGTTTCACTGGAAGAAAGTATGAGCCTGGCAACTTTGTGTCCCGTTTTATCGTTGGCACGTTGATAAGGTTTGGTTAACGGGAAAATAATCATGTTACAAAGTCGGCCTATGAATGGCACCGGCAGGTTTTTCATTATGCCTTTTAATGCGTACTGTACATTGTATAAAGCGTCATCACAGGCCCATTGAAGTAAAACCGCATCTTCCTTATGACTGCCCTGATTTTCATAGTGTTTAATGAGTGCAGATATCACATATAAATTGGAAAGCGCATCCGCAAGACGGCCTGATATTTTTTCACGTCGTTTAAGCGAGCCACCGAGTACGCCGATACAGATATCCGACATCAGAGCAAAGGCAGAACTCATTTTTACCAATTGCTGATAATACGGTTTGGTGACACTGTCACCTGGCGTGCGAACCAGTTTGGCATATGAAATGCCTAACCAGAACGAACGAACGACATTACTGAAAATAAAACCCAGATGTGCGATAAGTGAGTCATCAAAATCTTTCAGACCCTGTATGGGGTCGTCATTATGCACGGCTTTAACTTCTTTTAATAAATAGGGATGGCTTCGCATCGCACCTTGGCCAAAAATAATCATGGTGCGGGTTAAGATATTAGCCCCTTCCACAGTAATACCTACTGGTATTAATTGGTAGGCACGCCCTAGATGATTGCGCGGCCCCATGCAGATGCCATGACCACCATGTATGTCCATGNCGCGATTGAGAACATCGCGCATTCGCTCCATAACTTGCAGTTTGACGATAGCGGAGACGACTGATGGTACGACACCACTATCGAGTGCAGAAGCAACCAATGATCTTGAAGCATCCATCGCATAAGTTTGCCCTGCAATGACGGTTAATGCCTCTTCCACACCTTCAAAATAACCAATGGGGGTATGAAATTGCTGACGTATCCGGGCGTAAGCACCCGTATAACGAGAACTCATCTTACCGGCCGCTGTGCCTAATGCCGGTAATGAGATGGCACGGCCATCACCAAGGCATTCCATTAACATGGCCCAGCCTTTGCCAACGTAATCGACACCACCAATAATCGCATCGAGTGGAATAAAGACATCCGTGCCACGGATGGGACCGTTCATAAATGCCTGGTTAGCAGGGAAATGGCGATGACCAATCTCCACACCTTCGGTCTCACGTTTGATTAACGCCAGGGTGATGCCGCGTTCTTCCACATCACTTAACAGGTGATCGGGATCAGATAATTTAAAAGCGATGCCGAGCAGGGTGGCAACAGGAGCTAGTGTGATATAACGTTTTTCCCAGTTTAAACGGATACCTAATATATTCTCTTTGCCTTCGTAATTACCATAACAAACGACACCAATATCAGGCATTGCACCAGCGTCACTGCCGGCATCCGGGCCGGTTAAACCAAAACAGGGGATATCTATACCTTTGGCAAGTCGTGGCAGGTAATAGTCTTTCTGTTCTTGTGTGCCGTAGGTCATCAAGAGTTTGCCGGGGCCAAGTGAATTAGGCACCATGACGGTGACAGCTGCAGAACCACTGCGGCTGCCAATTTTCATTACAACTTCCGAGTGACAGTAGGCCGAGTAATCCAGGCCACCGTATTGCTTGGGGATAATCAGTGCGAACAAACCATTGTCTTTAGCGTATTGCCAAACTTCGGATGTTAGGTCGTGATCGACTTGTGTGATTTGCCAGTCATCTAACATCTCACAAAAAGTGTTTACCGGACCATCTAAAAAGGCTTGCTCCTCTTTAGATAAGGTTGGTTTTGGTACGCTCTGTAGAAAACTAAAATCAGGGTTTCCGCTGAATAATTCGGCTTCCCACCAAACATCACCTGCGTTTAGGGCTTCCTGTTCGGTTTGAGAAATGGTCGGCATGATCTTTTTCATCGCCTTATAAATGGCCGAGCTAAACAGTGTTATCCGGATGGTTTTTACGTTGAGTGGGATGACGATTACTGCATAAATGAGCCACATCATAATAACTTGTGTTGAACTAAAATCTGAAAAAAGCGTAGTGAATATAATACCGATGGCGAGCAGTATCGACCAGGACAACAGCGGAAGTCGCAGATATGCAGACACAAGAATAATTAAAAGTAAAAAACCAGACCACGCCATAAGTTGCACCGTTTGATAGTGAATGTATTCTTAGTCATCTTTATTCATCCAATAGACGCCTAATGTTTCTATTAGTTGCATAATGATACTGTTTATAATGCCACTGTAAAGAAAAAATTGCAGTATTAAAATGTTTAATTTGTCGCTTTATTTATTATCTTTTCATCATTATTGGCTATATCTTCATCAGACGCTGGTTCATCTTTAGCTTGATCAATAGAGTTATGTTTTATGGTATCTGAAGATTGGATAGGCGTTAATTGTGCAGCCTCATCCGGGTGTGAATAAAAACTGTCACCGAAGGCATTACAGTGTACGCCGGTTTGATCCCAGGGCAGTTTTCGGTAAATACCGAGTTCGTCGAAATCGAGGATGGGGTATTTGATAACGTCAAAGTAAGGTGAATGGTCAAAATCACGTGGTGTAATTAATTTTGAATTGCTACGAATCATTCTTAGTCGTCCTTTTTTATCCTGATGTATAACAGGGATAATAGGAAAGCGAACTTTGGCAAAAGCTTCGGCCATCATGGTTGAGCAGACCGTTTTGGTTGCTCTACCTGCATTATGCTCAAATAACGTAGAACGCCATCGCTTGGGTAAAAACCAATAAGGAAACATGAAACGTGCCAGATCCATTATCTGGCGAATATTATAATCAGTGCCTAAATGTTTAATAGTGTATTCGATGACTGTTTGAGAATCTTTTCGGGTGATGCCTCGTGGACGACAGATGCGTAGATGTTCACCTTCATAGTTTTCGATTGGGGAGATGATGATGCCTTGACCCAAAACGGCTTCGATGATTAGTTGTTCGTTAGGATTGCAGTGGCGGTATTTCTGAATATAGTCGCGCAACATGGGGTCGTCAATATCATGTAAACGACCGATATAGATGAAGGAATGCGTCCACATACTCTGTGTTATGGACTTGATGATTTCAGCTACGTTGGATCGACCTTCGACCAGAACAACATCACCAGGGCGAAGTTCATAACGTAAACGTTCAAAACTTGTTAAGGGTGTTATATGGTTAGGCGACTCATAAGTAAGCCAGCTGACAAATTTGTTCCACACATAATTTTTAAATTTAAAAAAATATAACATAGTTACCTACGAGGCAAATAATAATTTTTTGTACACTTAAAAAATCTCAGGAACGAAAAATCACAACGTGAAAGTCTTAGTTTTATAGTCGTTCCCTTTACCATTAGTTTAGTATAATAAGCCTTATACGATGTATATATTAAGACATATAAAAACGAATTCTGTTCAAAATAACCTTATATAATGCCGTGCTGGAATAGATGTTTAGCCAGTATAGTTATCGACAAGTTTTAATGCTTTAGCTATAGCGGTTTGTTCGGTATAAAAGTGCGGGGAAAAACGAATGCCGCCACCTCTGTTCGCGCAAATAACATTGTTGGCCATCAAAAATTGATAGAGCTTTTCATTATCAACTCGATGTTTTATAAACGTAACAATGCCCGCATAGCTACCCGGTTTTGTTGAACTTATAACCGTTATGTCGGCACGTGAGGCTAATTGATTTAATAAATATTCTGTATTGGCAATTATCTTTGTCTGAATGTTATCGATACCAATGGTTAATAAGAGCCCTAATGACGCATTGAGCGCAGCGATACCCATCATATTCGGACTACCACTTTCAAAACGCCGTGCATTTTCCACGACCTGTTGTTCGAGAGGTTGATCGATATTTTCATGCGAGAATTCGAAAGCCGATTTCAGCATGTGCCAGCCGTGTTGCGTTAGACGTAACAAATGTTGTCGTTGCTTCCGGCAATAAAAAAGTGCTGTGCCTTCAGGCCCACACATCCACTTGTGTCCATCGGCAACCACGAAATCGGCCTGACATGCCTGTGCATCAAACGTCATAGCGCCCAGCGACTGGATAGCATCAACACAAAATAAGGTATTATTTTGTTTGCAGGCGCTACCGATCAAGTTCACATCCAGCAGTAGACCGCGGGCAAATTGCACCGAACTGCAACTGAGTAGGCGAGTATGTTCATCCATGGCATTAATTAATGCCTGTTCAGGGTGATCGATATCATCAACGGGTACCAATCGTACTTCCACGCCCTGTATTTTAAGAGCCTGCCAAACGACTTTGTTCGAAGGGAACTCTTCCGCTGGTATGACGATATTATCGCCTTTATCAAAAGGTATGCCTTGTGCGATAAGTGACAGGCCTTCCGACGTGTTTTTTAATAGTGCAATTTCATCGATGGATTCTGCATTGATTAATTGCATCAGTTTTTGTTTTAACTGTTTTTCGGTTTTCATCCACAGCTTATAATTTTTTGAACCGATGCTGGTGTTTTCATTGGCAAAGGCAATGACGGCATCACGGGTTACAATAGGCCAGGGCGCTACGGCGGCATGGTTTAGGTAAATAATGTTTTCATCGAGCAGGAAGTGTGATTTCATGATTCTTAATTTATCACGAATTGTCATCGTGATAGTCATCGTCAATGTCATCCTTGTTAATTGAAAACAAAATCCATCACCAAGAGAACGAACCATGGCTGTTGAAATAGAACGTAAATTTTTACTTAAAAACGATAACTGGAAATCACTGGTAACCAAAACTCTGGTAATCAAACAGGCTTATTTATTAAGTGGAGTGGGAACGACAGATAAGTCATCTATACGTATTCGCATCAGTGACGATAAAGCCAATATCAATATTAAGGGCACGATTATACGTCAGGAGTACGAATACGACATCCCCATTAATGATGCAGAACAGATGATCACTTCATTATGTGAGCAAGTTATCATTATAAAAACACGTTATCACGTACCCTTTGAGTCACATCTATGGGAGATCGATGTTTTTCATGGTTGTAATACGGGTCTGCAAGTCGAAGAAGTTGAACTAGATAACGTCGATGAAATTATTGTAAAACCTGACTGGATAGGTGAAGAGGTGAGCCATGATAAACGTTATTACAATAAGGGGCTGTCCTAGATAATTTTAGTTATCTAGGACAGCCCCTACAATAATTCTTTGCTTAGGTATCCTTATGAGATGTGGTGCGAATAAAATTTTGCTACAATCCGGTGTCGTAAGTATCAAATAACCATGATATTCAAATCGTAAATGACTGAAATAATAAACAATAATGAAATACGAGTGTTGATTGTTGATGATCATGACCTCGTGCGTTATGGCTTTAAAAGTTTACTCAATGAGCAAGATGGCATTGATGTAGTCGATACCGTCTGCTGTGGCGAGGATGCCATCAACTGGTGTCGCGATCATAATGGTGATATTGATGTTATCTTAATGGATGTCAATATGCCGGGCATTGGCGGCATTGGTGCAACTAAACGGATTAGTCAGTCGTGGCCGATTATTGGCATAATTATTATAACAGTACACGATGGCGGGCCACTGCCTAAAATATTACTCAAAGGTGGGGCCAAAGGATACCTCACCAAAGGCAACGCAGTCGATGAAATGATCGCAGCCATTCGCGATGTCCACCAGGGTAAATATTACATTGCTAAAGACATTGCTCAACAACTGGCGCTGTCGGTATTGCCCGGTGAAATTAATCCTCTGGATATTCTCTCGATGCGTGAGACACAGGTATTAATGATGATCGCACAGGGCACCAAAACCAAAAAGATATCTGAAATTCTTAATCTAAGCCCAAAGACGATAAGTACATATCGTATGCGTTTATTTGAAAAACTTGATGTAAGCTCAGATATCGAAATGTTGCACATGGCGATGAAGCACGGCGTGCTCGATGAAAATAATATGCCGATCAAATGATAAGTCGGAAACGCTTATTACTTCAGCAGTAAGTTAGAATATGCCACATGGCAGCCCCAGAAAAATTCCCTGAAGAAACATCACCCGCAGAACAATCACCGACGGAAAGTAAAGCGACATTCGATTCTGTCTTTTTCCTGAAAAGTGTCACCAGTAAACCTGGTGTTTATCGTATGCTCGACGACAAAGTGCAGGTTATCTATGTCGGCAAAGCCAAAAATCTTAAAAAACGCCTGATCAGTTATTTCCGTAAAACTGGCTTGTCAGCTAAAACACAGGTGATGGTATCGAAGATTAATACGATCGAAATCACCATTACCCATACCGAAGGCGAAGCACTTTTACTTGAAAGTAACCTGATAAAAGAATTGCGCCCACGTTACAACGTGTTGATGCGTGATGATAAAAGTTATCCTTACATTTTTGTTTCAGATAAAGCGGCTTATCCACGTATTGCACTACACCGTGGCGCGCGAAAAAAGAAAGGTTTATATCTGGGGCCATATCCAAACGTACACGCAGTACGCGAGAGCATCAACCTGCTGCAAAAGATGTTTCTTATCCGTCAATGCGAAGACACTACCTTTGCCAATCGTTCCCGGCCCTGTCTGCAGTACCAGATAAAACGCTGCACTGCACCCTGTGTCGAATACATATCCGAAAAAGCCTACGCAAAAGATATCAACCATGCCGTACTATTTTTACAGGGTAAGAGCGAGCAGGTCATTAATGAACTGGTAAAGGATATGGAAAGGGCGTCTGGAAAACAGCATTATGAAAAAGCCGGTGTCTACCGTGACCAGATAAGTAACCTGCGAAAAATTACCGAAAAGCAACATGTCAGTGCTGATAAAGGTGATATCGACATCATCGCCTGTAGCACAGAGGCAGGGCAAGCCTGTGTGCAGGTATTTTATATCCGCAACGGACTCAACCTGGGTAATCGTAGTTTTTACCCTAGTCTGCCTGAAGAACTAACAGCTGAAAAAATACTTGGCGCCTTTATACCGCAGTTTTATTTAAAACGTGATGTGCCGGGTGAAATTATTGTATCCGCCGCACTCGAAGGCAGTAAGCTGATCGCTGAGGTACTTAGTGAGCAGTCAAAACACAAGGTTAAGCTTGTTAACCGGGTACGTGGCGAACGTGCGAAATGGATAGAAATGGCATTAAATAATGCAAATAACTCATTGAAAATAAAGTTAATATCAAAATCTGGCTTGATGGCTCGTTTCGAAGCATTACAGGAAACGCTGCAACTGGATGAAATACCCGTGCGGTTGGAATGTWTTGATATTAGTCATACCATGGGTGAAGCCACGGTTGCCTCCTGCGTTGTCTTCACACCGGAAGGTGCCTTTAAAACTGATTACCGACGTTACAATATAACTGGCATAACGCCCGGTGACGATTATGCTGCGATGAAACAGGCACTGCAGAGGCGTTTTCGGCTGTCTGATTCAGCATCGGATACAAAAAGTGAGTTAAAACTGCCTGACATATTATTTATCGATGGTGGTAAAGGGCAGCTCAAAYAGGCTATCGAAGTCTTTGAAGAACTGGCCATAACCAGTGTCTTACTCATCGGCGTGGCCAAGGGTGAAGGGCGAAAAGCAGGTCTGGAAAAATTGATTTTCAGTGACGGTCGACCTGATCTCCACCTCACTATCGAATCGGCCGCATTAAATCTGATATTGCAGGTGCGCGATGAAGCGCATCGCTTTGCCATCAGTGGGCATCGTGCGCAACGTGCTAAAAAACGGCGTACATCACCGTTAGAAGGCATCGTTGGTCTGGGGCCAAAGCGCAGACAAACATTATTAAAACATTTTGGCGGAATGCAGGGAATAACGCAGGCAGGCGTAGAAGATATTGTTAAAATAACCGGCATAAGTAAAAAGCTGGCACAAGATATTTACGATCAGTTTCACGCAGGCGATTAAACTGAGCTTTCATCAGTAATAAAAAAACATAAGCGTAAAATAATCGTCTATGCAGTGATAGATAAAACTATGAACATACCAAACACAATAACAAGCTTTCGAATCGCATTAATACCGGTGTTTATCGTGGTATTTTACCTGCCGTATTCCTGGGCGCCGGTGTTGGCCACCTTCGTTTTTTGGTTTGCGGCTATCACCGACTGGTTCGACGGTTACCTGGCCCGTAAACTAAACCAACAATCATCACTCGGCGCATTCATCGACCCGCTCGCCGATAAACTAATGGTAATAACCGCACTGTTATTAATTATCACCAAACACCCTGATAACAACTGGTTATTGTTTTCCACGCTGATTATAATATCCCGTGAAATATTCATCTCGTCATTACGAGAATGGATGACGGGCATGGGGGCAGGGAATGTAGTAGCGGTATCGTTTTTTGGCAAAGCCAAAACCGTCGCACAAATGTCCGCTGTACTTTTCCTGATATACGAAAAAGACATCTACAGCTTGCCGACGCTACATTTCGCGACAGGCTTGCTAGTATGGGCAGCAATTCTGACTCTGGTGTCGATGTTCATCTATGTTAAATCTGCATGGCCGATGCTAACAACGGCCAAAAAGTGAAAAATAGGGTTATATTCGGCGATAGCACAATTATACCTTGACAGTATCGTTGGCATCGCTAGAATAGCGAGCTGCTTAGAAAGCATTGCGGGAATAGCTCAGTTGGTAGAGCGCAACCTTGCCAAGGTTGAGGTCGGGAGTTCGAGCCTCCTTTCCCGCTCCAAATTATGATAAACCCTGTATTATTTAAACCAGTGCAGGGTTTTTTTGTTTATACAGGTGAAAATGCTCGTATATAACGAAGTACGCATGTATAAAACGTTTAGAGTTGTATTTAAGCGTTATGTGGAAATAGAATAAAACACACTTGTTTAAACGTAACGAGTGAGGCTTAGTCAAGGCAAGAAGTAGCGAAAAAAGCGGAGTTGACGTTGGTCAATGAGTATTTTTTAGGCGCTTCTTAACGCAGGATAAGTRAACGTAGTAGTTTAAACGGCGGGATAGCAAAGTGGCCATGCAGTTGATTGCAAATCAATCTACCTCGGTTCGACTCCGGGTCCCGCCTCCAAATTTACGTAATCTGCTTACCAACAGATAGCGTAATGAAGAAAGACCATCTGCCCAGGTGGCGTTGTGGTAGACCGTAGTTCGAAGAACTACTTAAAATATAACGAATATGGGTGTAAGAAAGAAGACCATCTGCCCAGGTGGCGAAATTGGTAGACGCAAGGGACTTAAAATTTTGAGCACCCAGTCAGGAAACTACTGGTGTGAATGGTGTCAAATTCGGGGAAACCTTACAGGTAATGCTGGTGGCAATCCCGAGCGAAGCCCGAATAGTATTCGGGAACGTGTAGAGACTTGACGGCACCCGCCTAACATTGTGAAAATAATTATGGTGAAGAGAAAGTCCAGACCACAAATGTCATTTAATTGGCAGTAGCGAAAGCTATAGTTGGTACGAAAATCCCTCGCCTTAACAGGCGTGCCGGTTCGATTCCGGCCCTGGGCACCATTTTTAGTAATTAATACACTTCAGTTATAATTAATCGTATCGTGTACATATGTGCAGAATCGAACCGGCTGCCAGTTAGATTATGAATTACATCCCTGTAATTCACCTTTCAGGTCATTCGTATAAAACACTCATGCTAAATTTGTTCCATACAAATTTAATCCGGCCCTGGGTACCATTTCCAATAAAAAAGCCGCACTAGTTGCGGCTTTTTTATTGCCCCAAAATTTAATTACTTAGAACGATTTCTACCCCTGTAAGTTG
The DNA here is from genome assembly GCA_002401185.1 of Gammaproteobacteria bacterium. Lineage (GTDB taxonomy): Bacteria > Pseudomonadota > Gammaproteobacteria > SZUA-229 > SZUA-229. The sequence goes on along the minus strand of NVSH01000022.1, from coordinate 2,176 downwards.
GTGTTAACGCATGGCAACTAGGGCAGAGCAGTCTTAAATTCTCAAGACAATTATCTTTATTGTTTCCATTAATATGGTCAAGTTCCAAAGGAATTGGGTTATCTAGCCACTTGTCGTTATGGCAATTAGGACAAACAGGCTTAAGAAGTTTGTTGTCTATTAAACGTTTCTTAAGCTTGTAAGATTGAATAGGTGATTTATTTTCAAGGTAATCATTAAGTGAGTACTTAGCGGGCATTGTTTTTCCTTTATTCCACGCCTGCCCAACAAAATGAGATGTGTCTAATTTGAAATGCTCAATAGCTTTTTTTAAAACGGGATAATTTCCACCATAAGCGGCAACGTTAAGCTCTAAAAGTATCTGTCTAAATGAGGTAGAGTTTTCAATGGCTAGTGTTAATTGATTTAGTGTGTATTTATGTAGTCTCATATTCAATCCTTTGAAAATATAGAACCATTACAATTTCTGCATAAATTGTAGCATGGTGAAGAGAAAGCTAAGACACTTTGAGTTTTTTCCTTACAAATTCTATCCGACCCAAATTATATATAATCAATCGAGTCTGACCCCAATGCCGCTTACTTAAGCTAAATCATGCCCAATTTTGAACAATTTCTTTCCTCAAAATAGATCGTGGTTTGACCATCATTGAATAGGCTTTAGGCCTTCTTTTTATTACTCGAGGTTCGACCCTGCGTGTTCGGTTTCCAACTCGTAGCTGTCCAACCAAAAACAATAGTTCTTTTATTAATTCAACATTAGTACCACCATCCGTTTGTTGGTGATAGGTTAGCCATAGTTGCATCGTGTGTTTGAAGCTCAACTGGCGTGGAATGATGTCGCATAATAATGCCGATTCAATCATAATCAAACGTATCAGATTGTAAGCGAGTAGATAAACCCAAATCTCCTTCTCTGCCATGTCTGGAGACACGCAACTCAAGACATCCATGCCCATGGTTGTTTTGATATGTCGGATATCCAGTTCGATGTTCCACCTGCTTTTATAGAGATTTTTAAGGTCTTCTTTGGTGGCTGTGACGCGACAGCAAAGCGTGGTGATTAAAATCTTTCCTTTGACTTTTAATTCTCGCACCGTCAATGTCTCAGGCATCGAGTCGAACGTCTCCTGGCTCATCCAGGCTGGCGGTGATCTGGGTCGTTTAATAACAATTAAGTGATCCTTACTACCCAGTTTTTTGCCGCGCCGAAAGTCGGTGCTGCGCTTGCGAGATCCATGCTGTTCAAATACCGCATCAACGCCCATCTCTTGTCATTCAGCAATCAAAAAATAAGTGGCGTAAAAGGCATCTCCTAATAATATATCGTTGTTTTTAAAGGTTTTTATCATCGTACGAAGAAGGGATTGCTCGTCATTGCCTTTGCCACTAACCGGGCACATCGCTGAGTCAAGCAGAGCGCCACTTGATAAGCACGTAATCCCAACGAGTCGACACATTGGAAAGCCAAGTCCAGGTTTTTGGGCTTTCAGTTGTGGGTACCTTTTTTGATTTTCTGGTGTGTCTGGCAGTGTTACCGTTGTGCCATCAACAATGCGTACACGACGCCCCTGCCAACGCCATTTGTTACATACTTTTTGGTCAATTAATTCTCCGGTAAAACGAGTCAAGGTCCGGATCATATCGACCGGCAATCTCGCCCGGGCTTTGCAATATCCGCCTGTCGCGATACTGCACTTAGGGAGTCCTCCGATCAGTCTTGCTATGGACGATTGATTCACCACGTTCCGACAAGATCGATCCTCGTTTATGGCTTGCGACAGGAATAACGACAATGTTTCTGTTGGGGGAAATGTTCGTTCTCGATGGTCAGGCAATAAAGATTCGACTCGCTCAAGCAATTGATCTGAGGTAAGTTGATTGAAAAAACTCAGAGCATTGAGCTTACTATGATGAGTGGAAATTTGAATCTGTTGATGTTTAACCGCCGAATAGTTAGTATGCATAAAAGGCTGTCTCCAGTGGGTATCAGGGTCTTGTTTCGTAACTAAATCCTAACACTTGAGGCAGTCTTTTTCTTTCGCCTAAATCTCTGATTCCTTCCTTAAGTAAGCGGCATTGGAGTCTGACCCCTTTGATTTATTTGTCATCTCGACCTCAGGGAGAGATCTTAATTGAAGATAAGCTAACTTACCTAAATGCAGCAGATTTCTCG